>DASTLT010000172.1:0-43591 GCA_035714625.1 Pseudonocardiaceae bacterium | reverse complement strand
CGTGATCACAGCCACCGACCTGGAGCTGCGTGCCGGGTCCCGGGTCCTGCTGTCCGGCGCCACCCTGCGGGTGCAACCTGGCGACCGGATCGGCCTGGTAGGTCGCAACGGCGCAGGCAAGACCAGCACGCTGCGGGTGCTGGCGGGGGAGAGCCAGCCCTACGGCGGCCAGGTGCGCCGCGGCGGCGAGCTGGGCTACCTGCCGCAGGACCCCAGGGAGGGCGACCTGTCGATCCCGGCCAGGGACCGGGTGCTCTCCGCCCGCGGGCTCGACCAGTTGCTGCGCGAGATGGAGAAGTGGCAGACCGCGATGGCCGAGCTGGCCGACAGCGACGAGCAGAGCCAGGCCGTGCGGCGCTACAGCCACCTGGAGGACCGGTTCGCGGGGCTCGGCGGGTACGCCGCGGAGAGTGCGGCGGCCCGGATCTGTGCCAACCTGGGACTGCCCGACCGGATGCTGAGCCAGCCGCTGCGAACGCTGTCCGGCGGGCAGCGGCGCCGGGTGGAGCTGGCCCGGATCCTGTTCGCCGCCTCGGACGGCGCCGGGGGCCCTCGCGGTACCACCCTGCTGCTCGATGAGCCGACCAACCACCTCGACGCCGACTCGATCAACTGGCTGCGGGACTTCCTCACCGGGCACGACGGCGGCCTGGTGGTGATCAGCCACGACGTCGAGCTGCTCGCCGCGGTGGTGAACAAGGTGTGGTTCCTCGACGCGGTGCGGGGCGAGGCGGACATCTACAACATGGGCTGGCAGCGCTACCTGGACGCGCGGGCCGCCGACGAGAAGCGGCGTCGCCGGGAGCGCGCCAACTCCGAGAAGAAGGCCAGCGCGCTGATGGTGCAGGCGGACCGGATGCGGGCCAAGGCGACGAAGGCCGTCGCCGCGCAGAACATGGCGCGGCGGGCCTCGGCGCTGCTGGCCGAGACTCCCACCGAGCAGCAGGCTGAACGAGCGGCCCGGATCCGTTTCCCGCAGCCGGCGCCGTGTGGACGGACCCCCTTGATGGCCAGCGGGCTGGGCAAGTCCTACGGCTCGCTGGAGATCTTCAGCGGGGTGGACCTCGCGGTCGATCGGGGTAGCCGGGTGGTGGTACTCGGCCTCAACGGTGCCGGGAAGACCACGTTGCTGCGACTGCTCGGGGGGAT
This sequence comes from Pseudonocardiaceae bacterium, assembly GCA_035714625.1. Taxonomy (GTDB): domain Bacteria; phylum Actinomycetota; class Actinomycetes; order Mycobacteriales; family Pseudonocardiaceae. The sequence continues at coordinate 42,442 of DASTLT010000172.1, read as the reverse complement.
GGAGAGCTCGGATACTGGACGGGTGGAAGCGGGGCATGGCCTACGGGTCGGGTACTTCGCCCAGGAACATGACACCCTCGATCCCGGCGACACGGTGTGGGAGAGCGTGCGGCACGCCGCACCGGATGCTCCCGAGCAGGAGCTGCGAACGCTGCTGGGGGCCTTCCTGTTCCGTGGCGAGCAACTGGACCAACTGGCGGGCACCCTGTCCGGCGGGGAGAAGACCCGGCTGGCGCTGGCCGCGCTGGTGTCCTCCGCGGCCAACGTGCTGCTGCTCGACGAGCCGACCAACAATCTCGATCCGACCTCACGACAGCAGGTGCTCGAGGCACTGCGGCACTATCCGGGTGCGGTGGTGCTGGTCACCCACGACCCCGGCGCGGTCGAGGCACTCCGACCCGAGCGGGTGATCCTGCTGCCGGACGGTACCGAGGATCATTGGAGCGCCGAGTACCTCGACCTGGTGCAACTCGCTTAGGTCGATGACCGATCGAGTGGCCGTCTGGTCAGCCTGTCGGCGACCGACCGTGTCGCAGCGATACCGCCATTGTGATCATCTCCTTCGCCCGCACGGACGTACCGCTCACAGATCCACCCAGAGATCGTCTAGCGGAGATCGCGCGTCTTGGTCGATCATTGCCAGGAGGGCCATGACCGGCCCGACCAGTGCAAGTAGGAAGGCGTGTCGAGGTGGCCGACCTGAAGAAGGGCAGCCGGATTACTGGCAACGCCCGGGACAAGCTCGCGTCGGAACTGAAGAAGAAGTACGAGAAGGGGGCCAGTATCCGAGCTCTCGCGGAGGCGACCGGCCGGTCGTATGGCTTCGTGCACCGGGTGCTCTCGGAGTCGGGTGTGACGCTGCGTGGTCGCGGCGGCGCAACCCGGACGAAGAAGAAGTAACTGCGCTGCCCGCCATCGATCGCTCACCATGGGACGGCGCTGCCCGGCGCCGCCCCCTGGGTGCCTGCCTCTGACCAGGGAAGCAGGTAGACACTTACAACGTTGCACCGGAGGCCACTGGCAGTTGCGCGGCGACTAAGGGGGCCTCAATGGACAACTCGTGGACGCTGATGCGCAGCACGATGAAGGCGCCGGGCACCCCACGGACTCTTGCGCCGGGCACCCTGCGCCGGATCGTCGCATTCGCCCGACCGCACACGTGGTCGCTACTGGTCTTCCTGGTTTTGAGCACCGTCTCCGCGGTGCTCGCCGTGGCCACCCCGGTACTGGCCGGACGGGTCGTCAATGCCATCGTTGGACACGCGGGGGTAACGCTGGTCGTCGGGCTTGCCCTGCTCATCGCGGCGCTCGCGGTCGTCGATGCCGGAGTCGGGCTCGCCTCCCGATGGCAGTCGGCCCGGATCGGGGAGGGGTTGATCCTCGATCTGCGGCGCGCGGTGTTCGAGCATGTGCAGCGGATGCCGGTGGCGTTCTTCACCCGAATCCGCACCGGGGCACTGGTCAGTCGGCTCAACAACGACGTGATCGGCGCGCAGACCGCGCTGACCTCCACCCTGTCCGGGCTGGTCACCAACGTCATCCAGCTCGTGCTCACGCTGGTGGTGATGCTCACGCTGTCCTGGCAGGTGACCGTGCTGGCGTTGGTGCTGCTGCCGGTGTTCGTCGTCCCGGCCCGTCGGATGGGAGCCCGGCTGGCTGATCTGCGGCGCGAAGCGTCGACCCACAACGCGGCGATGACTACCCAGATGACCGAACGGTTCTCCGCGCCGGGTGCCACCTTGGTCAAGCTGTTCGGCCGGCCGGACATCGAGGCCGCCGAGTTCGGTGACCGAGCGGCGCGGGTCAAGGAGATCGGGGTGCGCAGCGCGATGGCGACGCGCGTGTTCCTCACCGCGCTGACCCTGGTGTCCGCGTTGGCCCAGGCCCTGGTGTACGGGCTGGGGGGGTGGCTGGCGCTGCGGGGTGAGCTGGCCCCGGGCACCGTGGTCACGCTCGCGTTGCTGCTCACCCGGCTGTATTCGCCGCTGACCGCACTGGCCGGTGCCCGGGTCGACCTGATGACTGCGCTGGTGGCCTTCGAGCGGGTCTTCGAGGTGCTCGACGTCCGCCCGATGATCACCGAGCGGCCGGATGCCAGGACCGTGCCTGACGGCGCGGTGGCGGTGGAGTTCGACGACGTTCGCTTCTCTTATCCGTCAGCCGAGCAGGTGTCGCTGGCCTCGCTGGAGGAGGTGGCGACGCTGGACGGGCGCGGCGGCGCGGAGGTGCTGCACGGAGTGAGCTTCCGGGCCGAGCCGGGGCAGGTGGTGGCGCTGGTCGGCTCGTCAGGTTCCGGCAAGTCGACGATCGCCTCGCTGGTCCCCCGGCTATACGAGGTCAATGCCGGCGCGGTGCGGCTGAACGGCGTGGACGTCCGTGAGTTGTCCTTCGCCACACTGCGGGACACCGTGGGCGTGGTGACCCAGGACGGGCACCTGTTCCACGACACGATCGCCGCCAACCTCCGTTACGCAGCCCCCCAGGCCGACGACGAAGAGCTGTGGGACGCGCTGCGCCGGGCCCGGCTGGCTGATCTGGTGCACGCACTGCCCGAGGGGCTGGCTACCGTGGTGGGCGACCGTGGGTACCGCCTGTCCGGTGGGGAACGGCAGCGGCTGACGATCGCCCGGCTCTTGCTGGCCCGGCCGCGAGTGGTGATCCTCGACGAGGCCACCGCGCACCTGGACTCGGAGTCCGAATCGGCCGTCCAGGCCGCGCTGACCGAGGCGCTGCACGGACGTACCGCGCTGGTCATCGCGCACCGGCTGTCCACCATCCGCACCGCGGACCAGATCCTCGTGATCGAAAACGGGGTGGTGGTGGAGCGCGGCAGCCACGACGAGCTGCTCGCGGCCCATGGCCGGTACGCGCAGCTCTACCACACTCAGTTCGCGCTCGTGTAACCCTGCGGACCTGGCTGGGGGGCACGGCGCCGAACGGTGGCCTCGACGAGGTCGAGCACCGGAGTCAGCTCGTCCGCGGGCCGCCCGGTGGCCAGGTGGGTGAGCACCCCCTCGAGTACAAGCTCCAGATACCCGGCGAGTACCTCCAGCGGAAGGTCGGTGCGGACCATGCCGCACTGGCGCTGGCACTCCAGCCGGGACCGGGCGGCCGTGCGGAGCTCCAGGGACTGCTCGGCCCAGTGGGCCCGGAACGCCGGGTCAGTCCGCAGCCGGTGGCTGACCTCCAGCCGGGTGCTGAGCCATTCTGCCGGCCCGGGCATCCCGGTGCCGGTCACCACGTCGCGCATCACCTGCACCAGCCCCTGCTCCCCGACCACCTCGGCCATCTGCCGGGCGTCGTCCCTGACCACCGCCAGGAACAGGGACTCCTTGTCGCCGAAGTGATGGAAGATCGCTCCCCGGGACAACTGGGCGGCCGTCTCCAACCGGCGAACCGTTGTGCCCTCATAGCCGAACAGAGCAAAGCACCGCCGCGCGGCAGCCAAGATCTGGCTGCGGCGGGCATCCAGATGGCTCTGGCTGACCCGAGGCACGCCACCAGGGTACGGCGTTAGGAGGACGTACGTACGGATTGGTGTAACGCTGCGGGTGTCAGGGCAACTAGGTAGCGTGGCGGGGGAATTGACGCAGGCACGAGCAGGAGGTGGGGGTCGCGTGACGGCACGGGTACCGTTTTTCCCAACTCTGGTCCCGTCAGCACCACCCATGGTGTTGGCCCCGTCGGCACCACCCACGGTGGTGCGCACCCGGGAGGAAGCCGAGGTCTACGTTGCCTCGGTCTGCTTCAAGCACGGTCCCCCGACGCGGCTCGGGGCCGAACTGGAGTGGGTGGTACAGCATTCCGGGAACCCGCACCGCCCTCTGCAGGCTCAGCACCTGGCCGACGCGCTCGGTCCGCACGCCCCGTCCTCCCTCGTTCCCGACAGTCCGCAGACCCCTCTCCCGTCCGGTTCTACCGTCACCGTTGAACCCGGAGGGCAGCTCGAGATCTCCAGCCCTCCCTGCGCCTCGCTGACCGAGCTTGTCGCCACTGTGGATGGCGATACCGCCACGCTGAACGAGCTACTCGATCCCGGTTTGGTCCTCCTCGCCTCCGGCGCCGACCCCTATCGTCCCTCCCGCAGGCTGATCGATATCCCGCGGTACGCGGCCATGGAGACCGCTTTCGACCGGATCGGTCCGATGGGCCGGGCCATGATGTGCTCCACCGCCGCCGTGCAGGTGTGCCTGGACGCCGGCACCGGCGCTGAGGTCACCCAGCGCTGGGCTGCTCTGCACGATCTGGGCCCGGTGCTGCTCGCCGCGTTCGCCAACTCGCCCTGGCTGGGTGGCCGGTGCACCGGCTGGGCGTCCTCCCGGATGCAGGCCTGGTTCATGCTGGACCCGGCGCGAACCATGCCCAGTCCGGTGGATCCGGGGCTGGCCGCGGACTGGGACCCGGCGGTGGACTGGGCCCGCCGGGCGCTGGACACCCCGCTGCTGTGCCAACGACGGGCCGCTAGGAGCTGGGTGGTTCCCACCGGAGTCACCTTTGCCGACTGGTTGTCCGGTGCCCTCCCCGGGCCGCCCAGCACCGCCGATCTCGACTATCACCTGACCACCTTGTTCCCGCCGGTACGGCCACGCGGGCATCTCGAGGTGCGTTACCTGGACGCCCAGCCGGCCGGGCAGTGGCTGGTGCCGGTGGCTGTGCTGGCTGCCCTACTGGCCGACCCCGTGGTCACCGACGCCGCGCGCGCCGCCTGTGCACCTGCAGTGGGCCGGTGGTTCGAGGCCGCCAGGCACGGTCTGCAAGACCGCGTGCTGGGGGCGGCGGCGAGGGCGGTGTTCGATCTGGCCTGCCGCGCGCTGCCCGCCCTCGACGCACCAGCGCGGGTGCACCGGCTGGTGCAGGAGATCACCGAACGCCGGGTCCGCCGCGGTCGCTGCCCCGCCGACGAATCCCGATGACAGACCGGAGGGTCACTCACTGTGAGCACGCCGATCACTGAGCTGGGCACCGCCGCCTTGCGGGACCGTCTCGTCACCGAGCTGGAGCGCGCCCGCGCGCGCAGCGCGGCACTGACCGATGCGGTGGATGACGGCGAGCTGGGCCGCCAGCACTCCCGGATCATGTCGCCGCTGGTCTGGGACCTCGCCCACATCGGTAACCAGGAGGAGCTCTGGTTGGTCCGTGATGTGGGCGGGCGCGAGCCGATGCGGCCCGAGATCGACCACCTCTATGACGCGTTCAAGCATCCCCGGCCGGACCGGCCGGCCCTGCCGCTGCTCGACCCCCCCGAGGCCAGGGGATATGTGAGCGAGGTGCGCAGGAAGGTGCTGGACGTGCTGGAGCACACGCCGCTGCAAGGGCAGCGGCTGGTGCAGCACGGGTTCGCCTTCGGGATGATCGTGCAGCACGAGCAGCAGCACGACGAGACGATGCTGGCCACCCATCAGCTCCGGGTCGGTGCGCCCGCCTTGCACGCCCCGCTCCCGCGTCCGCCGCGGGTCCCGAACCTCCCCCCCGAGGTGCTGATACCCGCCGGTGAGTTCACCATGGGCACCTCCACCGAACCGTGGGCGCTGGACAACGAACGGCCTGCGCATCGGGCTCGTACCGGCGCGTTCTGGCTGGACACCACTCCGGTGACCAACGGCGACTACCAGCGGTTCCTCACCGAAGGGGGTTACGACGAGCCGCGCTGGTGGAGCGAGCGGGGCTGGGCGCACCGCTGCGCGGCGAAGCTGACCGCCCCGCAGTTCTGGCACCATGACGGCCGCCACTGGTGGCGTACCCGGTTCGGTGTCACCGAGCCGGTGCCCGCCGCCGAGCCGGTGGTACACGTGTGCTTCTTCGAGGCCCGGGCCTACGCAGCGTGGGCCGGCAAGCGGTTGCCCACCGAGGTGGAGTGGGAGAAGGCCGCCCGGTTCGACCCCGCCAGCGGGCGATCCCGGCGCTTCCCATGGGGGGACACCGACCCGGCTGCGGAGCACGCCAACCTCGGGCAGCGCCATCTGCAACCGGCCCCGGTGGGCAGCTACCCGGCCGGTGCCTCCGCGCTGGGCGTGCACCAGTTGATCGGGGACGTGTGGGAGTGGACGTCCTCGGGTTTCTCCGGCTACCCGGGCTTTGCGCCGTTCCCCTACCGGGAGTACTCCGCGGTGTTCCTGGGTGGGGACTACCGGATGCTGCGCGGTGGCTCCTTCGGCACGGATGCGTCGGCCTGCCGGGGGACTTTCCGGAACTGGGACCATCCCTACCGCCGGCAGATCTTCGCCGGCTTCCGGTGCGCTCGCGACGCCGAGCCCGCGGAGCTCGGCTGACTGCCGGCGGGGTCGATCCGTGTGCCGACATCTGGCCTGGTTGGGCCCGCCGGTCCAGCTAGCCGCGCTGCTGCTGGACCCACCGCATTCGCTGCTGCGGCAGAGCTTCGCGCCAACTGACATGCGCGGCGGTGGCACGGTGAACGCCGACGGCTTCGGCGCAGGCTGGTATTCCGATGGCGCGACCACGCCCCTCCGGTACCGGCGGGCGGTCCCGATCTGGACCGATTCCTCGTTCGCCGCGCTGGCCCGGGAAGTGCGCAGCGGGGCAGTGCTCGCCGCCGTGCGTTCCGCCACCGTCGGGATGCCGGTGGTGGACACCGCCTGTGCCCCCTTTGCGGCCGGACGTTGGCTGTTCAGCCATAACGGGGGGGTCGCGCACTGGCCACGCAGCCTGGCGGGGTTGGCCGCCCGCCTGCCGGTGACCGACCTGATCACGCTGGAGGCACCCACCGATTCCGTGCTGCTGTGGGCGCTGCTCAGGCACCGGCTCTCGGCTGGCGAGCCGCCCGGTGGCGCGCTGGCCGCGGTCACCGCCGAGGTGCTCGCCGCAGCCCCTGGCTCGCGGCTGAATCTGCTGGTCACCGACGGCACGGTGCTCGCCGCGACAGCCGTGTACCACTCCCTGTGGGTCCGCGCTGGGGACGGGGCGGTGCTGGTCTGCTCCGAGCCCACCGACCAGGCCGCCGGGTGGCAGCCGGTGCCCGACGGCCATCTGCTTACCGCAACCCCGTCCACCGTGGAAATCGTGCCGATCCCGCTGACACCTGCCGAGGAGCCATGACCGCACCCGTGCTCGACATCCACCTATCCGCGGCTGACGCCGCCGAGGCCCTGCACTACGACGTCCGCGTCGGGTTGTCCGCCATTCCCAAGTGGCTGCCCCCCAAGTGGTTCTACGACGCCCGCGGAAGCGAGTTGTTCGATCAGATCACCGGGCTGGCTGAGTACTATCCGACGCGAACCGAGCGTGAGCTGCTGCGCCTGCGGGCAGGTGAGATCGCCGGGCAGGCGGCCGCTGACACCCTTGTGGAGCTCGGCTCGGGTTCCGCGGAGAAGACCCGCCTGCTGCTCGACGCGCTCACCGCGAGCGGGTCCCTGCAACGCTTCATCCCGCTGGACGTGTCGGAGGCGGCGCTGCGTGCCGCGATGGCTGCCGTGGTGGCTGAGTACCCCCGGCTCGCGGTGCACGGGGTGGTCGGTGATTTCACCCGGCATCTGGAACTGCTGCCCGCTGACCTGACCGGGCACCGGCTGGTTGCCTTCCTGGGCGGCACGATCGGCAACCTACGGCCACCCGAGCGCGCCGGGTTCTTCACCGCGCTGCACGCCGTGCTGCAGCCCGGCGAGCTGCTGCTGCTCGGCGCCGGGCTGGTGACCGACCCTGCGGTGCTGGTGCCTGCCTACGACGATGCGGCCGGCGTGACCGCGGAGTTCAACCGCAACGTGCTGCACGTGCTCAACCGCGAGCTCGGCGCGGACTTCGACGTGCGCGCCTTCGATCACTTGGCAGTCTGGAACGCCGAGCAGGAGTGGATCGAGATGCGGCTGCGGGCCCGCCGTGAGATGACCGTGCGGCTGCCCGCCGTGGAGATGACCGTGCAGTTCGCCGAGGGTGAGGAGATGCTGACTGAGGTATCGGGAAAGTTCCGGCGCGACGGTCTCACCGCCGAGCTGGCCACCTGCGGGTTCACCAGCCGCTCCTGGTGGACTGATCCCGATGATCGGTTCGCCCTCGTGCTCGCCGCAGCAGAATGACCGTCGGGCGCACGCTCTGTTGACAAATCGATCACCCCCTGTGATGGTGCAGCCTGAGCGCGTGGGGGAGGTGGGGGTGTCTGGAGTGCCGCGCCGCCCGGTGACCCTTGAGGTGGTCGCCGAGCATGCCGGAGTATCCCGGCAAACCGTGTCCAACGCGCTCAACGCACCCGGCAAGCTGCGCCCGGAGACGTTGCGGCGGGTTCAGGCGTCGATCGCAGCCTTGGGTTACCGGCCGGACCGGCATGCCCGCAGCCTGCGCACCCGAGCCGCCGGAGCGCTGGGCTACGGCCTGCCACCGGACGGCACCGGCGGCCTGGCCGACCGCTTCCTACCCGCACTGTGCCGGGCCACCGCAGCGTCGGGGCGCGAATTGCTGCTGTTCACCGCACCTGCGGGGCGCGAGGGGCTGCCCGCCTACGAGGAACTGCTAGCCCACGGCGTGGTGGATGGATTCGTGCTCTCCCACGTCGAGCCCGGCGACGTGCGGCACACCTGGCTGGCCTGGCGCGGGATCAGGTTCACCTCGGTGGGCCGGATCTGGACCGCCGAGCAGCCGGGGCCGTGGGTGGACACCGACCATGCGGCAGGCACCGACGCCGCGGTCCACCACTTGCACGGTCGAGGTCACCGCCGGATCGCGCTGCTGGGTCACCCAGCCGGTCCGGGAGCGAGCGAGGACCGGGTGACCGGCTGGCGGCGGGCTTGCCGGGCGCTGGGACTGCCCAACAGCGACGACCTGATCGCCCGGATCCCGGAGCGAACCGCTGACCTGGCCGACCGGATCGCTGCTGGGCGGTCCGGCACCACCCGGCTGCTCGACATCGCTCCTCGCCCCACGGCCGTCGTCGCGGTCAGCGACGACCTGGCGCTGGGCGCATTGCACGCCATCGCCGAACGTGGCCTGCGGGCTGGCCCCGATGTGGCCGTCACCGGCGTGGGTGACTCCGCGGTCTGCGCCGCCGTGCGACCGGCGCTCACCACGGTCCGGCTGCCGGTGGAGGAGATGGCGCGGCGCGCGATCGGGTTGCTCGACGGAATCGCGATACCGTTTCTCGGGGGTTGCCCCGGGCTGCTACTGGGCCCGCAGTTGATCGTGCGGGACAGCACCCCACCTCCAGATGCGGAATCGTCGGTCCGTGCTGGATAGTCGTCTCATGCCGCGGATGGCCTCCTTCCACCTGATCCGGGAACCGCCGTGGCGAGCACCGCAGGTCATGGCTCGACTCGTCACCGACCGGTTCCGGCTGGCTGCGGTCCCGGGGCTGCGGTTCTGCCGAGTGCTGGGCACCGGGCGCGGCTCGCGCACCTCGTTCGGGATCGATCCGGCCCGGACGGCCGTGTTTGCCGTCTGGGAGGACGATGCGGCAATGCGGGAGTTCTTGACCACCTCGGTCCTGGCCCGCCGTTGGGGCCGAGCGGGGGAGTGCTGGAGCGTGACCCTGCACCTGCTGTCCGGGCAGGGGCACTGGGGTGGCGTCGACCTCCTCGCGGGGCTGGTACCGGGTGCTCCCGGCGGTCCCGTTGCGGTGCTGACCAGGGCCGAAGTCCGGATGCGGGCCTGGCGCCGGTTCCACTGCGCAGCAACGGGCCTGTCCGCTGCGCTCGCCGGCACCCCCGGACTGCTGGCGGTGGTCGGGATTGGAGAAGCCCCAGTGGGCCGGCAGGCCACGTTCAGCCTCTGGTCAGACCCCTCAGCCGTACATGCCTTCGCCTACCGACACCGGGCGCACGCCGAGGTGATCCGCCGCACCCGCGGCGAGGGCTGGTACGGAGAGGAGTTGTTCGCCCGGTTCACCCCGGTCGAGTCGACGGGCACCTGGGACGGCACCAATCCGCTCAGCACAGCCGACTAGAAAACACTCACGAGACGCGAAGCGCCATCTGCCGCAAGACGTACTGCAGGATTCCACCGTTGCGGTAGTAGTCCGCCTCGCCGGGGGTGTCGATGCGCAGCACCGCGTCGAACTCCACCGGTGCGGCCGTGTCGTGGGTTGCCGTGACATGCACGGTGCGCGGGGTGGAGCCGTTGTTGAGCGCGGTGACACCGGTGATATCGAAGGTCTCCGTGCCGTCCAGGCCCAACGACGAAGCCGACTCGCCAGCCGGGAACTGCAGCGGCAGCACACCCATCCCGATCAGGTTCGAACGGTGAATACGCTCGAAGGACTCGGCGAGCACCGCGCGCACCCCAAGCAGCCGGGTGCCTTTGGCCGCCCAGTCCCGCGAGGACCCCGACCCGTATTCCTTGCCACCCACCACCACCAGCGGGATGCCCGCCCTGGCGTAGTGCTGCGCCGCGTCGTAGATGGTCTCCTGCTCCCCGCCGGCGGTGAAATCGCGGGTGAAGCCACCGCTGACCGGCCGGTCGGAGATCGCGTCCAGCAGCAGGTTGCGCAGCCGGATGTTGGCGAAGGTGCCACGGATCATCACCTCGTGGTTGCCCCGGCGCGACCCGTAGGAGTTGAAGTCCTTGCGTGCGACACCCTGGGCGGCCAGGTAGCGACCAGCGGGCGAGTCCGCCTTGATCGACCCGGCCGGGGAGATGTGGTCAGTGGTCACCGAGTCACTCAGCAGCGCCAGGACCCGGGCTCCCACGATGTCCTCGACCGGCGATGGCACGGCTGTCATGCCGTCGAAGTACGGGGGCTTGCGGACATAGGTCGATGCCGGGTCCCAGGTGAAGATCTCCCCCTGCGGGGTGGGCAGGGACTGCCAGCGGGCATCCCCGGCGTACACGTCGGCGTAGTCCTTGGTGAACATCTCCTGGCTGATCGCAGACTCGGCCACCCGCTGGATCTCCTCGGCGGAGGGCCAGATGTCACTCAGATAGACCGGATTGCCATCCCGGTCGTGGCCCAGCGGGTCGTGGACGAGATCGACGTCCATCGTCCCCGCCAACCCGTAGGCGATGACCAGGGGAGGAGAGGCAAGGTAGTTCATCTTGATGTCTGGATTGATCCGGCCCTCGAAGTTGCGGTTGCCCGACAACACGCTGACCACCGCGAGATCCGAGTCGTGCACAGCCTTTACGACCTCCTCAGGCAGCGGTCCCGAGTTACCGATGCAGGTGGTGCAGCCATAACCGACCAGGTGGTATCCGAGCTGCTCCAGATACGGCCATAGTCCGGCCTTCTGGTAGTAGTCGGTGACCACTTGAGAGCCGGGCGCCATCGAGGTCTTCACCCACGGCTTGGTGGTCAGACCCCGCTGCACCGCGTTGCGGGCCAGCAGCGCGGCGCCGAGCATGACCGACGGGTTGGACGTATTGGTGCACGAGGTCACTGAGGCGATCACCACCGCGCCGTGGTCGATCTCGTAACCGGCGCCGTCCGCGCTGGGCACCAGGGTGGGAGAACTGGCGCGGCCCTGCGCGCCGGCCGCTGCGGAGACCGTCGGACGGGGGCGCCCGCCGCCGTTACCGCTGCTCACCGCGGGCGCATCACTGGCAGGAAAGGACTCGACACCCGCCTCATCCACCGTCGAGTCCACCTGGGTCGCAAAGTCGACCAGGGCCTGGCGGAAGGCGTTCTTGGCGTCGATCAGTGCAATACGGTCCTGGGGACGGGTAGGCCCGGCGATTGAGGGGACCACCGTGGACAGGTCCAGCTCGAGGTAGTCGGAATAGCTGGCCACCCGGTGTGGGTCGTGCCACAGGTCCTGCTCCTTGGCGTATGCCTCGATCAGCTCGAGCTGCCGCGCGGAGCGACCGGTGAGCTGCAGGTACCGCAGGGTCTCCTGGTCGATCGGAAAAATCGCACAGGTGGAGCCGAACTCCGGGCTCATGTTGCCGATGGTGGCCCGGTTGGCCAGCGGCACGCTGGCCACCCCCGCCCCGAAGAACTCAACGAACTTACCGACCACCCCGCGCCGGCGCAGCATCTCGGTGATGGTCAGTACCACGTCAGTAGCGGTCGCTCCCGGGGGGATGGAGCCGGTGAGCTTGACACCCAGCACCTGCGGGATGAGCATCGACACCGGCTGGCCGAGCATGGCCGCCTCGGCCTCGATGCCGCCCACCCCCCAGCCCAGTACCCCCAGTCCGTTGACCATGGTGGTGTGGCTGTCGGTGCCCACCACCGTGTCGGGATAAGCCTGACCGTTTCTGGTCATCACGCTGCGCGCCAGATGCTCGATGTTGACCTGATGCACGATGCCGGTACCCGGGGGGACCACCTTGAGTTCGTCAAATGCCTCCTGGCCCCAGCGCAAGAACTGGTAGCGCTCCCGGTTACGTTCGTACTCGAGGGTGACATTGCGTTCGAAGGCATCCGGACGACCGAACACGTCGGTGATCACGGAGTGATCGATGACCAGCTCGGCAGGGGTGAGCGGGTTCACTGCCTGCGGGTCACCACCCAGCTCCGCGACCGCCTCGCGCATGGTGGCCAGGTCGACCACGCAGGGCACCCCGGTGAAGTCCTGCATGATCACTCGGGCCGGGGTGAACTGGATCTCGATCGAGGGCTCGGCCCTCGGCTCCCAGCCCGCGAGCGCCGCAATGTGCTCGCGGGTCACGCCGACGCCATCCTCGGTCCGCAGCAGGTTCTCCAGCAGCACCTTCAGGCTGTAGGGCAGCGCCCGCCACGAGGTGCCGAGCGCCGTGTCGAGCGCGGCCAGGCGGATGATCTCGTAGGAGGTGTCACCGACGATCAGGGAACTGCGGGTGCCGAAGCTGTCGACGCTGCATGCTGGTCGGGTCACGGGCAACTCCTCTTTCGGACGAGGGGCTGGACATGCTGCGCCAGCAGTGAGTCTGAACTATCGGTTGTCCTGGCACCTGGTCTGGCCTCGTGAGGTAAACAGTATGCTCGTCCGGTAATAAATGGCCACGCTGGAGGTAGCAGCCATGCGGGTGCCCCTGACTGTCGCCGACTTCCTCGACCGCGGCGAGGCAGCGTTCGCGAGATCTGTGGCGGTGGTGGACGAGCCGCACCAGCCAGCGTCGCCGCTACCCGGCTTGACCTACCGGGAGCTGGCCCGGCGAACCCGGGCCTGGCAGGCCGGGTTGGACGCACTCGGTGTGGGCCAGGGTGAGCGGGTGGCCGTGGTGAGCCACAACTCGACCCGGTTGATCGAACTGCTGCACGCCGTGCCGGCAAGTGGCCGGATCTGCGTGCCGGTGAACTTCCGGCTGCGCTGCGATGAGGTGAGCTACATCGTTGCGCACAGTGGGGCGTCGGTGCTGCTGGTCGACCCCGAGCTGGACGTAGCGCTGCGCCAGGTCAGTGCCCCGCACCGGTTCGTGCTCGGTGACGAGACCGAGCAGCAGGTGATGCGCTTCGACACCGAGCCCCGGCCGTGGGCCGAGCCTGACGAGGACGCCACCGCCACGATCAACTACACCTCGGGCACCACGGCACGGCCCAAGGGAGTGCAGTTGACCCACCGCAACATCTGGCTCAACGCGGTGACCTTCGCCCTGCACATCCGGGCCTGGGAACGCGACGTCTACCTGCACACCCTGCCGATATTTCACTGCAACGGCTGGGGCCTGCCCTTCGCGCTCGCCGGACTCGGGGTCCAGCAGGTCGTGCTGCGTAAGGTGGACGGTGCGGAGATTCTGCGGCGGGTCGAACAGTACGGCGTGACCCTGATGTGCGGCGCCCCGGCGGTATGGAACGCCGTGCTCGATGCCGCCACCCGATGGGAGGGCGCGATCCCCGGCCGCGGCACCGTGCGGCTGGTCTGCGCCGGAGCCCCGCCACCCACCCGAACCATTCAGCGGATCGGCGATGAGCTGGGCTGGCAGTTCATGCAACTATACGGCCTCACCGAGACCGCGCCGCTGCTCACCTTCAACCGGGCCACTGCGGCCGACGACGACCTGCCGGCCGAGGAGCGAGCCCGGCGGTTGGCTCGGGCCGGCGTCCCCGCGCTGGGCGTGCGGATCAGCACCTCGCAGGCCGGTGAGGTGCTGGCCCGCTCCAACGTCGTCATGGCCGGCTACTGGGACGATCCGGAGGCCACCGGTGCGGTGCTGGTTGATGGCTGGTTCCACACCGGGGACGGCGGATCGATCGACGATGAGGGCTACCTGTCGATCTCCGACCGACGGAAGGATGTGATCATCACTGGCGGTGAGAACGTCTCCTCGATCGAGGTCGAGGACTGTGTGTTCAGCCATCCGGCCGTGGCCGAGGTGGCGGTCATCGGCGTTCCTTCCGACCGGTGGGGGGAGACGATCAAAGCGCTGGTCGTGGTGGCGGAGGGGGCACAGGTCACCGAGCAGGAGATCATCAGGCACTGTAAAGGCCGGCTGGCCGGCTACAAGGCGCCGACGTCGGTGGAGTTCCGCCAGGAAATTCCGCGCACCGCCACCGGAAAGATCCAGAAATTCAAGCTGCGCCAGGAGTACTGGCAGGGGCGGGAGCGCCAGGTGAACTGACTGCCCGGCTCGTGGCCGTAGGGTCTCCCGACCGAGTGGCCGCTGCACCCATTCTGTGACCCAGCTGGCGGATGTGGGTTCGGCAGCCATCACACCGCGCCGATGGTGCCCAGAAATGGTAGGGGTGCAACCGGGGGGAGACGGTGTGAGTATCCGGTCACGGCGCGGTTCGGTTCGTCGTGGGATGGTTGTGGCGGTGCTTACCGCGGTCGCTCTGGTCGAGCAGCCGGCCGTCGGCGGAGCCGTGCCACTCCCGACACCTCCCCCCGGAGACGACGAGGTCGAGGCTGCCTGGGATCGGGCGGACACCGTCGCCGGTCGAATCGGACGGCTGGCGAACCAGGTCGCCCAGACCGACGCGGCACTGCTGGCCCTGCAGTCCGAGCTGGCCGTCAAGCGCGAGCAGACCAACCAGGCGCTGGAGAGCTTACGAGCGACTCAAGCGGCTGCCGGGGCCGCCCAGGCGGCCGCCGACCAGGCCAGGACGCAGGCCGAGGTGGCCAGTGCGCGGATCCGCACGGCGCAGCGGCAGCTTGACCAGTTCGCTGCCGGGAGTTACCGGCAAGGCAGCCTGATCGGCTCGCTGTCGGCGTTCCTGGACTCGGACAGCCCGCAGGACCTGTTGGCCAGGGTGGAGTTGCTGGACGCGGTCGGAGGTGCGCAGCTTGACGCGCTGGAGAACCTGCGGCGGGCTCGTACCCAATCGGCCAACAAGGACGCCCAGGCCCGCCGGGCCCTGAGCGTCGCCCAGTCGGCCCGGACCGCCGCGGCCACCGCCAAGACCGCCGCTGACCTCGCCTACCAGGCTGCGATCGCTGCCGAGCGGGCGCAACGCGAGCGGGCCGGCGCGCTGCGGACCAGGCAAACCGACCTCGAGCAGCAGTTCGCCGCGCAATGGGTGATCGCTGGGTTGGCTGGACAGCGGCGGGGCCAGGTGCAGTGGGGCACTGGCCGCGGTGGCGGACAGGTGGTCAGCGCTGCTCAGACACCAGCATCGAAGGGGGTCGCAACCGTGATCAGCCGGGCGATGGCGCAGCGCGGCGTCCGTTATTCGTGGGGTGGCGGCGACGCCGGAGGGCCTACGGTGGGTATCCGTGACGGCGGCATCGGGGACTCCCACGGCGACTATCGCGCGGTCGGCTTCGACTGCTCCGGTCTGATGATCTACGCCTTCGCCCCGGTGCTCGGCTACTCCCTGCCGCATTACAGCGAGGCCCAGTACGACTCAGGGTCCAAGGTGCCGTTGGTCCTGAAGCGCCCCGGTGACATGCTGTTCTGGGGATCGCGGGGCCAGGTCCACCATGTGGCGCTCTACCTCGGTGCCGAGCAGATGATCGAGGCGCCGTACTCAGGGGCTGTGGTCCGGGTCACCTCGGTGCGTTACAGCGGCATCATGCCCTACGCCGTCCGCCTGCTGTAACCCCTGCTGAGACCGTGGGTCCGGGCCGATCGCGGAGCGTGCTGCTCAGTCGCGGTGATCCGGTCTTCACAGCCGTCACACCTGTGCGGCGGTTTGGTCTCCCTGGACCCCGGTGAGGCCTGGACCCAGCGAGGCGTGACCCAGTGGCGCCCCCTTGGACCTCAGTGCGGTCAGCAACTCATTGCGGGCGGTGGTGCGAGGAGGAGCCGTGAGTGAAGCCGACGGTACGGCGCTGGCCCCGGCTCCGCGGGGTAACGCCCGGCCCGGCGACAGCGCTTATCCGAGCACCCCAGCCAGGGACGCCGAGCTGCTGGAGCGCACGGTCTTCGAAGTCAAACGGGTGATCGTGGGCCAGGACCGGCTGGTCGAGCGGATGCTGGTCGGTCTGCTGGCTCGCGGGCACCTGCTGCTGGAGGGCGTGCCCGGGGTGGCCAAGACGCTCGCTGTGGAGACAGTGGCCCGGGTGGTGGGCGGGTCGTTCTCCCGCATCCAGTTCACCCCCGACCTGGTGCCTGCCGACATCCTCGGCACCCGGATCTACCGCCCGGGGCGCGAGCAGTTCGACGTCGAGCTCGGCCCGGTCATGGCTAACTTCGTGCTCGCGGACGAGATCAACCGGGCGCCGGCCAAGGTGCAGTCCGCGTTGCTGGAGGTGATGGCTGAGCGGCAGGTGTCGATCGGCGGCACTACGCACCCCACCCCGGCACCTTTCCTCGTGCTGGCCACCCAGAACCCGATCGAGAACGAGGGCGTCTATCCGCTGCCCGAGGCGCAGCGCGACCGGTTCCTGTTCAAGCTCCTGGTGGACTACCCCACCGTGGAGGAGGAACGGGAGATTGTGTACCGGATGGGGGTGCATCCGCCCGAGCCGCACCAGGTGCTCGACCCGGGCGAGTTGACCCGGCTGCAGGAGGTGGCAGCGCAGGTCTTCGTGCATCACGCGCTGGTCGACTACGTCGTGCGCCTGGTGGTGGCTACCCGCGCCCCGGCCGAGCACGGCTTATCCGACATCGCAGGCTGGGTGGCCTACGGCGCCTCGCCGCGGGCCACCCTCGGCGTTGTCGCGGCGACTCGCGCGCTGGCGCTGCTCCGCGGCCGGGACTACGTGCTGCCGCAGGACGTGGTGGATGTCTCCGCCGACGTGCTGCGCCACCGGCTGGTGCTCTCCTATGACGCGCTGGCAGATGGGGTGCCGGTGGAGCACCTCGTCAGCCGGGTGCTGCAGACGGTGCCGCTGCCGCAGGTGTCGGCGCGTCCCCAGGCCACCAGCCCGGCTGCGCACGGTCCAGGGGCAGCGGCCGGGGTCGCAGGCCGGACCTAGCCCATGGCGGACCAAGCCGAATGAAGGCCCGACGGACATGACCGCGCAGGCCGGCCAGGGTGAGCGGGCCCGCTGGGCGCCGCCCGCGCTGCGAGAGGGCCGGATGGAAACCGCGTTGCGTGCTCTGGAGCTCACCGTGGCGCGCCGGCTGGACGGGCTGCTGCAGGGAAACCACCTCGGCTTGGTGCCGGGGCCGGGAACCGAGCCGGGGGAGGCCAGGCCCTACCAGCCAGGCGACGATGTTCGCCGAATGGACTGGGCAGTCACCGCGCGGACCACCGAACCGCACATCCGCGACACCGTGGCGGATCGGGAACTGGAGACCTGGCTGGCCGTGGACTTGTCGGCCAGCCTTGACTTCGGCACCGCCGAGTGCGACAAGCGGGAGCTGGCGGTGGCCGCCTGCGCCGCCGTGACCCACCTGACCCGCGGCGGTGGCAACCGGATTGGTGCCGTCGTCAGCACCGGTGCCGAGCTGCTGCGGATCCCGGCCCGGGGTGGCTTGCCGCACGCCCGCGGGATGATCCGGCGCATCGCCGAGATGCCACGCGCTGCCGAGGGTGTCCGCGGCGATCTCGCCGCCGTGCTGGAACGGCTCCGCCGTCCCCCCCGGCGCCGCGGGCTGGTTGCCGTGATCTCCGACTTCCTCGGTCCACGCTCCAGTGCGGTGTTCGATTGGGAACGGCCACTGCGCGGGCTGTCCGCCCGGCACGACCTGCTCGCGATCGAGGTGCTCGACCCGCGTGATCTGGAACTGCCTGATATCGGAGCGGTGGTGCTCGCCGACCCGGAAACCGGACGGCGCAAGGAGGTCGTGACCACCCCACTGCTGCGCCGGGAGTTCGCCGCCGCGGTCGCGGCGCACCGCGAGGAGGTGGCCGGGACGTTGCAGCGCTGTGGTGCCGGGCATCTCACGCTGCGCACCGACTCCGATTGGGTGGCCGATATGGTGCGCTTCGCGGTGTCCCGCAAGCGCCGCTGGTCGGGGAGCCGCGCATGAGCCTGGGCGGGTTCACCGCGCCAATCTGGTTCCTGCTGCTCCTAGTGGTCGCCGCGCTGCTGGTCGGCTATGGGTGGATGCAGCACCAACGGCACCGGCACATGCTGCGCTTTGCCAACCTCGCCATGCTGGAACGCGTCGCGCCGAACAGCCCTGGCTGGCGGCGGCATGTCCCGGCGACACTGCTGTTCGTCGCGCTGGTGCTGTTCACTGTCGCGCTGGCTGGTCCGACCGCCGAGCAGAAGGTGCCGCGTAACCGGGCCACCGTCTTGTTGGTCCTCGATGTCTCGCTGTCAATGCAGGCCACCGACGTCACGCCCAGCCGTTTTGCGGCGGCTAAGCAATCTGCCATGGAGTTCACTGACAACCTCACCCCAGGTATCAATCTCGGCCTGGTCTCTTTCGCCGGCACACCGACGGTGCTCGTCTCTCCAACCACGGACCGATCGTCGGTGAAGGAGGCGATCGTTAATCTGCAACTCGCCGAGGCGACGGCCACCGGGGAAGCTATTTTCGCAGCGTTGCAGGCAATCGAGTCATTCGGTTCGGTAGTGGGTGATGCCGCAGGCCCACCGCCCGCCCGGATCGTACTGCTCTCGGACGGCAAGCAGACAATTCCCAGTGAGGACTATTCTGGTCCTCGGGGTGCGTTCACCGCTGCGGTTGCCTCGGCCGACCTGCATGTTCCCATCTCCACGATCTCCTTCGGAACGGAGCAGGGGGTGGTGGACATCAAAGGTAATTCTGTTCGAGTTCCGGCGCAGGACGACGCGATGCGGGAAGTCGCGCGACTGTCCGGCGGAGAGTTCTATGACGCTGAAAGTCAGCAAGACCTGAGCAATGTCTACAACGATCTTGCCGAACAGATTGGCTACGAGACCAAAAAATTGGACGTGAGCCGGCCCTGGTGGATGGCAGGAATGTTGCTCACGGTGCTGACGGCAGCGAGTGCATTGCTGATCGGTCAACGGATTCCATGACTCGCGGTGGGCGACACCGGCCGGGAGCCCCCGCCCACCGCCGCTGGTGTCCGGCCCGGCGGCGTGGCTTTTGTTTCCCGCCGGGTGACGGTGCGCAAGCAGTACCCCGGCCACCGGTCGTGATCCGGTAACGTCGCCGCTGAACCCCTAGCCGACACCGACCGGAGGCACCCCCGTGACCCGTTCAGTCCTGGTGACCGGAGGTAACCGCGGCATAGGGCTGGCCATCGCCCTCGCCTTCGCCAAACAGGGTGACCGGGTGGCGGTGACGCACCGGGGGTCCGGAGCCCCGGAGGGCCTGCTCGGGGTACGGTGCGACGTCACCGACAGTGCCGAGGTGGACGCGGCGTTCGCCGCGGCGGAGCAGGCGCACGGGCCGATCGAGATCCTCGTGTCCAACGCTGGAATCACCGACGACACGCTGCTGCTCAGGATGACCGAGGAACAGTTCTGCCGGGTGGTGGACGCCAATCTCACCGGCGCCTACCGGGTGGCCAGGCGGGCGGCGAAGAGCATGCTGCGGGCGCGCTGGGGTCGCATGGTGTTCATCTCATCGGTGGTCGGCCTTTCGGGGGGTGCCGGGCAGGTGAACTATGCGGCGAGCAAGGCGGGATTGGTCGGGGTGGCCCGGTCGATTGCCCGCGAGCTGGGCTCCCGGTCGATCACCGCTAACGTGGTCGCCCCTGGCTACGTCGATACCGACATGACCTCGCAGCTCCCCGCGCCGCGTCGGGAGGAGATCCTGTCCTCGATCCCCTTGCGCCGGCAGGCCACTCCCGAGGACATTGCTGCGGCGGTGACGTTCCTCGCCTCGGACGCGGCGGGGTACATCACCGGCGCGGTGCTGCCGGTCGACGGCGGGCTGGGGATGGGCCACTAAGCGCTAGCAGGCAACGGCGGTCAGTGGGCCGCTGAGCGAGAAGGAGGGGATGTGCCGGGTCTACTCGAAAAGAAGCGGTTGCTGATCACTGGGGTGATCACCGATGCGTCGATCGCGTTCCACGTGGCGCGGGTGGCCCAGGAGCAGGGTGCCCAGGTGGTACTCACCGGTTATGGCCGGATGCGGCTGGTGGAGCGCATTGCCCAGCGGCTGCCCGAGCCGGCGCCGGTGCTCGAGCTCGACGTCCAGAACCAGGGGCACCTCGACTCACTGGCCGAGCGGGTGGGGGCGCAGATCGGTGGGCTCGACGGGGTGCTGCACTCCATCGCTTTCGCGCCGGCGTCCTGCCTGGGCGGGGGATTCCTCACCGCGCCATGGGAGGACGTGGCCACCGCGTTGCACGTTTCCGCCTACTCGTTCAAGTCCCTGGCGATGGCTTGCCGGCCGCTGCTCGGCCGCGGTGCCTCCGTCGTCGGGATGGACTTCGACAACCGCCAGGCCTGGCCCGCCTACGACTGGATGGGGGTGGCGAAAGCGGCGCTGGAGTCGGTGTGCCGATACCTGGCCCGCGACTTGGGACCGGACGGCATTCGGGTGAATCTGGTGGCGGCCGGGCCGGTGCGCACCATGGCGGCCAAGTCGATCCCGGGTTTCGCGGCCTTCGAGAACGCCTGGGACAGCCGCGCTCCGCTGGGCTGGGACATCGAGGACCCGATGCCGGTGGCTCGCACCGCTTGCGCCCTGCTGTCCGACTGGCTGCCCGCCACCACCGGCTCGATGGTATGGGCGGACGGCGGCTTTCACGCAGTGGGCGTCTAGCAGGCATGCCGTCAAGTATCGCCAACCCGGGTTGGGGGGCTCTTGAAGAGCTACCAACCCCAGTGCGTTGACCGACATCGACGCGCTGTTGCTGCTGTCCTTCGGCGGGCCGGAGGACCCGGACGAGGTGCGCCCGTTCCTGGAGAACGTCACCCGGGGCCGGGACGTGCCGCCGGAGCGGCTGGACCAGGTGGCGCAGCATTACCTGCACTTCGGTGGGGTGTCGCCGATCAACCAGCACAACCGGGAGCTGATCACAGCGATCGAGCGAGCACTGCCAGCAGCCGGGCTGGAGCTGCCGGTGTACTTCGGCAATCGCAACTGGCATCCGATGGTGGAGGACACCGTCACCGCAATGGCCGCCGACGGCGTGCGCAAGGCACTGGTGTTCGCCACCTCGGCGTGGGGCGGGTACTCCGGTTGCCGGCAGTACCACGAGGACATCGCCCGGGCCCGGGCCGCCGCTGGCCCCGCAGCGCCCGATCTGGTCAAGCTACGGCACTTCTTCGACCACCCGCTGTTCGTCGCGGCCTGGGCCGACGCCTTGCGCATCGCACGTGACCAGGTCGGCTCCGCCTTTCGGGTGGTCTTCACCGCGCACTCCATCCCGGTCGCTGCGGACGCAGCGGCCGGGATGCCCGAAGAGGGTGGTCACCGTTACTCCCGCCAGGTCACCGAGGCCGCCCGGCTGGTTGCGGTGGCGGCTGGGGTAGCCGGATGCGGGGCGGCTGGCTATGACGTGGCGTGGCAGTCCCGCTCGGGACCGCCGTGGGTGCCCTGGCTGGAGCCTGACGTGCTGGACCAGCTCGACGCACTGCAAGCGCGCGGTGTCAGTGGGGTCGTGGTGGCACCGATCGGGTTCATCTCCGATCACCTCGAGGTGCTCTGGGACCTCGACCACGAGGCCCGGCAGCGAGCCGCTGACCTGGGTATCGGTTTCGTCCGGGCCGCTACTCCCGGTAGCGATCCGCGCTGTGCAGAGATGGTGGTCGAACTCGTTGCCGAGCATCTGCGGGGGGTGGCCCCGCGCAGATGCTCCCAGATCCCGGCGGCGGGTGTAGGTGTGAACGGGACGCCGTGCGCCCCGTTGTGCTGTGCCCGAGTGTATCCGGAGCCGCGCCGATAGCCGCTCAGCGCCGCCCAGCTCGCGGGGCCAGTGCCCGCACCGCCTCGCTCACCGCAGACCGGCGCGCCTCCCGCACCCCCATGGACAGCGGCCGCAGCACTGCGGAGCGGGCCGCCGCCGCAGACGCCGACAGGGCACCTCCCGGCTCGTCGGATGCCGCGGCGCGGAGAATGGCCTCCACCTCGTCAGCTTGTTGGAGCACCCGCAACGCGCGGCCGGGCGTCCCCTCCGGCCACGGCGGCCGGATCCGGCGCTCCAGGGCAGCCGCGATCTCGGCGCGGACCCCGGGCCGATGCCGCGCGATGTCGAGGTCCACCAGTGTCGTCGCCGCCTGACGCACCGCACCGCGCAGGCCATGCTCGGCATCGGGCAGCCCAGGCGCCGGAGCGGGGGGCATTCCGCCGGGCACGAACACCGTCCAGCGCAGCACCGCGTCGGTGGTTGCGGTCGGCACCACCGCCAGATCAGTGCCGGCCAGATCGGTGCAACTCAACACGGCCACCTCGCCGGCTGCCAGCGCGGCTGAGGTCAGCGGTCCCTGCGCGGGCAGGCCGCGAACGTCGCCAGGCACGGGAAGCAGCAACTGCCCCCCGCCAGCACCGACTCGCCGGGCCGCGGCGAGCAGGCCGACCACCGAGGCCGGAGCCTGCTCCGGGGTCGGCAAGTGCAGCTCGGCGGCGGTCTTCTCGTCGGCGGCTACCACTTCGTGCAGATCAGCCCAGGTGTGCAGGGCGTCGATCACGTCATCTGGGGCGGCGGCACCGTACAGCCAAGCTGAGGCCCATACGGCCAGGGTCGCGCTGGGACAGGGCACGGGATAGGAGCGTAGAACGCCTCCGGGCCACAGGCACGCCCGGCGTGACTGATATCCCCCGGTCAAGCTCCGCGGCTACCGTCGCCACCCATGCCCGCTCAGGATTCGACCCAGCAGGATTCGACCCAGCAGGATTTGAGGAGTCGCAGCATCAGGTACCGGCCGGACGTGCTGGCAGCACCCCGCCGCGCGCCAGAGGTGCCGCAACTACCCGCCGAGACCGGTCTGGTGGTGGAAGACGCTGAGAGCGGGTTCTGCGGTGCGGTGCTGAACTGCGAGCGGCACGCGGTGGTGCTGGCGGACGCCCGTGGCCGGACCCGGACGTTCCCGCTTCGGCGCGCCGCGTTCCTCATCGACGGCGCTCCGGTGACGCTGGTCCGGCCCGCCCGGCCGGCGCCCGCAATCTCGGTCCGGTCGGCGTCCGGCTCGGTGCGGATGCCCGGACTGCGCGCCCGTCCCGCGCGCGCCAGCCGCATCTGGGTGGAAGGCCGCCACGACGCCGAGCTTGTGGAGCGGGTCTGGGGCCACGACCTACGGGTGGAGGGGGTGGTCGTGGAAGGTCTCGACGGGGTGAACGACCTGGCTGCGCGGGTTGTGGAGTTCGGGCCTGGCCCGGGTCGCCGGCTCGGCGTGCTGGTGGACCATCTGGTTGCCGGCACCAAGGAGACCCGCCTGGTGGCGGCGGTGCGTTCCGAGTATGTGCTGGTCACCGGGCACCCTTACGTGGACATCTGGCAGGCGGTACGCCCTGCGGTGCTGCGGCTCCGGAACTGGCCCGACGTGCCGCGCGGGGTGCCGTGGAAGGACGGGGTGTGCCAAGCGCTGGGCTGGGTGGACCGCGCTGGGGCGGCGGATCCGGCGCAGGGCTGGCAGCGGGTGCTGGGCGCGGTAGCCAGCTTCCGCGATCTCGAGCCGGCCCTGCTGCGGGCCGTCGAGCAACTCCTCGACTTCGTGACCGGTGAGGATGAATAGTCACCCCCAGGACCTGGCCAAAACTCTCACGTCAAGTGATCAGGATCTGCCACTATGGGGAGGTGGTCGCTGTGCTGTGGCTTATCGCCGGAGTCCTCCTGATCGCCGCCGAGGTGCTGTCAGGCGACTTCGTGCTGCTGATGCTGGGCACTGGCGCGCTGGCCGCCGCCGGGTCGGCGGCTCTGGGCACCCCGCTCTGGATGGATGTTATGGTCTTCGCGGTTGCCTCGGTCGCCCTCGTCGGGCTGGCCCGGCCGGCGCTGAGCCGTCGGTTGCACGCCGGGCCGCACTTGCGCACCAACGTGGACGCTCTGGTCGGCGGCAAGGCGGTGGTGATCAATACCGTCGATGCCCAGGGCGGCAAGGTGAAGCTGCGTGGGGAGCTGTGGTCGGCCCGAGCATTCGATGAGACTCAGGTACTGGAACCTGGCCGGACCGTGACGGTCATGGGCATTTCCGGTGCCACCGCTGTGGTATGGGGAGAGTTCTGATGGATGTTGCCCTGCTGGCCGTGCTCGCGGTCATCGTGCTGGCGATCGTCATCATCGTCGTCAAGGCAGTGGTGGTGATCCCGCAAGCCACGGCGGCGGTCGTGGAGCGGCTGGGTCGTTACCGCGCCACCTTCTCGCCGGGGTTGAACTTCCTGGTGCCCTTCATCGACCGGATCCGGGCCCGGATCGACCTGCGCGAGCGGGTGGTGTCCTTCCCACCTCAGCCGGTGATCACCAAAGACAACCTGACGGTCTCCATCGATACCGTTGTCTATTTCCAGGTCACCAATCCCCAGGACGCGGTGTACGAGATCGCGGACTACATCGGGGCGGTTGAGCAACTGACCATCACCACGCTGCGCAACGTCGTCGGCGGAATGAGCCTGGAGGACGCCCTCACCTCCCGGGACTACATCAACGGTCAACTGTCCGGAGTGCTCGACGAGGCGACCGGGCGGTGGGGTATCCGGGTGGGCCGGGTGGAGCTCAAGGCGATCGACCCACCACCGTCCATCCAGGACTCGATGGAGAAGCAGATGCGTGCCGACCGGGAGAAGCGCGCCACCATCCTCAGCGCGGAAGGCCATCGCGAAGCGGCGATCAAGACCGCGGAGGGCCAGAAACAGGCCCAGATCCTCTCCGCTGAGGGCGCCAAGCAAGCCGCGATCCTCACCGCCGAGGCCGAGCGGCAGTCCCGCATCCTGCGTGCCCAGGGTGAGCGGGCCGCACGCTACCTGCAGTCCCAAGGGCAGGCCAAGGCGATCGAGAAGGTCTTCGCCGCGATCAAGGCGGGCCAGCCGACCCCGGAGTTGCTGGCCTACCAGTATCTGCAGACCCTGCCACAGATGGCGCAGGGTGACGCGAACAAGGTCTGGATCGTGCCCAGCGATTTCGGCAAGGCTCTGGAAGGCTTCACCAAGATGCTGGGGGTGCCGGGGGAGGACGGGGTGTTCCGGTTCGAGCCGAGCCGGGATTACGTGCCCAGCAGCAGGCCAGAGGACGACGACGCGGCGGTGGCCGGCTGGTTCGACACCTCCACCGATCCGGAGGTCGCTGCCGCGGTGCGCGCTGCCGAGGAGGTTGCCCGCAAAGAAGTGCCCCCGCCCGCTGCCGAGCTGGCCCAGTCATTCGGGGCGGTCCCGGCTGTGGCATCGCCGGAGCCGACCGGACGGCCGGAGCCGACCGAGAACCCCGCACCGCCGGCCGCGGGGCCCCCTGCTCCGCCGGTGCCGCCCACCCCACCTCCACCGCCAGGCGGTCCACCGCCCGGTGGCTGACCGCCGCAACCGCTGCGCTCAGACCAGACTGCAGCGCCCAGTTGCAGGGCATCGGGCAGGTGACCATCCATCAGCGGGGCAGCATCGGCGGTCGCTGGTCGGCCCACCGGGCGACGCGCTCGTAGGCCGCACAGGCGGCCAGCACCCGGGCGTCGGCATGGCGGGGCCCAACCACCTGTAGCCCGATCGGCAGTCCGGTCAGACTCCATCCGCAGGGTACGCTGGCAGCAGGCTGCTGGGTCATGTTGAACGGATAAGTGAACGGCGTCCAACTGGTCCAGCGCGGCGAGTGCCAGCCGATCGGCACCTCTTCGCCCGCGATGAACGGGGTGATCGGCACGGTCGGGGTGAGCAGCAGGTCATAGCGCTCGTGGAAGGCGCCCATCGTGGTGCCCATCGCCATCCTGGTCGCGGTCGCCCCGAGATAGCCCAGCGCCGAACAGCGCTCACCCGCTGCCACGACCTCCCGCAAGGCGGGTTCCAGCAGCTTGCGCTCGTCGTGGGTGAGCCGTTCCACGGTCTTGGCCACCCCGGTGAACCAGAGCACATGGAAGTCGGCCACGCAGTCGGCGAAATCGGGATCGACGAGCTCGACCTCTGCCCCGAGGTCACAGAACACCTGAGCAGCCGTCTCCACCGCGTCGGCCACGTCCGGGTCAACATCGGCATAACCCAGGGTCAGGCTCAGGGCGATCCGCAATCCCAGCACGCCGGTGCCCAGCGCCCCGGAGAACGAGCCGCTGCTCGGGGGCAGCGCTGACCAGTCCCGGGCGTCCGGCCCGCAGATCACGTCTAGCAGCAGCGTGGTATCGGTGACGGAGCGGGCCATCGGTCCGGCATGCGCCAGGGTGCCGAATGGACTGGCCGGCCAATGCGGCACTCGCCCGTAGGTCGGTTTCATCGCCACTGTCCCGGTGAAGGAAGCCGGGATGCGCACCGAACCGCCGCCATCGGTGCCGATGGACAGCGGCCCCATCCCCAGTGCCACCGCCACCGCGCTGCCGCCGCTGGAACCGCCGGGCGTGCGGCTGGTGTCCCAGGGGTTGACCGTGACGCCGGACAACGCGCTGTCGGTCACCCCCTTCCAGGCCAGCTCGGGAGTGGTCGTCTTGCCGATCAGCACCGCGCCGTGCTCGCGTAACCGGGCGACCGGGGGACTATCGAACACCCACGCCTGGTCCGGGTCGACCACCTTCGATCCGCGCAGGGTGGGCCACCCCGCAGTGAGGAAAACGTCCTTGACCGATGTCGGGACCCCATCGACCAAGCCCTGCGGCTGGCCCTGCTGCCAGCGCTGCTCAGACGCCTTGGCCGCGGCCAAGGCCTGGTCGGGGTCCACCAGACAGAACGCGCGCACTGTCTCGTTGAGTTGCTCAATACGTTCCAGCACGTCAAGAGTGGCCTCGACGGGCGACAGCTCGCCAGCGCGGTAGGCAGCTACGAGCTCGGTGGCGGTGAGGTCGGCGGGCGTACTCACGGTGGGCTCCCTGTCCTGGCAGCAGCGCCGCTGCCGGTGTCGGTAACGTACCCGCGGGTCTTGTCCACCACATTGCGCAGCGGCAACCCCCGAACGTACCGCTCGAGATTCTCAGCGAACAGTGTGACAAGCTCATCACGCCATCCGTGCACGTCCCCGGCCATCTGGTGGGATACGAGCATGCCAGAGGTGTCCCACACCGGGGAGTCCGCGGGCAGCGGCGCGCCATGACGTATGGCGATCCGGCAGTGTTGGGGAGCGCCTGCGCTACCAGCGGCATTCGGGCTGACCGGCGTGGACCAGCCGCCGGTAATGTCCTCGGCAATGAGCACCGCGCAGCAGCCGCGCCAGCGGCTCGGCATCCTCTACCCGGGCCACAGCGCCGAGGACGACTACAGTGTCGCGCAGCAGCTGATCGGCCCGGAGGTGGCCATCCACCTGGTGCACACCGAGATGCGGGTGGACGCGCATCGGGAGGCTGCACTGCGCGACATCGGGGACGCGGCGATCCTCGCTGCGGGCGCCGCGCAGCTCGGCCAGGTTGACTCGATCATCTGGGCATGCACCAGCGGCAGTTTCATCCTCGGTTGGGACGGCGCGCAACGGCAGGTCGAGGCGCTGCAGCGGGTTGCGGGCGTGCCGGCGTCCAGCACGTCGTTCGCGTTCGTCGCTGCCGCCCGTTGCTTGCACCTGCGCCGGGTCGCGGTCGCGGCAACCTACCCCGGCGACGTCGCGGAGCGGTTCGTGGAGTTCCTCGCGCGCGCCGGGATCAGCGTCCTGCGGCTGTCCAGCCGGGGAATCCGCACCGCAGCAGTGCTCGCCACGTTGGAGCGGGAGGACGTGCTGGACTTCGCCGAGGCCAACGACCATCCGGCGGCCGAGGCGATACTGCTGCCCGACACCGCCTTGCACACCGCCGGCTGGCTTGATGAGCTTGAGGCGCGAGTCGGAAAGACAGTGCTCACCGCCAATCAGGTGAGCCTGTGGCAGGGACTGCGGCTGGCCGGACCGCAGCCGGGCCGGGCCGGCTTGGGGACGCTGTTCCGCGTTCCGGCGCCTCAGGAGGTCGGATGACCGAGCTGGAACCGATCTCCCGGCGGTCGACGGCCGCAATCATCGCCGACCGGCTGCGCGATGCCATCACCCGCGGTGGGTTTGCGCCCGGGGCGCAGCTCGGCGAGGCGGACCTGGCCGCCCGGCTCGGAGTCAGCCGGGGACCGCTGCGGGAGGCGATGCAACGACTGGTCCAAGAGGGATTGCTGCGCGCTGAGCGGCACCGGGGACTGTTCGTGGTCGAGCTCGGGATCGAGGACGTCCGTGATATTTATGCCGCCCGCCTCGCCGTGGAGCAGGCCGCCGCGCGGATGGTGGTCCAGCAGGGCAGGCGCGAGGCGGCGGTGATTGCGCTCACGGCCGCGCAACAGTCCATCGTGACCGCCGCTGCAAGCGGCGACCCGGTGTGCCTGGCCGACGCCGACCAGGATTTCCACATCACCCTGGTCCGGTCCTCCGGCAGCCCGCGGCTGCAGCGGATGGTGCAGACGCTCCTGGCCGAGACCCGGATGTGCCTGATCGCGCTGCAGGCGACTCACCCGCCGCCGGAGCTGCTGGTCGTCGAGCACGGGGCACTGCTCGACGCCGTCGCGGACGGCGAGGAGGCCCGGCTGAGCGCCCTGCTCGAGGCGCATATGGCCGACGCGGTTTCCCGGATCGAGGCCGACCTCGCGCACGATCACCACAGCCCGGCCGACCAGCACCCCAAGATCGCCCTGGTCAGCCGCATGCATGGTCAGCGGGAAGTTTGACGACGACCAGGAACTGAAGGACTGGCTACGCGTCCATGCCCAAGGGAACCAAGGGCACTACCGATGACCAACCCCGTTGACCCCGTCGAGCCGGTGATCACCAGGGTCAGGTGGCGACGGCGATGTACTTGATCTCCAAGAACTCCGCAATGCCCACCTTGCCGCCCTCACGGCCCAGCCCAGAGTGCTTGACGCCCCCGAAGGGCGCGGCCGGGTTGGACACCAGGCCCTGGTTGAGGCCCACCATGCCGGTCCCAAGCCGCTCGCAGACCCGCAGGGCGCGCTGCAGGTCCCGGGTGTACACGTAGCTGACCAGACCGTACGGGGTGGCGTTGGCGCTCGCGAGGACCTCGTCCTCGGCAGTGAACGAGGAGATCGGCGCGACCGGTCCGAAAATCTCGGTGTGCCGCAGCTCGGCCTCGGGTGGCACGTCGACCAGCACCGTGGGCCGGTAGAAGTGGCCGGGGCCCGGCACCGGCTCGCCACCGACCAGGACCCGGGCGCCCCGAGTTACCGCGTCATCGACCAGGCACTGCACCTTCTCCCGGGCTTTGGCCTCGATCAGCGGACCCACCGTCACGCCGTCCTCGGTCCCGCGGCCGATTCGCAGCGAGCCCATCCGCTCGGCCAGTTGCTGGGCGAACTCATCGACCAGGTCGGCGTGCACGTAGAAGCGGTTGGCGGCGGTGCATGCCTCGCCGATGTTGCGCATCTTCGCGATCATCGCACCCTCGAGCGCGGCGTCCAGGTCGGCGTCGGGGAAGACCAGGAACGGGGCATTGCCGCCGAGTTCCATCGAGGTCCGCAGGATCTGCTCGGCAGACTGCTCCAGCAGCATGCGCCCGACCTCGGTGGAGCCGGTGAAGGAGAGCTTGCGGGCCCGACCGTCGCGGATCAGTGGCTCCATCACCGAGCCCGACCGGGAGGTGGGTATCACGTTGAGTACCCCGTCGGGCAGCCCGCATTGAGCGAGAATCTCGGTCAGGGCAAGCATCGACAGCGGGGTGAGACTGGCCGGCTTCAGCACCATCGTGCAACCCGCCGCCACCGCCGGTCCGATCTTGCGGGTACCCATCGCGGCCGGGAAGTTCCACGGGGTGATCAGCAGGGCCGGCCCCACGGGCTGGTGCAGGACCATAAACCGGCCCGAGCCGCCTGGCGCCACGGCGTACCCGCCGTCGATCCGCACGGCTTCCTCGGCGAACCAGCGGAAGAAGTCGGCTGCGTAGGCCACCTCGCTGCGCGACTCGGGCAGTGCCTTGCCCATCTCCAGCGTCATCAGCAGGGCGAGGTCCTCCTGCCGCTGCATGATCAGCTCGTAGCCGCGGCGCAGGATCTCGCCGCGCTCCCGGGGTGGGCACCGCGCCCATCGCGCCTGGGCGGCGACCGCCGCGTCGAGGGCGGCTATCCCGTCCTCAGGCGCGGCGTCGGCCACTGCGCGCAACACCTTGCCGGTGGACGGATCCTCGACGTCGAAGGTCCGTCCGCCGGTGGCGGGTCGCCAGCGGCCATTGATAAACAGGTCAGCGGGGACGGCGTCGACGACCGCACGCTCCCGGTCGGTAAGGCTCATCACGATATGGTTGCATGCTTGTCAGATTGTCGACAATCAGGAGCACGCATGTCGGGAGCCCGCCATGTCCCAGTTGTCTCCGGCCTCAACCTGGCCACGCGGTGGCCGCGGCAGTGCGTCCTTTTCGGCGCTGAACGGGTACTGGGGATTGCCTCCCGCGTGATCGGAGGCGACGATCATCGTAATCGAGTGCGACGATCATCGTGGTCGATGGATGAGAACGGGGAGGACCGATGCCGATGGCCGAGCGAACCGAGTTGACCTTCGACTCCGACGGGGTGGCCTGTGCCGCGTATCTGTACCGGCCCTCGGTTGCCGTCGGTGCGACGCCCTGCGTGGTGATGGCCCACGGGTTAGCGTCCACCCGGGACGACGGCCTGCCTGCTTACGCCCAGCGATTCGCCGAGGCCGGCCTGGCCGTGCTGCTCTTCGACTACCGGCACTTCGGTGCCAGCGGGGGACAACCCCGCCAACTCGTCGACGTAGGCCGGCAGCACGAGGACTACCACGCTGCGATCCGCTACGCCCGGACCCTGGACGGGATCGATCCCGACCGGATCGTGCTGTGGGGATCCTCGTTCAGCGGGGGGCACGTGATCGCGGTGGCCGCCCGCGACTTCCGGGTCGCCGCGGTGATCACCCAGGTGCCCTACGCCGATGGGTTGGCGGTCGCCTGGCAGGCCTCGCCGCGGACCCTGTTCCGGCTGGCGGCGGTGGGCCTCCAGGACGCCGTGCGGGTCCTGCTGGGCCGCCCGCCGAAACTGGTGCCTGCAGTCGGCCAGCCCGGGCAGATCGCGGCGATGACGGCGCCCGAGGCCGAGTCCGGCATGCGGGCCTTGGTCGGCGAGGACTCGCAGTGGCGCAACGAGGTCACTGCCCGGACCCTGCTGGCGCTGCCGCTGTACCGGCCTGGCCTGCGGGCCGAGAACCTGGGCATGCCGGTGCTGGTGTGTGTCGCCGACGACGACCGCATCACTCCACCTGCCGCTGCGATCCGGATGGCGCAGCGAGCGCCCCGGGGAGAGCTGCGGCGCTACCCCGGCGGGCATTTCGAGATCTACCAGGGTGAGATGTTCGAGCGGGTGGTCGCCGACCAGCTCGAGTTCCTCCGCCAACACGGGCTGACTGCGCCATGAGCGACCATCGGGGTGAGCCACGGGTGCAGTACTCGAGCCTGCGCCGGTCGGATGAACGGGTGGCACCGTCACGGGGCGTGCCGGGCCACCAGGTGCAGCGCGACGCTGCGCAGCTTCTCGCAGGTCTCCTGGAACTCCCGGTCCGGCCGGGACTGCTCGACAATGCCAGCCCCGGCTCGCAGCCAGGTCTTGCCGTCCTGCTGGAAGATGGTGCGCAGGACCAAGGCGGCGTCCAGGGCTCCGTTGTGCTCGACGGTGAGCACAGCGCCGCTGTAGAGCCCGCGCACCTGAGGCTCGTGGCGGCGGATACATCCGTAAGCAGCCCTCTTGGGTACCCCGGAGGCGGTCACGGCGGGAAACAGCGTCGCGAACGCCGGCCACGGACCGTGGCCGGGGCTGAGCTGACCGGATACTGATGAGGCGAGATGC
The DNA here is from genome assembly GCA_035714625.1 of Pseudonocardiaceae bacterium. Taxonomy (GTDB): domain Bacteria; phylum Actinomycetota; class Actinomycetes; order Mycobacteriales; family Pseudonocardiaceae. The sequence continues at coordinate 10,507 of DASTLT010000172.1, read as the reverse complement.
TGGACGGTGCCCCGCTGCTTGACGGTCATGAAGTCGTCGACGACGACGCTGCGGGGCTCGCACAGCTCGACCAACTCGTCCCAGCAGGCTTTCACCGACACGGCATGCTCGAAGATCTCTTTGGTGTCCTGCATCAGATCGGTGCGCAACCGCTGGTCCTCCTCGGCGCATTCGGCCATAGCGCGAGTGCCGGCGAGCGGCTGGGTGCGGACCCGGCCGTTCTCGTCCACCTGCATGACGATCTCCGGACTGAAGCCGGCCGCGCGCAGGCCACCGACGCTGAGCAGGAACGATCGCGAGGGGGTATTCCGGCGACGACCAGCGATGTAGCTGCCAACCAGGTCGACCGGGTGCGGTACGGGCACGACCCGGGACAGAATGACCTTCTGCATGCGGCGATCGCGGATCTCCCGCACGGCGGCGGCCACGGCGTTGCGGTAGTCTTCGCAGCCGATGCTCTCCACGTCGATGGGACTCGGCTGGTAGACCTTCGGCACGACAGGTGCGATGAGGAGTTCGCGGACCCGGTGCAGTGCGCCGGCATCAGTGCTGCGCACCACGGTGCGCTCGGCGTCCAGGTGCACCTCAACCTGTGGGATGATCAGGTGCAGCAACGTGTCGTCGCTGGTGAGGTCCAGTCCGGCGCAGGCGTAGGCCAGCTCGAATCCCGCCCAGCCATAGGCGCGCCACTCCACCGCAGGTAGCCCCTCAAGCAGCTCGGCGACCCGGTTCAGCGGCGCTTCCTGCCAGGCGACGGTGTGGCACGATCCCGTGGCGGTGCGCAGCACCACCTGGGAACGATCCAGGGTGATCTCGGCGAGAGACCCGAGTGCCAGTGACCATCGACCGCCCCGCTCATACAGCACGTGGATGTCGGACAGATCCGACTCGATCAGGTGGGCGGCGGTAAGCAGGGGGTCAGCGCAACGCGGGAGATCGATCTCGTCGTAGTGGTGGCGGAACAGCGTCGACGTGATCATCAAGCACCCTCATCTCCGATTAGCTTAGGCTACACTAAGTATATAATTAGGCTAGCCTAATTAGCTAGGCGATGTGGTGATGTCTGCGCCGAGCCGTTCAGGGATGGCTGCTGAGGTAGCCGCCCATGCGGGGGAAATAGCCGGCGGCCGGGTGCTCCGCCCCGTCGTCGGTGCGCACCCGCTCAATGACCAGGCCTGGGTGCTGACCGCGCCGGGCGTCCGCTCCGGCCACGACGACCACCCCTGCCCCGTCCCGGATGACGAGCCGGCCCGGAGTGCCGCCGTAGCGTCTCGCCGAGACCGACGCCATCAGGATGCGCAGCCGCTCGCCCTGGTGGAAGGTGAACGCGTTGGGGTAGGGATCGGACTGTGCGCGGACCAGGTTGGCGATGTCACGGGCCGGCCACGTCCAGTCGATCCGGCTGTCCTCAGGCGAGCGCTTGTGGAAGAAGCTGGCCTTCGAGCGGTCCTGCTTGGTCCACCGGTTCCCGCCGGCCGCGATGAGATCAAGTGCACTGAGGACGACCGGGCCATAGAGCTCAAGGGTCCGGTAGAACAGGTCCGTTGCGGTGTCGGTGGGTTCGACCGGCACCGCCTGCTGCACCACGATGTCGCCGGCGTCGAGCTCGCCGTCCATCATGTGCGCCGTCACGCCGACCTGCTGCTCGCCGTTGATCACTGCCCAGATCAGCGGCGCGAAGCCAGCGTAGGCAGGCAGCAGCGAGTCATGCACGTTGAGGGTGCCCTGGGCGGGGAGGGTGAACACCTCCGGCGGGATCCAGGTCCGCCAGTTGGTGGCCACCATGATGTCCGGCTCCGCTGCCCTGAGCCGGCACAACAGCTCGGCGTCGTCGGGACGACGGCGCACGAGCAACGGGACGCCGTACTGCTCGGCGAGCTCGGCCACGGAGTCGTTCCAGATCCGCTCGTAGGCATGGTCACTCTGCGGATGGGTCATCACCAGCACCACCTGGTGCGCCGAGCCGAGCAGCGCCTGCAGTGTGCGGTACCCCGGAGTCTGATAGCCGACCATCACGACCCGCATCTGGCCTCCTCCACCTTCGCAGATCGGCCCGAGCGGATCACCTGCTGGACCGGTTGGTTAGGTTAGGGTAACCTAGGCAAGCCGATCGATGAAGCGGCGCGGAAGGCGGGCCCGGTGACCCCTCAACCCTTCCTCGACCGGCACTTGACCATGCGACCAGGCCGCGATGGGACAGGTATGCCGCAGAGGTTTCCGGACGATCAGAGACTTCCCGAGGATCAGCTTCCGATCCACGACCTGATCGGAGTCGGCTTCGGACCTTCGAACCTCGCGCTGGCGATCGCCGTCACCGAGAACAACATGTGCGCCTCGGCGCAGGGTGCGGTCAGCGCGCTCTTCCTCGAACGGCAACCGCGGTTCGGATGGCATCGTGGGATGCTGATCGATGACGCCACCATGCAGGTATCCTTCCTGAAGGACCTGGTGACGTTGCGCAACCCGGCCAGTGAGTTCAGTTTCCTGTGCTACCTGCACAGCAAGGGCAGGCTGGTCGACTTCATCAACCGCAAGGACTTGTTCCCGCTCCGGATCGAGTTTCACGACTACTTCGAATGGGTTGCTGCGCAGCTTGAGGATCTTGTCGCGTATGACCATCAGGTCGTCGCAGTCGAGCCGGTGACCCGCGACGGCAGGGTGGTCTGTTTTGACGTGGTGGCCCGCATCGGGGGTGGTTGTGACGACCTGATGGTCTACCGAGCCCGCAACCTGGTGCTGAGCATGGGGCTTGAGCCGAATCTGCCGGACGGCATCGTCCCACGCGACCGGATCTGGCACAATCACGACCTACTCCATCGGATTGAGAACCTGGGGGCGGTCACCGTCAACCGGCTTACCGTGGTCGGTGCGGGGCAGAGTGCGGCTGAGGTCACCGCATTCCTGCATCGACGCTTCCCGCAGGCCGAGGTGTGCGCGGTGTTCGCCCGGTTCGGCTACAGCCCCTCCGACGACAGTCCCTTCGCCAACCAGGTCTTCGACCCGGCGGCGGTCGGCAAGTTCTTTCTGGCGCCGGAGGAGGTGAAGCAGATGATCATGGGATATCATGCCAACACCAATTATTCAGTCGTTGACCTTGAGCTTATCAACGACCTGTACCGGCGCGTCTACCAGGAGCGGGTGCTCGGTATCGAACGGCTTCGGATCTTCAACCTATCCCGTCTCCAGGAGGTGGTCGAGACCGAGACCGGCGTGCGGACCACCACTGAGTCGCTGGCCACCGGAGAGCAGATCGTGCTGGAATCCGATGTGCTGGTCTACGCCACCGGTTACCGGCCCGTCGACCCGTTGCCCCTGCTGGGTGAGCTGGGCGGATATTGCCAGCGAGACGAGCAGGGCCGGCTGCGGGTCGAGCGCGACTACCGGGTGATGACCCACCCTCCGCTGGGCTGCGGCCTATACCTGCAAGGCGGCACTGAGCACACCCACGGCATCACCTCTTCGCTCCTGTCCAACACCGCCATCCGGAGCGCGGAGATCCTGGAGTCGATCATCGCCCGCCGCGATGATTCGATTGCACTGTCCCATGACTACGTCATCAGCGGCGCCTGCTCTGCATAGGACGTCGCGAAGAGCTCCGCCCCATGCGCCACGTCACCAGCGACCACAGTGGCCACGATGCCGATATCGGCGATCTTCGAGATGTCAGTATATCGGGGGTCATCGGTCAATACCACCAGGTCGGCATGTTTACCCGGGGTGATGCTGCCCAGCTCGCTCTCCCGGTGACAGGCAAAAGCGGCGTTGGTGGTGTAGGCGCACAATGCGTCGTCGACGCCGATGCCCTCCCCTGAACCAATGATCGCACCCGCTTCGGTGGCCCGCTGAACCATGACCTGGATTGCCCGCAGCGGCGCGCCTGGCGTGACCGGCCGATCCGAGCTGCCCACCAGCATGACCCCGTGCTCGAGGAAACCCCGGCCCCGGTACAACCACCCCGCCCGGTCCGCTCCCACGATCGCGGCGTAATCGTCACCCAGGTACCACAGAAAGTTCGGTTGAACCACCGCTATTGCCCCGACCCGAGCGAACCGGGTGAGCTGATCCGGGCGGACCAGCCCAGCGTGCTCGATGCGATGCCGGGCCCGGGGACGCGGGTAGAGCTGCTGCGCTCGCTCCAACCCAGCTAAAGCGACCTGCACTGCTCGGTCACCAATCGCGTGAATGGCAAGCTGCCACCCGGCGCGGTGCCCGTCCGTGATCAGGCTCATCAGCGACTCGGCCTCGTCATAGAGTGTTCCGCAGTGCTCCAGCCCGCAGTAGGGGCTGGTCAGTGCGGCAGTACGGGCCATCATTCCGCCGTCGGTGAAGACTTTCAGCGCGCCGATCGAGAGCCAATCCCCGCCAAAACCGGTTCGCAAGCCCAGATCGAGACCCCGCGGAACCCCGTCTCTGGGATGTGCACCAACCGGGTGCAGCAGGTCCGCGGCAACCATGAGCTGGACCCGAAGCGGAAGCCGACCCTGCGCCAGCGCCTGCTGATAGGCCGCGAGCTCGATCGGACTATGGCTGATCAGGCCAGCTCCGATACCGGCCTCGGCGCAGGCGGTCACTCCCTCGGCCAGGCAGGCCCTGGTCGCGTCGTCGATCGCGTCCACCAGCTCATCAACCGGGTAAGGCTGGCGCAGCGCCCGTACGGCAGCCATGCCCCGTTCGGCGAGCATTCCGTTGTCATGGGACACGCCTGCCGGGAGCAGATCCAGCACCGCGCTGTTCACCACACAGGCGTGGCCGGAGTCATGCACCAGGAACAGCTTGTGGTCGGTGCTCACCGTGTCCAGTTCGGTCGCGCTGAGATGACGGCCCAACCGGCGCTGGTCATATCCGACGACGTCCACCCAGGAACCGGGTGGCCGGTCCCGGGCGGCCGCGCTGATCACGGCCAGCACCGCCTCGGCCCGCTGGCAGGCAGCGACACTGGCGCTACGGGCCCGCAGCCCGGTCCACGCCAGATGGACGTGTGCGTCGATGAACCCCGGAAGCACTGTCGCGGCCTGCAGGTCCACCACCTGGCTGGCCGGCAGCGCCGCCGCAGCATCGTCCAGGGCCATGATGCGCCCGCGCCACAGACCCACCTGGTGGGCCCGGGGGTGATCGGGATCCATAGTGATGATGTTGGCGTTGACCAGCCGGACGTCGAGCACCGCGCTCCCCTGATCTGCCTGAGTTGAGACACCGGAGCGCCCAGCCTAGGCTCCCTGATCTGTGCCCAAGCGGCGTTGGTGGTAAGGGAGGACCGTGCCAGTCGTCAAGCTCAATGGGGTCCGGCTCAGCTACCAGGCGACGGGCACCGGTGAGCTGGTGGTGCTCGTGATGGGGACGGGCAGTTCCGGCCGGGTGTGGCAACTGCACCAGGTGCCGGCACTGGTGGCAGCCGGCTACCGGGTGGCCACGCTCGACAACCGTGGTATCCCACCATCGGACGAGTGCGTCGCCGGGATGACCATCGATGACCTGGTGGGGGATACCGCAGCGCTGATCGAGCATCTGGGCGACGAGCCGGCGCGGGTGCTGGGCACCTCGCTGGGCTCCCGCGTCGTCCAAGAGCTGGCCTTGGCCCGCCCGGATCTGGTGCTGCAGGCGGTGATGATGGCCGCACATGGCCGGACCGACCCCGTGCAGTCGATGCTGTCGGCGGGGGAGCGCGCTCTGTATGACACCGGGGTCGAACTGCCGGCGCCGTACTACGCGGCGGTGACCGCACTGCAGAACTTGTCCCCGCGCACCCTCCACGACCGCGCAGCGGCCCAGGACTGGCTCGATCTGTTCGAGTTCTCCGGCTCGCGTATCAGCCGCGGCGAACGGGCTCAGTTGGAGTTGGCGGACTTCCCCGACCGGCTGGCCGACTACCGGCGGATCACCGTGCCCAGCCTGGTGATCGGTTTCGCCGACGACCTGATGATCCCGCCGTATCTGGCTCGCGAGGTCGCCGAGGCGATCCCGGGGGCGCGGTACGAGGAGGTCGAGGGCTGCGGACATTACGGGTACCTCGAACGCCCGACCGAGGTCAACGAGCTGATCTTGAAGTTCTTCGCTGTCACGTCCGATGTCGAGGCGTGATCCCGGTCCGGGTCACCGCTTGAGGGCGGCGTGGCACGCGCGTGCGGAGGTGCTTGCGTCGAGGTAGCTGTTTCGGCAGTCCAGCAGCAGGCCGGCCGCGCTCTGCCCGGGAGGGGACGGGACGGAGTCGGGGGTCTTGGGCAGCGCTCGGGTGCGACCGTAGCGCTGTGCGGGAGCAATCAGCAGGTCGGTGAGGGTCAGCAGCGCGCCACTGATCTGCGTGAGCAGCCCGCTGAGGGCGATGAGTTCCTCGCGGCTCAGGGCGGCCCTCGGGAACGCCCGGTTGATGAGATGGATGATCTCAATAGCCCGGTCGAGCAGCTCGACCGGCTCGCCGGTCGTGACCGGTTCGCTGCTCGCGACCGGCGACGACAATGACACGGCGGCACGTCGCCGGTGGTGGGACAGCAGCCCATTCGTCACGCCAGGCATGCTAGCAAGGTTAGTCTAACCTTAGCAACGGGCTGTCGCACAGATGTAGGCACTCCGTGACGACCGGGGTCCACCTTCTCACCTGATCGGAGGTGGAATACTTGATTAGTGTAGGCTAACCTAAGTATGGAGTGTAACTGGGGGTGATCCCAGACTCCGATGCGAGGAGAGGGCGGACTATGTCGACGAATCCCTTCGACGACGAGAATGGGACGTTCTACGCACTGATCAATGACGAAGGCCAGTATTCGCTGTGGCCGACCTTTGCCGACGTCCCGGCTGGCTGGACCGTCGTGCACGGTGCGGGCAGCCGCCAGTCCTGCCTGGACTACATCGAAGAGCGTTGGACGGACATGCGGCCGAAGAGCTTGATCGAGCAGATGGAGCGCGACAAGAACGCCGGCACCCACGCCTGACCAGGAAGCTCCCCGCGGGGGCTGGACGTACCAGGGAGAATGGCCGATGAGCGGCAAGGGTTCAGCGGTGCAGCCTGATTACGATCCGTGGCCGATGGAGTTCGCCCAACGATACCGCGACGAAGGGTACTGGCGGGGCGAGTCGCTCGGTGCGCTGCTGGGTGGCTGGGCCGCGCGGTTCGCCGAGGCGACGGCCGTGATCTGCGGGGATGAGCGGATCAGCTACACCGAGCTCGATCATCGGGCCGATGCACAGGCCGCCGGGCTGATGCGTCTTGGCGTGGCACCCGGGGACCGGGTCATCGTGCAGCTACCGAATATCAGCGAGTTCGTCGTGCTGCTGTTCGCGCTGGTCCGGTGCGGGGCGGTGGCGGTGCTTACGCTGCCGGCCCACCGCAGGACCGAGATCGAGCACCTGGCCCGGTTGTCGGAGGCCGTCGGCTACGTGATTCCGGACTGGCGCGAAGGTTTCGACTACCGGGAGCTGGCAGCCGAGATCGCCGTTGAGGTCCCGTCGGTGCAGCATGTGCTGGTGGCCGGTGACCCGGGTCGGTTCCGCACGCTGGCCTCGGTCACGGCCGAACCCGTCGCGCAGCCTCCGGTGGATCCGGCGGGCGTCGGGGTGCTACTGATCTCGGGTGGGACGACCGGGAAGCCGAAGCTGATCCCCCGGACGCACAACGATTACGCCTACAACGCACGAGCCAGCGCAACGGTCTGCGCCCTCACCGCTGAGGATGTCTACCTGGCCTGCCTGCCAGTAGCGCACAACTTTCCGCTCGCCTGCCCCGGGTTACTGGGGACGTGGGGCGTGGGAGGCACCGTGGTGATGGCACCGGCACCGAGTCCCGACGTCGCGTTCGGACTCATCGAGCGCGAACGGGTGACGGTGACCGCACTGGTGCCACCGCTGGTCCGGTTGTGGGTCGAGTCCGCCGAGTGGGACACCCGGGACCGGTCGAGCTTGCGGTTGCTTCAGGTGGGCGGGGCGAAGCTGGACGCCGGGCTGGCTCGACGAGTGCAGCCGACCCTGGGTTGCCGACTGCAGCAGGTCTTCGGGATGGCCGAGGGATTGCTCAACTACACCCGGCTCGACGACCCGGATGAGCTGGTGATGACGACCCAGGGCCGGCCGCTGTCACCTGCGGACGAGATCCGAATCATCAGGACAGACGGTGCACAGGCGGCCGCTGGAGAGGTCGGTGAGCTCTGGACCCGAGGGCCCTACACCCTGCGCGGCTACTACCGGGCGCCGGAGTACAACGCGCTCGCGTTCACCGCGGATGGCTTCTTCAAGACCGGTGACCTGGTACGGCAGTTGCCCACCGGTCATCTGATCGTCGAGGGCCGGGTCAAGGATGTGATCAACCGTGGTGGTGAGAACGTCTCTGCCGGGGAACTGGAGGAACACCTGCTCACCCATCCCGCGGTCCGGCAGGTGGCCGTGATCGGGCTTCCCGACGAGCGGCTCGGTGAGCTGGTCTGCGCAGTGATCGTCGCCGATCCGGCGCGTCCCCCCCGACTCAAGGAGCTCAAAGCTTACCTGAATGGATGTGGCCTGGCGCGCTTCAAACAGCCGGATCAGCTCGTCCTGCTCGACGAGCTGCCGACAACAGCAGTCGGGAAGATCAACAAACGGGAGCTCGTGGCTCGGCTGGGACGCTCCACCGGAGTCGGGACGCCGGGTCAACGGCGAACTGGCTGACCTGCTCACCGGGGTGCCCGGCGCCGGTAGCTGCGCACCGCGAGGACACTGCATACCGCGGTGAGTCCGGTGGACCAGACCAGGCTGCTGAGCAGTGGCCCAGCGACGGCTCCGCCATGGGCGAGGGTCCGCATGGCTTCGACGACACTGGAGACCGGGTTCACCTCGGCAATCGGCTGTGCCCATCCGGGCAGGTCGTGTTGCGGGACGAACCCGGTGGACAGGAATGACACCACCAGCAGCGCCGCATTGAGCCAGGACTCCACGTTTTCTGCGGTGGCTGCGCGGAGACCCACAGCGACCGCGAGCCAGGCGAATCCCACACCGAACACCAGGGGTACGGCAAAGAATCCGGCAATGGCGAAAAGTGACGTGTCAAACCGGAAGCCGAGCACGACACCCAGCGCGACCACGACGAGGACGGTCACCAGATTGCGTATCGCATCACCGACGATACGGCCGACGAGTGGTGCTGACCGCGCCATCGGTAGCGTGCGGAGCCGGTCGTCCAAACCGGAGTGCAGATCCTGGTGTGCCGCGATCCCGGTGGTGAGTGAGGAGAACACGATGCCCATCACCACGAGCAACGGCAGGACCCAGTTGACATAGTCGGCGTAACTGCCATCCGGATTGACGATCTTTGCGAAACTCGCGGTCATGGTCAGTAGCAGGATGATCGGCAAGAACGTGGCGGAGAGCACCGTGGTCGGCGTGCGGCGCGCGACGGTCACCGAATGACCGATCATCACCAGTGCGTCGCGCACCGCATTCGGCCGCGCGGCAGTCCGGGGACTCATCGCCGCCGCCCGAAGGTCCGGGCGGCGAGCAGCCCGAACAGCAGGAGCAGCGGAACCAGCCAGCCGAGGGCGATGAGCACCGGGCGGGCGGTGGCGGCACCTGCAGTGGACAACGCTCTCAGCGCATCGGCCACCCGGGTGATCGGCTGGTTGCGCACCACCGGCTCAAGCCAGTCAGGAAATGCTGCCGCCGTGGTGAAAGCGTTGGAGAGCAGCAGCAGGGGGAAGTACACGAGGTTTGCCGATGCCTCAGCTCCCTCGGGCCGGCCGGCCCACCAGCCCAACACCACGTAGCCGGCGCAGAGCGTGACGGCAAACAGGCCCACGACAGCGACAAACCCGGCCGCCGCAATCAGCCCTGCCGCGAAACGGAACCCGAGGACCATCCCGATCGGGATGAGCACCACCATCGAGATGAGGACGCGGACCACGTCAGCGATCAGGAGTCCGCCGACTGGTGCCGCCCGGGCGATCGGCAGGCAACGCAGGCGTCGGAGCAACCCGCCGGCGGCATCCTCGGCGGCCAGCACCGCCGCAGCCCCTCCGGTGAAGAACACTGCCTGAATGATCACGGCTGGCAGGAGGTACTGCGCGTAGTCGACACCGGCCCGGGCCATCGGACGCTGGAAGACGGCGAAGAACAACAGCGTGAACACCATCGGGAGCACGATGGCGCCCACGATTGAGGCCGGACGGCGGCCCATCAACCGCAGGTGCCGGCCCCCGAGCAGCGCACTGTCCAGTAGGAGCAGCGGCCGAGGGAGCCGGGCGGTCGGCGCGGTGCCGGCGGGGACCGGTCGGCTGTCGGCCGCGCCGGCACCGACCGTGCCGCGAGGTGTCACGAGCCGGACGCTCCGGCGCGGGCGGGGTGACCGGTGAGCGCGAAGAACACGTCGTCCAAGGTGGGGCGGCGCAGCGCAAGATCGTCGACTGGAACGCCCGCCAGGTCCAGTCGGCGAACCACCTCGGCGAGGGTGGCTGGGCCTTCGGCGGGTACCGTGAGACCGCTGTCGTCGTGCGAGATCTCCCCCAGGGGCGCGAGTGCGGCGACCGCCCGGTCCCGGCAGTCATCACTGACG
>DASTLT010000171.1:0-27442 GCA_035714625.1 Pseudonocardiaceae bacterium | reverse complement strand
GCTCGGCCCGTACCCGGACCGAGCCGGGGTCGACGCCGAGCTGCTCCGCGGCCCGCAACGCGGTGCCCGCCAGGGTCTCGTCACCGCGCCGGGCCGCGCCCGGCAGCCCCCAACGAGCGCCGAAGGGCGGCGCCTGACGCTGCAACAGCACCACTGGCCTGCCCTGCCCGTCGGGTGCCCGTAATAACAGCAGCCCGGCGGCGTCGGGACTCACCAGGACACCCCTCTCATGGGGACACCCTGACACAGCAGCGCCGGCCGTGCAGCACCGTCCGGTGGCCGCGCGTCTCGCCCTGATCGGGCGCCGGAGGTGCACCAGGCGAGGGAATGGATCTCGGTGGGAACTTCCGCAGTCGGTAAGGTAGGCACCGCCTGACCTTGCCGGCGATTGGCCCTGCCGGCGTTTGATACCGGGGGCGTTTGATACCGGGGCGGTGGACGCTGCCATTTCGCACGGCCGATCTGGTGCGGCTGGTGATTACCGGAGACGGAGATGAGATCCAGGTGAGCGCAGCACCGCGAGTTCGTCGCGCCGGCAGCTTCGCGCTCGCCGTCCTCGTCCTCGGCCTTGCCGCCGGGTGCGGTTCCTCACCCGATCATTCCCGGCCAGCCCCGGAGGGATTACCGCCACCGCCGCGTTCCAGCGGCCTTCCGGACAACTGCAGCGGCACCGTTTCCGACCCGGATCAGGTGGCCGCTGCGGTGCGCGGCGCGCAACCAGGTGACACCCTTTGCTTCTCCGGTGCCAAGCTGGCCGATCTGGTGATCGAGATGACCACATCGGGTCTCCCGGGGCGACCGATCTCGTTGATCGGCGGCGGCACCACGCTGCGCTCGATCGGAGTCAACGCCGATCATGTGGTGGTCGACGGGTTCGTGCTCGCCGAAGGTGATGGCCTCAATCTGAAGGGTGACGACCTCGAGGCACGCAACAACGTCGTCCTCGATGCCACCGACGACGGCATCGTCTGTGTGGAGTGTGTCGGGGGGACGATCGAGTCGAACACGGTATGGCGGGCGGACGGCACCGGGATCGTGATCGACGGCGAGCGTAGCCTGGTCCGGGACAACACCGTGCGGGAGTCGGTGATGCGCGAGCAGCGCGACGCCGACGGCGTCCGCTTCTTCGGAACCGGCCTCCGGCTCATCGGCAACACGATCAGGGATATCAAGACTACCGATTACCCGGAACGGCAGGCCCCGCACACCGATTGTTTTCAGACCTACGATACCCGCGACAGCAGGCCCACCTACGATGTGGTCATCGTGGACAACGTGTGCGAGAACGTCGACGTCCAATGCCTGATCGCCACCAGCAACGAGACCCGCAGCACCGAGGTGCCGACCGGGGTGACGAGCATTCTGTTCGAGCACAACATCTGCTCGGTCAACGGCTCACAGGGTATCCTACTTGAGTCTTTTCCGAATGTCGTGGTGCGCGACAACACCTTTTCCGGTCCGCGGTACCGAGCGGTACTGCTGGCCCGCGGGTCGGTCAACGGAACGGTGGTCGACAACACGGTACTCGGCAACATCCCGCCATTCGAGATCGACGACGAGTCGAGGCCGGGATTCCACGCTGATGGTAACAACTTCCGCTGAATTCCGGGACAACAACCACGTCCTATCGGGGGTGAGCGATGTGAGACCACGAATCGAGGGAGCGGACGGGCCGGGACCCGCTGCCCGGGCCCGCGCCGGGCGCCGGGACCGGCCGGCGATCCGGGTGATGGCACGGCTGAACCCCAGCTCAGCGGCGCTGCAGGCGTGGGACGCCTTGGTGGACCGGACCCCGGGCACCGACGTCACCCAGTTCTCCACCTGGGGCATGCTGCGGGGCCTGGCCGGTTTCGCCCCGCTGTACCTGTTGGCGCACCGCAGCACCGACCTGGTCGGCGGGGCACTGATCATGACCAGGCGGGTGCCGGTGCTGGGCAGCTTGGGATATCTCCCGTATGGCCCGCTGGTGGCGGCCGGCACCGCCGGACCGGACGACGTGACGCGGGCGCTCGCCGACGCGCTGGTGGTGCTGGGCCGGCGGCGGCTGCGGATGCTGTTCGTCCAGCCGCCCGAGGGTGCCGAGCGGATGAGCTGTGAGCTGCTGCGCCGCGGCTTCCGCCCGTCCTCGGCGGGCATCGCGCCCACCGGCTCGATCCGGATCGACCTGACCGCCGACCTGGCTGAGATCCGCAGCCGGTTCGGCAAGCGGCTCAAGTCGTGGACCAACCGGTGGGAGTCGCGCGGTGTCACGGTCCGGATCGGCGACGAGTCGGACATCCCGCTGCTGGTCAACCTGATGGCCACTGCTGCGCAGCACCAGGGCTACCAGCCGTTGCCGCCCGATTATGTGGCGACTCTCTACCGGAAACTGGCGGCGACCGGGCATGCGGCGCTGTTCGTCGGCGAAGTGAATGGGGTCCCGGTCGCCGCCGATCTGGTGACCCGATGCGGGGGCATGGTTCGTGGCCGGGCTGTCCGGGTTCGACCGGGGCGGGGTGGCGGCCCGGCTGAGCGTGCCGGCCGCCATCCGCTGGCAGATCATCCAGTGGGCCAAGGCAAGCGGATACCAGTGGCTTGATTTCGGTGGGTTGCGCCCGGAAACCCTGGACGTACTACTGAACGACGCACTGAACGACACTGGGCGGGACGTGGAGCACCTGCCCACCGGGGACCAGCCCAAGGTCACTTTCGGCGGCACCGCCTATCGCTATCCCACTCCGGTCGAGCTGATCCGGCCCGCACCACTGCGGATGGGGTACGACCTGGCGCGGCGCTCCGCGGCCGGACAACGGATGTCCGCCGCGGCCAAAAGCATGCTACGGGGAAGCAGGAGGGCACCATGAAGATTGTCTGCGTCGGTGGTGGACCCGCGGGTCTTTACTTCGCCATCTCGGCCAAACTGCGTGACCCCGGGCACCAGGTCACCGTGGTGGAGCGCGATCCGGCCGGGGTGACCTACGGCTGGGGTGTCACGTTCTCGGATACCTTGCTCGACACGCTCTACACCAACGATCCGGAGAGCGCGCGGAGAATCAACGAGCAACCGGTGTCCTGGAACAACCAGGAGGTGTATGTGCGGGGCGGGCCACCGGCCCACCTCGGCGGGTACGGCTACGCTGTCGGTCGTAAGGTGCTGCTCGACATCCTGGCCGAGCGAGCGAGCCAACTCGGGGTCGATGTGCAGTTCGAACACGAGGTCGAGGACCTGTCCGAGTTCGCCCACGCCGACCTGCTGATCGCATCTGACGGGGCCAACAGCCGGGTGCGCAGGCGCCATGCCGATCATTTTCAGACCCACGCCGACGAGGGCCGGAACAAATACATCTGGCTCGGCACCCACCGGGTCTTCGACTCCTTCCTCTTCGCCTTCGAGCAGACCGCCGCCGGCTGGATCTGGTGCTACGCCTACCGGTTCAATGCGGACACGACCACCTTCATCGTCGAGTGCTCGCCGCAGACCTGGACGGGACTCGGCTTCGATGTGCTCGGCCCCGACGAGAGCCTCGCGCTGCTGGAACACATCTTCCAGCGCCATCTAGCCGGCCACCGGCTGATCAACCCGATGAGCGACCTCGGCAGGACCCCGTGGCTCAACTTCGTGCGGATCACCAACAAAGCCTGGTATCACCGCAACATCGTGCTCCTCGGCGACGCCGCGCACACCACGCACTTCTCGATCGGCTCCGGCACCACGCTGGCCATGCAGGACGCCGCCGCACTGGCTGAGAAGCTGCACGAGTACCAGGATGTCCCCGTGGCGCTGCACGCCTATCAGGAGGAGCGCCGGGCCGCTGTGCTCATGGCGCAGAGCGCGGCGTTGAAAAGCACCGAATGGTTCGAGAACGTGCCCCGCTACATCGCTGCGGAGCCCACCCAGTTCGCCTACGACCTGTGGCGGCGGCGAGGCCATTACCCGCCGTGGCGTTACCAGCTCCACCTGGCCACCCAGATCGCCGCGGTGCGCCGACTGCGGTGCACCCTCAGCACCGCGCGAAGGGAGCTGCGCGCCCGTCGCCGCAGCAAGCTGGCCCAAGCCCAGCAGCGCAGCACGGCCGCCATCAATCCGGCATAGCACCGGGGACCACGAGCAGCGCGGCGCGGCGGCAGCACATATTCTCCGCCCGTGCAGCCTGTCGTCGCCATACTGTCGTTCCGGCTCGGCGTGGCGGACGGGGTCTCGGTCGCCGCGGCGCAGTGGGCTACCGGGCTGCGCCGGCTGGGCTGCCGGGTGCGCACCATCGCCGGCGCTGGCAGCGCCGACGTCCTGGTCCCCGGGCTCGCCTTCGACACCGACCACCCGGCCCGACCCCGGGAGCTGGCTCCCGTGCTGCGCGGCACCGACCTGGTGGTGGTGGAGAACGTCTGCTCGCTGCCGATGAACCCGCCGGTGACCGAGACGGTCGCGGCGGTGCTGCGCGGGTGCAGCGCCGTGCTGCGCCACCACGACCTGCCCTGGGAACGGGAGCGCTACGCGCACCTGCCGGGCTGGCCCCCCGACGACCCGAGCTGGCAGCACATCGCGATCAGCGAGTACAGTGCCCGGGAGCTGGCCCGCCGCGGCGTCGACGCGGCCCCCGTCTACCACGGCTTCGCCCACCTTCCCGGCGCCGGCGACCGGGCCGCCGGGCGGGCCGCGCTGGGGGTGGCGCCGGGCCAGCGGCTGCTGCTGCAACCCACCCGGGCCATCCCGCGCAAGAACGTGCCGGCCGGCATCGCGCTGGCCGAGGCCCTCGACGCGGTGTACTGGCTGACCGGGCCGGCTGAGGAGGGCTACGGCCACCAGCTCGCCGACCTGCTCGCCCGGGCCCGCTGCCCGGTACGCCGGGGGCTGCCCGGCGGGCTGGGCATGGCCGACGCCTACGCCGCCGCGGACGCGGTGGTGCTGCCCTCGACCTGGGAGGGCTTCGGGATGCCGCTGATCGAGTCCGCGCTGGCCCGGCGGCCGCTCGCGGTGCACGGCTACCCGGTGGCCGTCGAGGTGGCACAACTGGGATTCGGCTGGTTCCCGGTGGACGATCCCGCCCCGCTCGCCGCCTGGCTCGCCCACCCCGACTCGGCGCTGCTGGCCCGCAACCGGGAGCTGGCGGTGCGGCACTTCGGCCCGGACGCCCTCGCCACCCGGCTCACCCAGGTGCTGGCCCGGGCCGGGTTGCGCGGCCTGGACGCCGGTGCCGCCCGCTAGCTGCACCTCGCTAGGGTCGAGCCATGTCGATGTGGGATGACCTGCTGGCCGCGGTGCTGCGGGGGCCGGTGCAGCGCCTGGTGGCTGAGGAGCGCAACCGCTACACCTACGGCGAGGACGAGAACCCGCTGTACCGCTACCGGGTGCACGGCAAGCTGGAACGGTTGCACATCCATCCCAGCGCGATCGTGAACAACGCGCTGTTCAACGTGTCCGGCGGGGAGATCACCCTCGGCGAGTACGCCTTCTTCGGGCACGACGTCGCGGTGCTCACCGGCACCCACGACATCACCAAGTTCGGCCGGGAGCGGCAGACCAGCTTCCCCCGCTCCGGACGCGATGTGGTGATCGAGGAAGGCGTCTGGGTCGCCAGCCACGCCCTGGTGCTGGGGCCGGTGCGGATCGGCAGGCACGCGGTGGTCGCGGCCGGCTCCCTGGTGCTGGATGACGTGCCACCCTACGCGGTGGTCGCCGGCCGCCCGGCGAAGGTGCTCAAGAAGATCGAGTCACCCGACGCGGACCCGGCCGATTCTGCCCGCCCGGCCGATTCTGCCGGCTCGGCCGGCTCGGCCGGCTCGGCCGGGTCGGCGTGAAGGTCGAGATCGGCGCCGGGGAGAAGCCGCACCCCGACTACGACATTCATGTCGACATCCTCCCGCTGCCCGACATCGAGGTGATCAGTTGGATCGACCGGCTGTCGTTCGCCACCGCCTCGGTCGACGGGCTGCGCGCCAACCACGTCCTCGAGCACCAGAGCTACGAGCTGGTCGAGGACACCCTGCGCGAGTGGGCCCGGGTGATGCGCCCCGGCGCCCGGCTGGACATCGGCGTGCCCGACGCCCGGTTCATCGCCACCCAGTGGGTGGCCGGCCAGATCGACACCGCCGAGGCGAACTACTGGATGCTCGGTGGGCACTCCGACCGGGCCGCCCACCAGGGCGTCGATCCCCGCGGCGTGCCGCGCTGGATCTGGAACGCCCATCACGCCCTGTTCGACGCCGAGTCACTCGCCGCCCTGGTCTCCCGCTGCGGGTTCGTCGACCTGGACATCTTCACCTACGACATCCGCAACCTGCGCTGCTACGCCCGCCGCGCCCGGTGAAGTCATCACCTCCCGGCACACGCCCACTGCCGTCACCGGAGGCCGGCCCACGAAAGACCCCTGTTACGGGTTAGGTAATCAAGTGGGCAGCCGCTATAGCTCGCATCACCGCTCACGCGCCGGGGGTGTGGACCGGCAGTCCCGCGTCCCCGGCGGCGTCGAGCAGCCGCCGGTCGTAGCAGCAGAAGGCGGTCAGCTCGGCACGGACCGAGAGCGCGCTCGCCAGGTGGATGGCGTCGAGCGTCCGCAGGGCAAACGACCCGGTGCTCTGCGCGACATCGGCGACATACGCAGCGAGCGGGATGGTGTCCAGCCCGGCCAGCAGCAGGCAGGCCGCGTCCGCGGCGGAGAAGCGCTGGGCCACCCGCACGAGTTCAACCCGGCCGACGATGCTGGTCACCCAGAGCTGGGCCACGTGCTGCCGCAGCCACGTGCCCAGTGCGGTTGTCTCGGCCTCGCGGACGATCAGCTTGGCCAGCGCCGAGGTGTCGAGATAGATCACGACCGGTCGGCCCGGAGCTCGTCGAGAATCTCTGCGGTGGATGACCCAGACATCTCGACCGGCTCGGGTAGCACGCGCGGTCCGCGTGCGGGGATCAGCCGGCCGTGCCGGACCAGCCGTTCGCGCGTCTCATCGCGGGCCGCCGGGACGAGCACCGCCACCGGTATGCCTCGTTCAGTGACCTCGATCGACTCGCCGGCCTTGACTCGGTCCAGGTAACGGCTGGCGTGCTGGCGTAGCTCCCGGACTCCTATGCGCTCCATAGTAAAATGGTAGCACCTATTGTGCTACAGTGGATCGGCGCGGCGCGGACAAGATCTTGTCTAACCCGCCCCCGACGGCGCTACTCCGGGCTCGTCGATACCTTGGTCGCCGGGCCGATAACGGTGTCTAGCAGGATCTGCGCCCAAGGCTAGAAAGCGGGATACAGCCCGAGGATGGGTGTCCATGGGTCCCCTTGATCACATGGCCGCAGAATCCGTGGGCATCTGCCCGCAGCCCTCGTGGTCGTCAGCCGCCTCGGCCATGGACAAGGGCGGGGAGCTGGGGACTGCAGCCGGTTCTGGCCCACGTAGAGTAGTGATTCCTCGCCTCTGCGCGAAGATGAGATGGCCCTAATCCGTCACCCACCCAACAGCTCCTGTGCCCTGCCCATTCGTAAGGTGATCCCGCTTGTCGATCTTGAAGTTGTGGTTCCGTTGGATCGATTCAGCTAACCACAGCATCAAGATCGATCCGCCCGGCAGCCGTCAGGCGAGGCGTCATAGGCGTGGCTTACGGGTCGGCTTTAGGGCGGCGTGCAGGGGGGCCGAATGGGGGTGGGTGGTCTGGGGAGAGCGGTGGGGCGGGGGTAGAGGGCCACTGCGCTGCGAGCGGAGTCGGGGGCACCTCAGGGTGGCGCCCCGATGGCGACACGCCGATTGCGGTGTATCGCGAAATCTGCGGTCAATGCTAGAGAGCTGGATACAGTCCGAGCATGGACCCGGTGCGCAACCCGTTCGCCCCCGGCGCCGGTCAGCGCCCGCCTGAGCTGGCCGGGCGGGACCGCGAGGTAGCCGCGTTCGAGGTGGTGCTGGAACGGGTGGCCCGCGGCCGGCCGGAGCGCTCCCTGGTGCTGACCGGGCTGCGCGGGGTGGGCAAGACCGTGCTGCTCGGCGAGCTGCGCTCGATGGCGCTGCGAAGGGGTTGGGGAGCGGGGAAGGTGGAGGCCCGGCCTGACGGTGGGTTGCGCCGGCCGCTGTCGGCGGCGTTGCACCGCGCCATCCGCGACCTCGCCCTGCGCCACCGGGCCCCGGACCGGGTCGAGGACGTGCTCGGGGTGCTCAAAGCGTTCGCGCTGCGCGCCGCCCCGGCCGACGCCAAACTCCGGGACCGCTGGCAGCCCGGCATCGACGTGCCCGCCGCGGCCGGCCGGGCCGACTCCGGGGATATCGAGATCGACCTGGTGGAGCTGTTCACCGAGGTCGCCGAGCTGGCCGGGGACGTCGGCACCGGGGTGGCGCTGCTGATCGACGAGATGCAGGACGTCGCCCCCGACGACATTTCCGCGCTGTGCGCGGCCTGCCACGAGATGTCGCAGTCCGGGGCGCCGCTGGTGGTGGTCGGCGCGGGCCTGCCGCACCTGCCTGCCGTGCTCAGCGCGTCCAAGTCCTACTCCGAGCGGCTGTTCCGCTACGTGCGGATCGACCGGCTCAGCCGCGGCGAGGCGGACCGCGCGGTGGTCGCCCCGGTCGAGCGGGAGGACGCCGAGATCACGCCGGAGGCGTTGAACGTGCTGTTCGAGACTTCCGGGGGCTACCCCTACTTTGTGCAGGCGTACGGCAAGGCGGCCTGGGACGCCGCACCGGCGTCGCCGATCGGGATCACCGACGTCCAGATGGCCGCCCCCGAGGCCGAGGCCGAGCTGGCCGTCGGGTTCTTCGGCTCCCGGTACGAGCGGGCCACCCCGGCCGAGCGGGAGTACCTGCAGTCGATGGCCGAGCTCACCGGCGGTCGCGACGAGCCGGTGGGCACCGCGCAGGTGGCCGAGGAACTCGGCCGCCGGCCCTCCTCGCTGTCCCCGGCCCGGGACAGCCTGCTCAAGAAGGGGCTGGTCTACTCCGGGGAACGCGGGCAGATCGCGTTCACCGTGCCGCACTTCGGCCGCTTCCTGCTCGCCCGGCCCGCCGACTGACCCCCAGGGCAGCGTTAGGCCGAAAGGGTGAATCTGAGCAGATCTGCGCGATCCTGTAACGGCGGACGGACACCTAGCGATGACAGGGATAGCCCCGCGATGCTGTCAGACCCCCGACCTGGCAGCGTCGCGGGGCATTCCATTTCCGCCGGGCCCGTGCTGGGACAACCGAGGCGGTGCGCGGCAAGCTGTGACGACAGCGGCACGTACCCTTTGGCCGTGCCCGACAGCAAGCTCGAGATCCAGATGCTGCACGACCGCGTCCTGGTGCGGGTAGTGGGCGAAGAGGGAGAGCGTCGGAGCAGCGGCGGGATCGTTATCCCAGCGACGGCCCAGGTGGCCAAGCGGTTGTCGTGGGGAGAGGTGTTCGGAGTGGGACATCACGTCCGTACCGTCCAGGTCGGTGACCAGGTGCTGTTCAACCCCGAGGACCAGTTCGAGGTCGAGGTACGCGGGCAGACCTACCTGGTGATGCGGGAGCGGGATCTGCAGGCGGTGGCCAGCGAGCGCCCCGAGCATGGAACGGGTCTCTACTTGTGACATCCCTACAACAAGACGGGCAGCGCGCGGAGTGCCGGCCCCGCTGAGGAGAGGGGGTGCGGTGCCCGACAAGCCGGCACAGCACGGACCTGGTACCTGGTTTGAGGAGCTTCCTCGCACCGACCACGCCGCCGAGGGCGGTAACCGGACCGAAGGCGCCGGGGTGGACGAGGCCACCGTCAGCCTCCCGCAGCCGGCGCCGAACGGGAGCGGCAGCACCGCCGACCCGGTTGCGGGGTCCGTGCCGGAGCCGCCCGATCCCCCCGCGCCGGACGCCCCCCTGCCGGCTCTCCCCGCGCCCCAGGCCCCCGCGCCCCAGGCCCCGGCACCCCAGGCCAGCGCGGATGAGGCGGTCACCGCCGAGATCCCCCGGATCAGGGAGCAGCCGCCGGCCGGTTGGCTCGGGACCGATCAGACCAACCCGCTGCTCCCGCAGGTGGACCGCGGGCACGCAGCGCAGCCCCCGCACCGCACTTCACCGCCAGGTCCCGCATATCGCGGGGACTCCCACCACCGCACCCGGCGCCGCCGGGGCGGAATCGTCGCAGTTGGCGTGCTGGGGCTGCTCGTTCTGGTCTACGGGATCGATGTCGCGGTCTCCCGCGGGGAGGTGCCGCGTGGCGTCACCGTGACCGGCGTCGACGTCGGCGGCCTGGACCGAACCGTCGCCCAGCAGCGGCTGCGCGAGCGGATCGAACCCCGGTTGACCCAACTGCTCACAGTGCGGGCCGGGGACGTCGACACCACCCTCGACCCCACCCGGGCCGGGCTCACCGTGGACTGGTCCGGCACCCTCGACCAGGCCGGGGAGCAGCCGCTCAACCCGTGGACCCGGCTGACCTCGCTGTTCACCACCCGCGAAGTGGGTGTCGCCACCAGCGGCGACAAGCAGACGCTCAGCGCCGCCCTGGAGCGGCTGCGCGCGCAAACCGATCACGCACCTGTCGAGGGCACCATCCGTTTCGAGGGCGCCAAGCCGATCCCGGTCGACCCGGTGCCCGGCCAGCAACTGGACGTGCCCGCCGCCACCGAGGTGCTGATCGCCAACTGGGCCCGCGGCGGGGTGGTGCCGGTCCCGGTCATCTCGCTGCCGGTACGCACCACCCCCGAGGGAATCAGGGCCACCTTGCGGGACGTGGTGGCGCCCGCCGTGTCCGCACCGGTCACGGTCACCGGGGAGGGCGCAGAAGCCGTGCTCAAACCCGAGGTCACGGCGGCAGCGCTGCGCTTCGCCCCGGATGACCGGGGCGCGCTGACCGTCACCATCGACAACCCCACGGTGATCAAGGCGCTGGCTCCGCAGCTCGCGGAGACCGAGCAGGTCGGCAAGGACGCCGCCATCGTCATCGAGGGCGGGCAGCCGGTGGTGCAGCCGTCCGCCGAGGGCCGCCGGATCGACTGGGACAAGAGCCTGCTCCCGCTGCTCGACGTGCTGCGCGCGGCGAGCACCGACCGCGCCCTGCCCGCCGTCTACGTCACCGATCCCCCGAAGCTGAGCACGGAGCGGGCCCAGCAGCTCGGGATCACCACCAAGATCAGCACCTTCACCACCGGCGGGTTCGCCACCGACTCGGGCAAGAACATCCGACGGGTCGCCGAGCAGGTCAACGGCGCCCTCGTGCAGCCGGGGGAAACGTTCAGCCTCAACGGCTACACCGGACCGCGCAACGCCGCCACCGGGTACATCGACGCCGGCATCATCGACCACGGCCGGCCCAGCCGGGGCATCGGCGGCGGGGTCTCGCAGTTCGCCACCACGCTGTTCAACGCGTCGTACTTCGCCGGCATGGTCGACGTCGAGCACAAGGAGCACAGCTACTACATCAGCCGCTACCCGGCTGGTCGGGAGGCGACGGTGTTCGAGGGCGCCATCGACGTCAAGTTCCGCAACGACTCGCCGACCGGCATCCTGATCCAGACCAACTGGACCCCCAGCTCGGTCACCGTGACGTTCTGGGGCACCAAGCACGTCACCGTCGAGTCGATCACCGGGCCGCGCACCAACTACACCGATCCGCAGACCCGGACCATCCACGACACGCCGTGCACCAGCACCAGGGGGTCGAAGGGCTTCACCGTCACCGACACCCGGGTGATCCGCGACGCCAACACCGGCGCCGAGATCAGCCGGCAGACCCGCACCGTGGTCTACCACCCCCAGCCCCGCATCCTCTGCGCGTGAGGATTGGCGCTGGCGCGGCTAACCGGCCAGGCTGGGCAGGTCTACACGCACCGAGCCCGGGTGGGCGAAGTGTGCTGGAGTGGGTGTGCCGAGTCAGTCCCGGGAGAAGCTGGTCCCCTCCTCCAGCGGGCGCTGAGCTGGTTCGAGGCCGTGCTCTACGGGATCGTCGCCGTGCTGCTCGTGGTAGCAGCCATTCTCGTGCTGGTCGGCACCGGTGAGGCGATTATTGATTGCCGTCGTCCGGCGGACCTGATCGTGACCGCGGAGTTCGAGCAGTCGCAGACCCTGGACGAGCTGAACAACCTCCTCCTCGAACTCGGCCTGCTCGGGGTCCTGGTGCCCAGCCTGGCCGCAGCGATCTTCCTGGTTCGGCCCAGCTCCAGGAGGGAAGCCGGGCAACCCCCACCGTGGAAGCTCCGGCCACTGACCACGGAGGGTGATCGTGCTCGTCAGCGTTGCCGCCCGGCCGATGTGCCGGCGGTCACGGTCGTCCGGATCAGCTCCGTGACCGCGCCGCTCAGGCGCTGCTGATCGACGGGTGCCAGGAGCAGCCGGTCCTCGCCGTGGTCGCGCTGGTAGCGGATCTGGATCCGGCCATGCTCGGTGTCCAGCACGCTCACCACGCCGCGGGCGCGGTGCCGGCGTCCCAGCCGGTCCCGGGCCGCTGCGCCGATCTTGAACCGGCGCAGCACGGCTCCGGTGAGCAGCCGGCAAACCTGGTAGGCGTCGTCAGTGCGGAGTCCGGCCCGCTCCAAGCGCCCGAGGTCGGTGTCCGACCGCAGCCCGGCACCGCGGGCAAGCTCGGCGGGAACCACAACCGCGTTGCCCGGCGCTTGCCGGTGCGGCGGGACCTGCGCCAGCAGGGCCTCGGCGAGCCCGGCCGGCCGGGCGGGCCGCAAGTCCACCCGGTCCGCACTGCGGACGGCGATGACGCCGACCAGGCCCGCCGCGCAGGCCAGCACCCGAACCTCCTGCCCCGGTCCGGTGATCATGCGCAGATCCGTCTCGACCGCCGGGCGGGCGAGCGCCCCGAGGGCGTCCTCCACCTCCGGCCGGGACCGGTGACCTTCGACCAGCCCCCGGGTGCGGAGCTGTTCCCAGGCCTGCGCGTCCTGCCGGTCCCGCTCGTCCAGCGTCGCACCATGGTCGGGGATGTTGAGCAGCAGCGGCTTGTCGCCCAACCCCATCCGACGCCACAGCGTGGTGAACTCAGCGGCCGACAACCGCAGCACGCTGGACCGGTTCATCTCCGGTTCGGCTCGCAGCAGTCCGGCGGGTCCTCGCCGATCACTGGGGGCGCGGTCCGCGGCAGCTCTCCGACGAGACGGTTCGAGTCGGGCTCGATGAGATAGGACGGACGCGCCCGCTCGCTGTCCTCCCCGCCCCGACCCCCGCCGGCGCCCATCGCCCCGAACGGCACGCCGCCGGCCGTCCCCGCACCGCTGGCCCGGCTGGCCAGCCCCGCCGCGCGGGTCGCCGCTGACTCCGGCGAGCCGGCCGGCTCAAAGCTGGACGCACCGCGCTCCCATCCGGCACCACCCGCGGCACGTCCTCCCGATGGCCCGAAGCCACCCGCTCCAGGTCCACCCCGCGTACCGGCCGCACCCGCACCACCCCGCCCTGCACCTACCGGACCCGATCCTGGGACTCGGCGACCAGCCGCCGCACCCCGCTGGCCCTCACCCGGTATGCCACCACCAGGCAGGACACCGCCAGACGGGCCCACAGCGGACGTTACCGGCCCGCCCGGCCCCTGGCGCCCACCGCCGAGGATCACCGTGGCCCCTCGAATCTCAGCACTCGGGGCGGGGGGAGACTGATCTCGTCGACCTGCAGGTAGGTCTTCAGGCTGGCCTCCAGCTTGTCTGCATCTTCCTCGCATCGACGCGCGGCGCCCTCCAGCGCCATCCGCAGTGAACCGTGTTCGCCGACCGCGGTCTCGACAAAGACCTGCACCGCATTCGCACTCACCACGTCCAGACCCGGTGGCGTGATATCCGCCAGGTTCCACGAGTTTTTGGCTTCGTCCCATAGGGCCTTCGCGGTGCGGCGGAGGTCGGCGATGGCTTGGGGGGCGCGCTCGACATCGACTGAGTAGCCGTCACCCCCGGTCGTTGTGATGGACTGTGGCGGCCCTGGGCGACCAGGCGTGGTTGCGTCCGGAGCAGGTGCTGGTGTGGTGGGCCCACCTGGCATGCCCGGGAGCGGACCCGGACGGGTTGCGTCTGCAGCGCTCATGTCCCCGAAGCCCTCGTCACGGTCCGTCGCTAGCCGAGGGCGGCATGCCACAGCTCGGCATCGCAGTGGGGGCCGAACTGGTCGAATCATCGCTTCGCGGGGCAAAACGGAGCGCAGCGCCGCGCGTCTCCCGGGCGCTGATCGGAGAATCAGTGACGGGTCAGCGGGGCATCACCTGCCTTCGTTGCCGAGGGCAGCGACATGTGTGCTCGGCGCCTGGTGACGGGCGCACAGCTCCGGCACGGTCGGGCGGGTGGGCCGCTCGTAGGGGACCACCTCACGCCGGGTCGGCGTGCGGGCGAGCGGCGCGGAGGGCACCGCGGCACGCCCACCCCCCGGTGGCGACTCCGCCTGGCCAGACGTCGTGAGCAGCCCGCAGGTCTGGATCGCGTCGTAGGCGGCGACCCGCAACTGTCCCACCTGCAGTGTGGTGAGGTGCAGCGGACCGGCCGCCGTGGTGGTGATCGTGATCCCGGACGGCGAGAGCCGGATCAGCAACTGCGCCTCGCGGCCATCGAGGTCCCGGCAGGGCACCGTCCACAGCTCCGGGTCGCGCTGCCAGCCCAGCCGCACCAGCAGCCTGATCAGCGGCGTGCTGCGCCGGTGGCGGCTGGTCACGGAGATCACCGCTGGCGGACGGTGACCCCGGCCGATCCGGGAGTCAGGCCGGGGTCACCGTCGTCTGGGGTGATGCCGGAGAGCTGACGAGCAGTGGGCTCACCGACCCATTCCCCCAGCGAGGGGCTAGTCTTGTCGGCGGTTGCTCACAGCTCCCCGGCATCACTTACGCATCTTCTCAGCAAGTTTCACGATCTTCTAGTCTGCCGAATGGGTGATTGTGTTCATGATCATGGCGTCGGTAGATCACCACTGTCAGAGTCCAAGAGGAGAACGTCGTGGCGCAGCGCAAGACGGTCCGGTCCCGCCGGCTGGGCAAGCAGATCCGGCGGCTCCGCGACGACGCCCAGCTCACCCAGGAGAAGCTGGTCGAGCTGATGAACGCCGACCAGCCGCGCCAACGCCGCGTCTCCGCCGCGCACCTGTCGCGGGTGGAGTCCGGCATCGCCCGGATCACCCCCGAGCACCTGAAGCGGATCGTGACGGTGCTCGACGTCGACCCGGAGCAGGCACAGAAGCTCGACGAGCTGCGCCGCCGCGCCAACGAACGGGGTTGGTGGCAGGAGTACTCGGACATCGTCGGTGAGACCATGGAGATGCTCGCCGAGATCGGTGTGGACGCTACCACCGTACGCAGCTACGACAACGTGTACGTGCAGGGCCTACTGCAGACCCGGGCCTATGCGGAGGCAGTGATCGGTAACGCCCGCACCTTGGTCCCACCGCTGCACGTCGACCGGCTAATCGAACTGCGGATGCGACGCCAGCGACGGCTCGGCGAGGCCGACTTCCAGGGTATGACGGCAGTGCTGACCGAGGGAGTCATCCGTACCCTGGTGGGTGGCCGAGATGTCATGCGCGACCAGCTCCAACACCTGCTCGAGGTGACCCAGCGGTATCCCCTGGCGGTGCATATCCTGCCGTTCAGTGCTGGGCCGCTACCCGGCTCGGACAACGTTGTGATCTTCGGGTTCGAGCGCGAACTCGACGGTGACGTAGTGTATGTGGACAGTGAGACGGCGCAACGGATGTACGAGGATCGCGACCGGGTGCGGCAGTGCACGTATATCTTCAACGCGGCTCTCGCCCTGGCCCTGCCGGCCCGGGAGTCACAGGACCTGATCCGCGCTGTCATCAAGGAGCTGTGACCTGGTGACCCATACCCCCAACCCGTACCCCATGCTCACCGATGTACAGTACGACGCGGTGGTCAACGGTCGGTACCTGAAGTCGACCTTCAGCGGTCCCAGCACCGGCTGCCTGTCGTTTACCGAGACCGACGGCCTGATCGGCATCCAGGACGACAAGCTCCCCCCAGCCGAGCGCAAGGCCCGCACCCTCATCTTCACCCAACCCGAACTGGCCGCCTTCATCGCTGGCGCCAAAAACGGCGACTTCGACCACCTCCTCGACTGACCATATCGCCCACCTGGAACGGAGTGTCCTCAGGAAGGTCGACGTGGAGCGGGATCGCGGCAAGGCGAACGCCACGTTGGCAACCCAGACAGGGTCTACTACTACGGGTCGGTCCTCGTTGAGGACTGTTTGCTTCGGGCCGAACTCGCGGTGGGCGTCGTGGTGGTGCTGGTGGTGGCGACGGCTCGCCGGGGTGGTGTTCTACGTCGTCCGCCAGGCCCGGTCACGGAAGTCACGAGATTGACCGGCGACGGCGTGCGACGAGGGTCGCGATCTCGTCGATGACTGAGTCGAGCCGGGGGTAGACGTCGCAGGCGGTGTAGCGCAGCACCGTGTAGCCCCGCGCGACCAACACGTTCTGCCGGGTGCGGTCGTGCTGGAACGCTGTCCAGTCGCGGTGGCTGCGGTACCCGTCGACCTCCACGATCAGTTGCAGCGCGGGGTCCAGGAAGTCCGCGACATAGCCGCAGACTGGCTCGTTCACCAGGAAGCCGGTCAGACCGGCCGTGTGCAACCCTCGGGCCAGGACGCGCGCTGGCGCCGAGCCCGCACCCGGCACGAGCACGGCGAGGTGTCTGGCCACGCGCGGAGAACTGCGCTGGCCGAAGTCCTCGGCGTAGCGCATCCGCAGCACCCGGTCCGAGGTCAGGGTCGCGGTGACATGGTCGAGCGGCGGCGTCGTCCAGCAGGGTCAGCCAGTCCAGCACGGTGCGGGGGACATCGGTGACCGGGAGCCGGTCAATCGTGCTGCGCCGGTCGCGCGGGGTGTCGCGGCGGAAGAGCCGCAGCCAGGGCACCGGAGATACGCGGGGCGCAACCGCGCGGCACCGTCAGGTGCACCACGGTCGGCTCGTCGACCGCCATCTGCCACAGGTAGGCCGCCGCGAGGTGGCTGACAGTCGGCTCCGGCGCACCCACGACTCGATGGTGTTCGTGCTGACACCCGCCGCCTGGAGTTGCGTGCGGCTCACCGCCCCGTGCGTGCGGCTCACCAGGCCATTCAGGTCGTTCGCGCGTCGTTTCCCGTTGCCACGCGGTCGGGCTGCCAGCCGCCACCGACAGTTCCGGCCCGCGCGACCGGGAGTGATCGCTGAATGTGAGGTGTAGGCGTGCAGCGCCGCACGGCTACGCCTCACATTTGACGATCTTGATTGCTGGAGACGAGGGGGCTGCTCCGGAGCGTAGGACGATCGGGAATGTTCCCGATGTGTGACACGGAGTGGGTGCGCGTCGATACCTTTTGTGACAGCGAGCTGGGTGCCGGAGGGCGAGGGCTTGACCGCTGCGAACACGACAGAAACGAGGATTTCGGTGGCCGGGCTGCGGCATCTGGTGGTGGTGATTCCCGGCATCGGGGGCAGTGTGCTGGAAACGGCGGACGGCTCCCCGGTGTGGGGGCAGGGCCTTGCGGCAGCTCGCCACGGCGGCGGTGGACCCGGCGCGCCTGGCTACGGTGGAGCGCCTTCGCCCGGTGGGCCTGCTCGGGTCGATCCGGGTGCTGCCGTGGATGGTGGTGCCCGGTTACCGCGACCTGATCTGCCAGTTGCGGGACAGGTTCGGCTTGGGCGACGACGGCGTGGACGTGGCCCGTGATGGTCCCCCGACCAGACCGGGGGCCAGCGTGGTGGGGTTTCCCTACGACTTCCGGCTGGGGGTGGCCGAGGCGGCGTGCCGCCTGCAGCGCGAGGTGGTGGCCCGGCTCGGGCCCAGGCGGGTCATCGTGCTCGCGCACTCGATGGGTGGGCTGGTGGCGCGGTACTGGCTCGGCCCGCTGGGTGGGGCGGGGTACTGCCGGGCGCTGATCACTCTGGGCACCCCGCACCGGGGCGCGCCCAAGGCGTTGGACCTGCTGCTCAACGGGGTGCGGTTGGGACCGCGGCCGGTGGCCGGGATGACCAGCCGGTTGCTGCGCGGCGCCGCCGAGGTGGTGCGAGGGTGGCCCTCGACCTACGATCTGCTGCCGCGCTACCGGGCGGTGCGCGACGAGGACTCCGGCGGTGAGTGCTACCCGCACGAGCTCCCGGCGGAGCGGTCCTTCCAGCGGCAGGCCACGGCGGCGTTCGGCATGCACCGGGAGATCGAGGACGCCTGGGGGCGTCTGGACCCCGCCGAGCGGCCGGACGTGCTGGCGCTGTTCGCCCGCGGGCACGCCACGCCGAGCCGGGCGGTGCTGCGCGCCGGGCGGGTGAGCGTCACCAGGACCGACGCGGAGTGGTTGCCCAACGTCGGCTGGGGCGGTGACGGCACCGTCCCGGCGATCTCGGCGTACCCGATCGAGCTGGACGACGAGCCGCTGACCCGCCGAGCTGTCCCGGACCGGCACCTGCCGCTGGCCACCACGACGGCGGCCGTCAAGGCGCTGGGAGAGTACGAGGCCGAGTCAACCCAGGCGGTGTGTCGCGGCGACACCCCGGAGGGTCCGTGGCTGGGGCTGGACCTCGACGAGGTCATCTGCGCCGGGGAGCCGTTCCCGGTCAGCGCCGAGCTGTGCGGCACCGAGGACGTCGACGGTGCCTCGGCATGGCTGTGGGTCACCGCCGAGGCCCCCGGGCCCCCGACTCGGCTGCCGATGACCGGCGCGGACGGGCGATGGCACGCCACGGTCCCCGGCCTGGCCCCCGGCCGGTACCGGGTCAAGGTGGAACTGGTGAACCTGCCCCGGGTGGACCAGCTCGACAACGGTGACGTGATCGGGGTGATCGAGCCATGACCGGCTGGC
Source organism: Pseudonocardiaceae bacterium (assembly GCA_035714625.1). Lineage (GTDB taxonomy): Bacteria > Actinomycetota > Actinomycetes > Mycobacteriales > Pseudonocardiaceae. The sequence goes on along the minus strand of DASTLT010000171.1, from coordinate 8,770 downwards.
CCCGGTGGTCACGCGCCACCGCACCCGGCGCGCTGGCCCACTATGTGCACCGGGACGCGATCGCCCCGCTGCTGCCCCGCGAGCTGGCCGCGAAGCTGCCCGGCCCGTCAGCGGAGCCCCCGATGTGGCGCGCTCAGCGGATCTACCAGGTGTTCGCCCAGCATCCGATCCACTACGTGGATGAGCCCACGTCCAGCGAGCCTGGCCGGCAGGCGATCAGGCCACCGGACCAGGTGTTCACCGGGCCACGGGCGGCGACCTGCCTGGACCTGGCGGTCACCTTCGCCGGTGCCTGCCTGGACGCCGGTCTGCACCCGATGATCGTGATTCTCGACTCCGCTCGCGGTGGGCCGAGCCACGCGCTGGTGCTGGTGTGGCTCGGTGGGAGCTGGCCGGGGGCGCCAGCGCCCGGCTACCCCTGGCGGGTCGAGGTGCACCACAGCCCACCAGGCGAGCTGGTCGGGCAGGTTCGCGCCGGGTTGAACGAGCCGGGGGCGTTCCTGGCGATCGACGTCGCCGCCGCTGCCCGCCAGGCTGCCCGCCAGCAGGACGACGCACCGCCGCCGTCGTCGTGGGAGGCGGCGATCGCGGCGGGCGCGGACATGCTGACCACGGCCATGACCGGCGGCGCCTGGCGGTGGGACGTCGCCGTGGACGTCGGGGTGTGCTGGCGCGCCACCGATGTGCATCCGCTGCCGCAGCGGCCGCTCACCAGCCCTCTCGTCGAGCCCTACCTGGAGCCCGAACCCGACGCCGGGCCGCTGGCCCAGTTGCGGGCGCGGCGGACCGTAGTGCCGTTCTACGGCCGTGACGAGCTGGACGTGCTGCTCGACTGGTGCCAGAACCCGCAGGACACCGAGCACCCGACCCGCGTCGCGGTGGTGCATGGGGTTGGCGGGGCGGGCAAGACACATTTGGCCGCGGAGCTGGCCCACCGGTTGGCCAAGGAGGGCTGGTACACCGGTTTCCTGACCAGGGATCCGGACCCGGCGGACCTGTCGTGGCTGGCCACGGTGGTCCAACCGCTGCTGGTCGTGGTGGACTATCCTGAGGACGTCCGCGCCGAGACGGTGGTGTCGCTGCTCACCGCGCTGCGGGGGCGGAGCGAACCCGCCTGCGTGGTGCTCACCGCACGAAAGCTGGGCACCTGGTGGACCGACATCACGAAGCCCGCAAGCCGAGACGGGGTGTCCTTCGCGCCGGGGACCCCGCTGGAGCTACCCCTGCCCCCGAGGCACCCGTCGACGACCGGGGTGTTCCAGCGCGCGCTGCGCGCCTTCGCGCAGCTTCCGGGTATGGCTCCCGCCCAGGTTGACACGCCGCCCGCGCAGCAGCGGTGGACCACGCTGGACCTGGTGATGCTGGCCTGGCTGGCTGCCCACGGTGCCGCGCGGCTGCCCACCACACCCGAGACGCTCTACGACGAGATCCTCGACCGGGAGTTCGACTACTGGACGCGGGTCTGCCGCAGCCGTGGCATGTCCAAGCCACCCCGGCGGCTGCTCCGCGCCGTAGGTGCCTGCGTGACGCTGCTCGCGCCGACCCCGGACCGAATCGCGGACACGCTGTGCGCCGTGGACGCTTTCGATAGGGCAAGCCAGTCGCCCGACGAAATTGCCGAGGTCGTGGAGACCCTGCTGCCCCCGGATGGCGACACCGTGGCGATCCGCCCTGATCCGGTGGGTGAACGGCTGGTGCTCCGAGAGCTGGGCACTAACCGGGAGTTTCTCGCCAGGTGCCTGGAGAGCGCGACCGAGGCGGAGCGCCTGAACGCCTGCCTGACGATCAGCCGGTCCGCCGAGCGCAACCGGCCCGCCGCCGACCAGTTGGCCGCCACGGTCCTGGCCGAGCAGCCGGGACTGTGGCAGGCGGCGCTGGCCGTGGTGGCCGCCCAGGGTGGTCCCTTCGGGGCACCGCTGCTCGCGCTGGCCGATCACGACGACTCGCCGCTGCCACTGGCACAGCTTGCCGAGACCGTCCCGCTGGGTCATGCGCACCTGCGCACCCTCGCCCTGATCGCGACCCAACGAACTCGCCCGCCCGATCCCACCGACCCCACCGATCTCGACGCTCATGCCCGGGTGGCGGCGTGGTGGAACAACCTGTCGAACCGGCAGTCGGAGACCGGGGACCGGGTCGGGGCGCTGGACGCGATCACCGAAGCCGTCGGGCACTATCGTCGTCTCGCTGAGGCCAACCCGGCCGCGTTCCTGCCCGACCTCGCCACGGCGCTGAACAACCTTGCGAGGCTCCACGCGGACGCCGGGGAACTGGACCGGGCCGCCGCCGCCTTCGACGCCGCGTGGACCGACCTGGCCCCCGGTCCACGGGCTGAGTTGGCGGTGCAGCGTGCACGCTGGTGGGCGAGCCGGGATGACCTCGCGGGCGCGATCTCGGACCTGGGTCGCGCGGCGGCCTGGGCCGAGCAGGAGACCGACACCCGGTGGGCGGGGCGATCCCGCCGAGCGGTTCGGGACGCGGTCGCACAGTTCCGCTCCACCGACGACACCCCATTCCCGCTATCCGAGCTGCCGGGGTGGGCGTGGCAACCCCTCCCCGAGGATGTCGTCGCCACACTCGACGAGTGGCTCGCGGCGGCGGACTGGGCCACCTGTGAATCCCTGATCCGCGCTCACGCCGACCTGTGGTCCGGGCAGGGGCGCGAAACGTTGCGTCTCGCCCAGGCGCTCTATCCCGAGGTGGAAGCTCTTACCCAGCTCGGCGCCATTCTCGATGCGGTCGCAGCACACGGGTTGGATCAGGTGCTGGCCGACCTGCGTTCCCGCGGCGAACACGCCGAACTGCTGGAGGAGTGGCTGGCAACCGAAACCTGGTCGCAGTCGCGTGACTTCCTGCACGCCCACCCGGAGCTGGCCACCGATCCGCGCACCATCGGCGCCCTCGAAGCGGGCGCCGAGGACCCGGTGATGGCGCAGCACCTCGGCATCGCCCGCCTCACCACCCACCTGCCCCTCGCCGACGTCTACGACACCGTCACCGACCACGACATCGCCGTGGACACCGCCATGGGCTTCGTCGAGAACGGTGAGCATTCGAAGCTCGGGGACCTGCTGCTCGCCGCCCCCCACCTCCTTCAAGTCCCCTACGTGACGCCGTTCCTCCTCGCCGTGTACACGGTGCTCGGTGACGCCACCCCAGCCATGGACCCCGCAGCCCTGATGCGCACCGCCGCCGAGCAGGGCAGCGACACCCAACGCGCCGCCGGGGCGGCCAGGCTGCGCCGCCTCGTCCGCCGCCGCCCCGCCCAGGCCCAAGCCCTGCTCGAACTCGCGAACATCCTCACCGCCCCGGCCCCCGACGAATCCACCCCCGACCCCGACACCGCCGCGACCAGCCCGTAATCGTGCCGTAGCGCCTCGCTGGGCAGCGCGGTTCGGTATCGCCAGCCGTGCCAGGCCCAATCGAGGCGTTACCGCCCCCGGGAGCACGGGTCGTCGCCATTGTCAGGAATGGCAGCCAGTTGGGAACGTAGTTTGGGCACGTCCCGGGTGACGACGCCCACACCAGGTCAAGGTCCACTTCAAAATATCCGTGTACGACACGGTTTCGCATACCTACGACCTGTCGCCACGGAATCTCAGGATAGCGTTGCCGGACATCGGCAGGGACCCGGGCGCAGCTTCCCCGATAATTTGTACGAGATGGACGAGGGCGAGTTGCACGATTTCGTCGCGGTCACAGTGATCTCGTCCCTACGACCGCCTGCTCACCACCTTGCTGGTGATCGAGTCGGTTCCGGCATGGAGCACCAACCGCGCGGGTCGTCGTTTTCAAGGCCCTGAAGAAGCTGCGGACCGAACCTGAGAAGCGCGGGTCACCCCTCGGCAGCAAGCTCAGCGGCAACCTCACCACGTTCCGGAAGCTGGTGGTAGGTGATCGCGACTACCGCATCGTCTACCGGGTGGACCCGGCCCGCTCGTCGAGTCTGTGGTGGTGGCAGGGCACTGGCCGATGCCGGTGGCGGTACGGTGGTTTGTGCTTTCGACCGAGCCCCTCACCACTTACGATCTTGACGAGATCGGTCACACCTCGTTCCGTGCTGATCGGCCACTCCAGGTCGCTGCCGAGCTGGTCGACGCGGTCGAGCAAGGCTGGTTGGCCGACCAGGCCGACACCGGGTATGCGCTGATCCTGGCCGCCGAGATCATGGAGCGGGCCGGGGACCTGCCGGCGGCTGAGGCGCTGGCCGAGCGGGCCGTGGCGGCATACCAGGCCCATCGCGATCCGGGTTATGGCTATCCGCGTGCTTTCCGGGCCGGGCTCTTGATGCAGCTCGGTCGGGAGGATGAGGCGATGGCCGAGCTGACGGCGCTGCGCCCGTTGCTGTCCCAGGATGCCGACGCGGTGTCCTACATCAGCGAGACCTTGGAAGAGTGCGGGCACGCCGAGATCGCCGAGCAGTGGCTGACCGCGGCGCTGGCGCCGGCGCTGCGCCGCCGCGAGGCGCTGGAGTCGCAGCGCGCCACGCCGGCCTACGAGCAGGCCGCGATGCTGGCGTTCAGCCTGATCCAGAACCGGCACCGGGTCCGACGCGACCTCGACCTGCCGCACGACGCCCAGGACGACCTCGCCGACCAGCTTGCCGAAGCGGTGGAGCAGGCGCTGGGCGATGACGAGCTGGAGCTCAAGGGGGTCGCGGTGCTGTTCTGGCCGCAGCCGGAGTTTGACCGCCTGCTCCAGCGCTGGCCGGTGCTCGCCGACGTCTACGGCCGGACCTGGGATGAGCACCGGGCCATCCTGCAGCGGACCCTGATGCAGTTGGCCGAGTCCGGCCATACCCGCTTGGCGGTGCTGCCGGGCGCGGCCGAGGAGTTGGCCCGCTACGCCAGCCGCAACGGGGAGGAGCCCACCGAGCCGCAGGTCCGCCGGGACTACGCGGAGTATCTGGGAGATCAGGCAGCGCAACTCATCTGGCCGCCGGGGCGCAACCAGTCCTGCTGGTGCGACTCGGGGCTGAAATACAAGAAATGCTGCCTGCCCCGCACCCGTGACTGATCAGCCGTGGGTGATGTAGGTCGCGCGTTGCTCGTGCTCCAGCTCGTCGATCCGGGCCGACACCATGTCGCCGATCGTCACCCCGGCGAGCATGGGATCCCTCCAGTGCCCCTCCTGCTTGGGCCCCCCGGCCGGGAATGTGAGCAACATTACCGGCCCGAGGCGGCCTGAGCACCTCCTTCCGCGCCTCATGACCTTGCGGTGGTTACCCACCGGTAATAGCCTGTTGTTACCGCTGAGTAGGATCAGCTCGGAGGGGATTGGCATGGGTCACTACAAGAGCAACCTGCGCGACCTGGAGTTCAACCTCTTCGAGGTGTTCCGGGTGCAGGACCGGATGGGCGCCGGGCCGTTCGCCGAGATGGACCGCGAGACCGCGCACGACGTGCTCACCGAGATCGACCGCCTGGCCCGTGGGCCGCTGGCCGAGTCGTTCGCCGAGGCCGACCGCCACCCCCCGGTGTTCGACCCCGCCACGCACACCGTCACGCTCCCCGAGGCGTTCAAAAAGTCGTTCCGGGCGCTCTGGGACGGCGAGTGGTACCGGCTGGACCTACCCACCGAGCTGGGCGGCTATGGGGCGCCGGTCACGGTGCGCTGGGCCGCCGCGGAGCTGCTGCTGGGCGCCAACCCGGCGGCATTCATGTACATGGCCGGCCCGAGCATGGCCCGGGTGGTGTACGACAACGGCACCCCCGAGCAGCAGCGCTGGGCCCAGATCATGATCGACAAGGGCTGGGGGGCGACGATGGTGCTCACCGAGCCGGACGCGGGCTCGGACGTCGGCGCCGGGCGGACCAGGGCGGTTGCCCAGCCCGACGGCTGCTGGCACCTGGAGGGCGTGAAGCGGTTCATCACCTCGGCCGAGCACGACCTGACCGAGAACATCATGCACCTGGTGCTGGCCCGTCCCGAGGGGCCGGGCATCACCGCTGTGCCGGGCACCAAGGGCCTGTCCCTGTTCCTGGTGCCGAAGTACCACTTCGACCCCGAGACCGGTGAGCTGGGGGAGCGCAACGGCGCGGTCGTCACCGGCGTCGAGCACAAGATGGGCATCAAGGCCTCGACCACCTGCGAGCTCACCCTCGGCGGGCACGGCCGCCCCGCGGTGGGCTGGCTGCTCGGTGGCGTGCACGACGGTATCGCGCAGATGTTCCAGGTGATCGAGTACGCCCGGATGATGGTCGGCACCAAGGCCATCGCCACGCTGTCCACCGGCTACCTCACTGCGCTGGACTTCGCCAGGCAACGGGTGCAAGGCGCCGACATCACCCGGATGCGGGACAAGACCGCGCCGCGGGTGACCATCATGCACCACGCCGACGTGCGCCGGATGCTGATGCTGCAGAAGGCCTACGCCGAGGGCCTGCGCGCGCTGTACCTCTACACCGGCACCTACCAGGACACCATCGCGCTGGGCGCGGACGAGAGCGGGCTGGCCGAGCGGGTCAACGACCTGCTGCTGCCCGTCGTCAAGGGGGTCGGCTCGGAGCGGGCTTACGAGATGCTCGCCCTCTCGCTGCAGACCCTGGGCGGGTCCGGCTTCCTGCAGGATTACCCGATTGAGCAGTACATCCGGGACGCCAAGATCGACAGCCTGTACGAGGGCACCACGGCCATCCAGTCCCAGGACTTCTTCTTCCGCAAGATCGTCCGGGACAAGGGGGTGGCGATCGGCCATCTCAGCGACCAAATCCAGCAGTTCCTGGACACCGCTGCCGGCAACGGCCGGCTCAAGGAGGAGCGGGCGCTGCTCGGGACGGCGCTGGGTGACCTGCAGGGGATGATCGAGGCCATGATCGGTTTCCTGGCCTCGGCCCGGCGGGACCCGCGCAACACCTACAAGGTCGCGCAGCAGACCGTGAAGCTGCTGATGAGCACCGGCGACGTGATGATCGGCTGGCTGCTGCTGCGCCAGGCCGAGCTGGCGCTGGCCGCCCTGGGTAGCGAGGTGAGCGAGCCGGACCGGGCCTTCTACGAGGGCAAGGTGGCGGCGGCCGGCTTCTTCGCCCGCAACATCCTGCCCGAGCTCAGCGCCCGGCGGGCGATCGTGGAGGCGACCGACAACTCGCTGATGGACGTGGCCGAAGCGGCGTTCTGACGGTCGGGCGCGGGTTACCCGGGCACCACCGCAGGGAGCCGGGCGGCGATCTGCCGGGCGATCTCCAGCGCGCTGGTCGCCGCCGGGGACGGCGCGTTGAGCACGTGCACCTGCCGCGGGCCGGCCTGCACCAGGAAATCGTCGAGCAGGGCGCCGTCAGGCCCCACCGCCTGGGCCCGCACCCCAGCCGGGGCGGGTACCAGGTCGGCCGCGGTGATGCCGGGCAGCAGCCGGGCCAGCGCCGCCGCGAACGCCCGCCGGGACAGCGAGCGGGCCAGCTCGGTGGCGCCGGTGCGGGCATGCCGGCGGGCCAACTGCCAGAACCCCCGGTACCCCAGCACCTCGCCGAGGTCGCGGGCCGAGATGTCGCGCCACCGGTACCCCTCCCGGCGCAGCGCCAGCACCGCGTTCGGCCCGGCGTGCACCCCGCCGTCGATCCCGCGGGTCAGGTGCACCCCGAGGAACGGGAACGCCGGGTCGGGCACCGGGTAGATCAGCCCGCGGACCCGGGCCGCGGTGGCCGGGGTGAGCTCGAAGTACTCCCCGCGGAACGGCACGATGCGGGCGGGCGGGGCCAGCCCGGCCAGCCTGGCGATCCGGTCGCTGTGCAGCCCGGCACAGTTGACCAGCGCATCGCCACGAAGCTCCCCGGCGCTGGTCTGCACCCGCACCCCGGCGGCGTCGGCGCGCACCCCGACCACCGTGGTGCCAAGCCGCAGCTCGGCGCCGTCCGCGGCCAGTTCGGCGGCCAGTGCCCGGGCCACCGCGGCGTAGTCGACCACCCCGGTGGTCGCCACCCGCAGCGCGGCCACGCACCGCACCGCCGGCTCGTACTCCCGCGCCGCTGCGCCGTCCAGCCGGCGCAGCGGCACCCCGTTCGCCGCTCCCCGGCGCTCCAGCTCGGCCAGCGCGGGCAGCTCCCCGGCGTGCACCGCCACCACCAGCTTGCCGCCGATCTCGACCGGCAGCCCGCGCTCGGTGGCGTACGCCGCCATCGAGGCCGCCCCGGCCACGCACAGCCGGGCCTTGAGCCCACCGGGCCGGTAGTACAGCCCGGAGTGGATCACCCCGGAGTTGCGACCGGTCTGGTGCGCCGCCCAGCGGCTCTCCTTCTCGCAGACCGTCACCCCATGACCACCGGCCCGCACCGCCCGCGCCACCGCCAACCCGACGATCCCGCCACCGATCACCACCACATGCACCCGCCCATCCTGCCCGCCGTTACGAGGCCGGGTCCCACAGGCCCCGGGCGACCAGCGCCGCCTGCACCCGGTTGCGCACCCCCAACTTCACCAGCAGCCGGGTGACGTGGCCTTTCACCGTCGACTCGGAGATCGACAGCGTCCGCCCGATCGCGGCGTTGGAGGCTCCCTCCCCGAGCAGCGCCAGCACGTCACGTTCCCGGTCCGACAGCTCGGCGGCCGGGTCGTCGGCGGGCAGGCTGCGCAGCCGGGGCAGCAGCCGGACCGCGATCCGCGGGTCGATCACCGCCCCGCCGGAGGCCAGGTCGTGCCAATGCCAGGGAGATGAGTCGTTTTCGGGCCTCAGTCTGGGGCTTCCTGCGTGGTCACGTTAAGTGATGGCTGCCTGGTTTGTGGCTGGTTGGTGTTGGTGTGTTCGGCGTGGCGTGCCCGGGATGGGTGGAGGCTCCAG
>DASTLT010000170.1:0-67968 GCA_035714625.1 Pseudonocardiaceae bacterium | reverse complement strand
GACCCTTACGCGGTACCGGCGGGATCGCCGACAGTGCCCCAGCCTCCCCCGCCCCGACCTGCGCGCCGATCGCGGCGGCCAACCCGGCCACCGTCGGATGGGTGAACACGATGCGGGGTGAGACATCGACCGCAAAGGCCGCCCGCACCCGAGAGATCACCCGAATGCTCAGGATCGAGTCGCCGCCGAGCTCGAAGAAGTTGTCCTCGACACCGACCCGCTCCACCCCCAGCACCTCGGCCCAGGCCTGCGCCACCACCCGCTCGGCCTCGGTGCGCGGCGCCGCATAACCCGGCCGCGCCGCGTCGACGTCGGGGGCGGGCAGCGCCTTGCGGTCCAGCTTCCCGCTGGGTGTCCGCGGCAGGGCATCGAGCGTGACGAACGCCGAGGGCACCATGTAGTCCGGCAGCGACTGGCCCAGCCGCGTCCGCAGCTCACCAGCCGGCGGCACCGCCCCGCCATCCGGCGCCACGACGTAGGCCACCAGCCGCTTGTGCCCGTTGTCACTTTCCCACGCCACCACCACGGCGTCGGCCACGTCCGGCTGCCGGCGCAACACGACCTCGATCTCGCCCGGTTCGATGCGGAACCCGCGGATCTTGACCTGCTCATCGGCCCGGTCGAGGAACTCGATGACACCCTCGTCGGTCCACCGCACCACATCCCCGGTGCGGTACATCCGCGAGCCTGCAGCGCCGAACGGGTTCGCGACGAACCGCTGCGCGGTCAACCCCGCGCGGCCCAGATATCCCCGGGCCACCTGGTCCCCGGCCAGGTACAGCTCTCCGGCCACCCCGATGGGCACCAGGCGCAGCGACTGATCCAGCACGTAGGCCTGCAGGTTGCGCAGCGGACGGCCCACCGCCGGCCGCGCCACCTCACCCGCCCGGCAGGACAACGCGTCGATGGTGGTCTCGGTGGGGCCATAGAAGTTGTAGCTCACGGTGTCCGGCGCGGCGGCCAGCTCCCGCCACAACGACTCACCGAGCGCCTCCCCACCCACCATCAACACCTTCGGGCGGTGCCGCTCATCAGTCAGCAACCCAGCCTGGATCACCTGCTGCAGGTAGGACGGCGGCAGGTTGAAGAAGTCGATGCGGTGCTCAGCGACGTAGTCGACCAGCGCGGGCGGGTCGAGACGGACATCGTCGTCGATCACGTGCAGCTCGTGGCCGTCGGCCATCAGCACCGGCCCTTCCAACGAGCCGTCAAAGGAGAGCGCCGCGGTGAACCCCACCCGCAGCCGACCGCCGCCGGCGGTGGCGGCCACCCAGTCGACGCGGTGGTGGAAGAGCAGGTTCACCAGGTTGCGGTGTTCGACGACCACACCCTTGGGCCGGCCGGTCGACCCCGAGGTGTAGATCACATACGCCGAGTTGCTCGGATCCAGTGGTCCGAGGCGCTCCTCATCGGTCGGGTTCGAGTCGGGGCATCGCCGCAATGCGGCAGCGACCTGCGGTTCGTCGAGCACCACCTCGGCGGTGGTCCCCGGCAACGCGCAACGCACCTTGGCGCCGGTGAAGGTGGTGGTCACCACCTTCACCGGAGCGGCGTCGCGCAGCACGAACCCGATCCGCTCCGTCGGCATCTCCGGGTCCACCGGCAGGTACACCCCACCGGCCTTGAACACCGCCAGCAGTGCGACTACCAACTCCACCGACCGTGGCAGTGCCAGCGCCACCACCCGCTCGGGCCCCACCCCCAGGCTGATCAGGTAGTGCGCTAGCTGGTTCGCCCACGCGTTAACCTCCGCAAAGGTCAGCTCCGTATCCTCAGCTCCCAGCGCTGTCTCGGCCGGGGTGCGCGCCACCTGGGCCTCGAACATCTCCGGGAACGTTGCCACCGGCACGTCCAGCGCGGTGTCGTTCCACTCCACCAGCACCCGGTGCCGCTCCTCAGCGGACATCCACGGCAGCTCAGCCACCAGCCGATGAGGGTCCTCGGCGACACCGGCCAGCAGCATGCCCAACCGCTCGGCCATGCGCTCGACGGTGATCGTGTCGAACAGCGTCGGGTCATAGGCGAGGCCGAAACTGAGCCGGTCGTCGAGATAGGCGCTGAGGGTGAGCGGGAAGCTTGTGGTGTCGAGCGCTTGGACATCGCGCACCCGCAGCCCCGCATCGTCTGCCGACGCGTCGTCGATCGGGTAGTTCTCGAACACCACCGCGCTGTCGAACAGGCTGGCCCCGCCGGGCAGGTCACTCCAGGTCTGCAGCTCGGCGAGGGAGACGAAGTCGAAGTTGCGGGACTCCACCTGCGCTGCCTGCAGCCCGCGCAACCAGGACACGACATCCGGTCCATCGTCAACGGTGACGCGGGTCGGTACGGTGTTGATGAACATGCCGATCATCTCTTCGACCCCGGGCAACTCGGCCGGCCGCCCGGACACGGTGGTGCCGAAGACCACGTCGCGCTCCCCGCTGTAGCGCGACAGCAGCAGCGCCCACACCCCCTGTACCACCGTGTTCAGCGTCAGCCCACTGCGCTTGGCCACCTGGTGCAGCCGGCTGGACTGATCGACCGGCAGCCGCATGCGAATCGACGCCGACGACTCGGCGCGATGCGCTTCGACGGCCTGGCGGTCGTACGGCAAGGGGGTGGGCGAGTCGAAACCGGCCAGCACGCGACGCCAATGCTGTTCAGCCTGGGGGACGTCCTGGGCGCGCAGCCACTGCAGGTAGTCCAGGAACGGGCGGCGGGAGACCAGCCGGGGCCGGCGGCCCTCGACGATGGCCGCGTACTGCTCACACACCTCGGCGAACACCTGGGTCAGACTCCAGCCGTCGAGCACGACGTGATGCCACGTCCAGATCAGCAGCACCTGGCCGTCGGCGAGCTCAGCGATCACCAGGCGCATCAACGGCGCCGCGGTGAGATCCATCCCCGCCGCACGGTCCTCGGCCAGCACCCTGCGCAGCTCACGCTCCCGGTCCTGCGCCGACATCTGCCGCCAGTCGTGCTGCACGATGGGCACCGTTGCCTGCCGGTGCACGACCTGTAGCGGCTCGTTGACGCCTTCCCAGAGCAACGAGCTGCGCAGCGCCGGCGTGCGGTCCACCACGCGCTGCCAGGCCTGCCCCAGAGCTTGTGGATCGGAGACGCCGTCGAGCGTCAGCCTGGCCTGGTCAAGGTATGCGCCCGAGGCAGTGTCGATCAGGCTGTGGAACAGCATGCCGGCCTGCAACGGTGTCAGCGGGTAGATGTCCTCCACGTCCCGCCCGTCCCCGGCGATCCGGTCCACGGTCGGCTGATCAAGCCGGGCCAACGGAAAGTCCGACGGGGTCCGCCCGCCCGCACCGGGTTGGGCACAGTGCTCCACGATCTCCCGGAGTGCCTCGGCCATCCCCTCGGCGAGCCGTCGCACCGTGGCCTCGTCGTGTACCTGGTCGGAGTAAAGCCAGCTCAGCTCCAGCTCCCCGTCGTGCACCACGCCGGTGACGTCCAGCAGGTAGGTGCGGAGTTGGTTCGGCGCAATGTCCTGGCCGACGCTGGTGCCGCCACCCAGGATGAGGCCCTGTTCGACAGCGGCCAGGTCCCACTGGCCGTGGTAGTTGAAGCAGATGTGGGGTAGTGGCTCGTCGCGCAGCACGCTCGCGGGCGAGTCCGGGTGGCTCAGGTAGCCCAGTGCCTGGTAGCTCAGCCCCCGGTGCGGCACCGCGCGAAGCTGCTCCTTGACCGCCTTGAGGGCCTGACCCCACTGCGCACCGCTGCGCAGCGCGACCGGAAACTGGGTGGTGCACCATCCCACGGTCCGGGACAGGTCGACACCGTCGAGGATCTCCTCCCGGCCATGACCCTCCAGGGCGACCAGCACGCTCTCCCGGTCGGTCCAGCGGCACAGCACCCGGCCCAGCGCGGCGAGCAGCACGTCGTTGACCTGGGTGCGGTAGACCCCGGGCACGTCGCGCAACAACGCAGCCGTGTCCGCGCGACCCAGCCGCACGGTAACCGCGCGGGCCGAACCGGCGGTGTTGACGCCAGCATGGTCGACCGGCAGATCGGCCGGTGCGCTGCGGGGCATCTCGCGCCAGTACGCCAGGTCGTCGTCGAGCCCACCTGACCGGACATACTCGGTCAGCCGGTGCGCCCACTGGGTGAACGAGGTACCGACCGGCTCCAGCTCCACCGGTTGACCCCCGCGGGCCTGCCGGTAGGCCGTCTCCAGGTCGTCGAACAGGATCCGCCAGGACACCCCGTCAATGACGAGGTGGTGGATCGCGAAGAACAGCTGCGGCCGCCGCCGCACTCCCCGATCGAACAGCACGACCCGCACCAACGGACCGGTGCTGAGGTGCAGACCGGTCTGGGCGGCCAGTGCCGCCTCCTCAACCGCGGACTGGTGGTGGACGTCGTCCAGCGGGGACAGATCGCGGCGCTGGAACACCTCGGCCCGCTCCTCGAGCGCGGTGTCCTGCTGCCACCCGCCGCCGGTGGCCAGGAACCGCAGCCGCAGCGCATCATGGTGCGCCAGCACTGCGTCGAGGGCCGCGCGCAGCGCGGTCTGATCAACATCCTCGGCCAGCTCGACCAACATCGACTGGGTGAAGTGCGCCAGGGCCCCGTAGGTGTCGAAGAACCAGTGCTGGACCGGACCCAGCGGCGCCGGCCCGGCGATCAGAGGGTGTGCCGGTGCCTCGGACGCGGTGGGCGCCTGGATGGCGGCGACAAGCTCGGCGACTGTCTGGTGCAGGAAGATGTCCTTGGAGGTCAGGCTCAGGCCAGCCTGCCGGAGCCGGGAGACCACCTGGATGCTGAGGATGGAGTCGCCGCCGAGTTCGAAGAAGTTGTCCTCGACTCCGACCCGCTCCAGGCCGAGGACGTCGGCCCAGGCTTGGGCCACTACCCGTTCGGTGTCGGTGCGGGGGGCCAGGTATCCCGGCCGGGTGGCGTCGATGTCGGGGGCGGGCAGGGCCTTGCGGTCGAGTTTGCCGTTGGGGGTCAGTGGCAGCGCCTCGAGGGCGACGAACGCCGAGGGCACCATGTAGCCGGGGAGGGACTGGCCGAGGTAGTCGCGCAGCGTGGCCGTGCTCGGGGCCTGTCCCTGTGCGTGTGCTGCGGGGACGAGGTAGGCGATCAGGCGCCGGTCGCCGGGGGTGTCTTCGCGCGCGATGACTGCGGCCTGGGTCAGGTCGGGGTGGGCGCGCAGGATGGTCTCGATCTCACCGGGTTCGATCCGGTGACCCCGGATCTTGACCTGGGTATCGGCCCGGCCCAGGTACTCCAGCTCCCCGGTGGCCCGCCAGCGGACCACGTCGCCGGTGCGGTACATCCGCGCCCCCGGCGCCCCGAACGGGTCGGCAACGAACCGTTGCGCGGTCAGTCCGGCCCGTTTCCAGTAGCCCCGGGCCAGTCCGGCGCCGCCGATGTACAACTCCCCGGCCACCCCGGGCGGGACCGGGCACAACCCGGCGTCGAGCACGTAGGTCTGGGTGTTGGCGATCGGGCGGCCGATCGGCGGGTTCTGGGCGGTGTACTGGTCGATCACCGCCGCAGTGGACCAGATCGTGGTCTCGGTGGGCCCATACAGATTCGTCACCGACGCCGCACCGTCCATCAGCGAGGCGGCCAGGTCCGGGGCCAATGCCTCCCCTCCGACCAGTACCTGCACCCCGCTCAGCGCACCGCCCGCCTCGGCGCTCACCGCCCGCCACAGGCTCGGCGTCGCCTGCATCACCGACACCCCTGCCGAGGCCACCAGCTCACCCAGCGCCACCGGGTCCTGCACGATCTCACGACCGGCCAGCACCACCGCAGCCCCGCTGAGCAACGGGACGAAGACCTCCAGGTTCGCGATGTCGAACCCGACCGTGGTCACCGCCAGCAACCGGTCATCCGGGCCCAGCGCGAACCTGTCCTGCATCGCCGCCAGGAAGTTGACCAGCGCCCCCACCGACACCACCACCCCCTTGGGCCGCCCCGTCGACCCCGAGGTGTAGATCACATACGCCGGGTTCACCGGGTCCACTCCGACGGGGCCCTCCCCGGGTGCCAGGTCACCGTCCGGGTAGCCGGCCAGTTGCGCGAGCGTGTCGGGCTGGTCCAGGACCACCTGCCCGGCGTCGCTGGGTGGCAGCTCCTCGGCCAGTGCGCTGGTCGTGACCACCAGCACCGGCTCGGCCTCAGCCAGCATGAAACCGATCCGCTCCGCCGGATAATCCAGATCCAACGGCAAGTACGCCGCCCCCGCCTTCAGCACCGCCAACAACGCGACGATCAGATCCGCCGACCGCGGCAACGCAAGCGCCACAAACTCCTCCGGCGCCGCACCCCACTCGAGGAGCAAACGTGCCAGCCGGTTGGACCGCTCGTTCAGTTCGGCGTAGGACAGCTCCACCCCTTCGGCCACCATCGCTACCGCGTCTGGTGTCCGTGCCACCTGAGCCTGAAGCAGTTCAGGCACCGTCACCTGCGGCACGGGCCGGCTGGTGTCGTTCCACTCCACCAGCACCCGATGCTGCTGCGCATCGGTCAGCAGGGAGAGCTCAGCCAGCGGCCGGTCAGGTTCGGCGGTGACCCGGGCCAGCAGCAGGTGCAGATGCCCGGCCATCCGTTCAATAGTGCTGGCATCGAACAGGTCGGTGTTGTACTCCAGCTGGCCGGTGAGGACCCCGTCGCTGCGCTGGAACTCGACAGTGATGTCGAAGTTGGCCGCCCGCCGTGATACGTCGACGTCTGAAACCTGCAACCCACCGAACACCGGCGGCTTGCGCTTCGCGGTGTTCGGCGACCTGGTGTCCACCAGGACCATGACATCGAACAGTGGGTTACGGCTGAGGTCACGCTCGGGATGGAGGGCGTCGACCAGCCGCTCAAACGGCGCCTCGTCGTGAGCGAAGGCATCCAGCACGGTGTCCTTCACGCTGGCCAGGAACTCGCGGAAGGTGCGCGTTCGGTCCACCTGCGCGCGGAGTACCACGGTGTTGGCGAAGAACCCGACGACCCGCTCCAGTTCTGGGCGGTTTCGTCCGGAGACCACGGTGCCCACGGCGAGGTCGTCCTGTCCGGTGTAGCGGGCGAACAGCACGTGGCACGCAGCGGTCAGAGCCGTGAACAGTGTCGTGTCCTCGGCCCGGATCAGCTCCTCAAGCCGGCTGGTCACCTGGGCCGGTAGCACGAACTGATGCGTGGCGCCCGCTGAGGTGCGCACCGCCGGTCGCGTCCGGTCCGTCGGCAGGTCCAGCGCAGCGAGCCCGGCCAACTGCTGCGTCCAGTAGTCGAGCTGGCTCTGCAGCGCCGAGTCCGACAGGTGCGTTCGTTGCCACACCGCGAAGTCCCCGTACTGCAACGGCGGTGGCGGCAATGCGGGCTCCTCCCCCCGAAGGGCCGCGTTGTACAGCGCGCCCAACTCTTCGGTGAGCACGCCCATTGACCAGCCGTCGGTGACGATGTGGTGCACGGTGAGCAGCAGCACGTGCTCGTCGTCGGAGAGCCGGACCAGCAACGCTCGGACCAGGGGGCCGCGACGCAGATCGAAGGGCCGGGAGTACTCCTCGGACAGCACCCGGTCCACTGCTTCCCGCTGCGGGCTCGCCGAGCCGGACAGGTCGACCACCGGCAAGGGCAGTTCGTGCGCCGGATGCACGATCTGCACTCCCTTACCGTCCACCTGGTCGAATGTGGTGCGCAACGACTCGTGGCGAGCCCGCAGGGTCTGCAACGCGGCGGTGAGGGCGGCCACGTCGAGCGGTCCGGTCAGGCGCAGCGGCAGCGCGCTGTTGTACTCCGCACCACCCGGCTGAAACTCGTTGAGGAACCACAGCCGCTGCTGGGTGAAAGACAGCGGTAGCGGGCCGGACCGCTGCGCCTGGGGAATCTGGTCGGACTGCTCGGACTGGCCCGACAACCGGCGGCGTAGCTGTTCCTGGAGATGGGCAGGCAGCGCGGAGATGCGGCTCTGTCGCGATAACGTCATTGTCGTCTTCTCACAGTTCCTGGTCGTTCCGGGCCCCGACGGCAAGTTGTTCAAGCTCAATCAACACTTTTTCCTCGATCAGTTCCGCGAGTGCGCTGACGGTGCCTGCCATCAGTGTTTCTCGGGGCGTCAGGGTGACGTCGAAGGCCGCCTTCGCCCTGGAGGTGACTTGCAGGCTTCGCAAAGAATCGCCACCCAGCTCAAAGAAGTTGTCCTCCACGCCTACTCGTTCGACGCTCAGCACCTCGGACCAGATTTGGGCCAGGGCGTGTTCGGTGTCGGTGCGTGGGGCGGTGTAGCCGTTGCTGGCGGTGGTGTAGTCGGGGTCGGGCAGGGCCCGCCGGTCGAGTTTGCCGTGGGGGGTCAATGGCAGCGTGTTGAGGGTGACGAACGCCGAGGGCACCATGTAGTCGGGAAGCCATTGTCCGAGGAACTCGCGCAGCTCACCGGGGGTCGGTGTGTGATCCCCGGTGGGGACTACGTAGGCGATCAGGCGCTTGCGGCCTGCTTCGTTGCTGTCGGGTGTGGTGTCGACGGCCCGGGCGATGACCGCGGTCTCGGCGATCTGCGGGTGCCGGGTGAGCGCGGTTTCGATCTCGCCGGGCTCGACCCGGAATCCGCGGATCTTGACCTGCTCGTCGGCCCGCCCGATGAACCCGAGTTCACCCTCGGCGCTCCAGGCCACCAGGTCCCCGGTGCGGTACATCCGCGAGCCCGGCGCACCGAAGGGGTTGGCAACGAACCGCTGTGCGGTCAACCCGGGCCGGTCCAGGTAGCCGCGGGCCAACCCGGCCCCGGTCACATACAGTTCACCGGCGATCCCCACCGGCACCGGCCGCAGTGCACCGTCCAGCACGTAGACCCGGGTGTTCCAGATCGGCCGGCCAATCGGCGGCGTCCCACCCGGGGCCAGCGACTCACTCCAGGTCGCGACCACCGTGCACTCGGTCGGCCCATACGAGTTGATCATATGCCGGCCTGGGGCCCACCGGGTGACCAGCTCGGCCGGGCACGCGTCACCCCCGACGATGACGGTCCGGAAGTCCGGCACCCCGGTCCGTGCCACGACCTCGGGCACGGTGGCCAGCGCGGCCGGCGGGATCAGCGCGTGCGTCACCCGCTGCTGGGACAGCACCTCGGCCAACTGCTCACCCAGTAACGGACCCGGCGGCGGGACGACCAACGCCGCCCCGGCCGGCAGTGCCATGCAGAGCTCCAGCACCGAGGCGTCGAAGCTCGGTGAGGAGAACTGCAGCACCCGATCCCCGGGCCGGACCGCATAGCGCGCCACCTCGGCTGCGGAGAAGCTGGCCAGCCCCGCGTGCGAGACCAGCACACCCTTCGGTCGCCCGGTCGAGCCCGACGTGTAGATCACATACGCGGGGTGGGGCAGCAGCAGTGGGGACGCCCGCTCCGGGTCGGCCACCACCGCATCCGACAGGCCCTCCAGCGCTGAGATGGTCTCCGCGGAGTCCACCGCCAGCACCGGCATGCCCTCCGGACAGGGCAGTCGCTGCGCGATGTCCTGCAGCGTGACTACCAGCACCGGTCTGGCGTCGGCCAGCATGAACGCGATCCGCTCCGCCGGGTAGGCCGGGTCCACCGGCAGGAACGCCGCGCCCGCCTTGGCCACCGCGACCTGGGCGACCACGATGTCCACCGACCGCGGCAACACCAACGCCACGATCCGTTCCGGCCCCGCCCCATGCTGGATGAGCAGCCGAGCCAGCCGGTTGGCGCGCCCGGCCAGCTCCGCGTAACTCAACGCGCCGTCCTCGAACGCCACCGCCGGCAGCTCCGGTGTCCGCGCCACCTGCGCGTCAACCAGCTCCGGCAACGTGGCGGGCGGCACTGCACGATAGGTGTCGTTCCAGTCGACGAGCAGCCGTGCGCGCTCGGCCTCGGTGAGCGCGTCGAGCTGGCCGAGCGGGATCAGGGGATCCGTGACTACCGCGTCCAGCACCCGCAGCAGATGGCCCGCGATCCGCTCGACGGTGACCAGATCGAACAGCGCGGGGTCATAGCCCAGCTTCATGGCCAGTCGCCGGCCGGGGAACACCACCAGGCTGAGCGGGTAGTTGGTGGTCTCGACCGCGTCTGCGGCCCGCAACCGCAGGCCGTGGGCGGCGGCTGCCTCATCGTTGATCGGGTAGTTCTCGAATATCACGATGCTGTCGAACAGGTGCACCCCGCCGGGCAGCCCGCTCCAGGTCTGCATCTGGGCCAGGGAGGCGAAGTCGAACCTCCGCGCGTCCGCCTGCGCCGCCTGCACTTCCTGCAGCCACGGGACGGCCTGGGCCGCGTCGTCCACCTCGACCCGCACCGGCAGCGTATTGATGAAGATGCCGGTGATCTCATCCGCTCCGGGCAGGTCGGCCGGGCGGCCCGCCACGGTGGCGCCGAAGCAGACGTCCCGGTGACCGCTGTAGCGCGACAGCAGCACCGCCCACGCCCCCTGCACCACCGCATTCAGCGTCAGCCGATGGTGCCTGGCGAACTCGTACAGCCGACCGGACACCCCCTGCGCCAACTCGAAGGGCAGCCACTGCGCCGAGCGAGTGGCATGGGCCGGTACCGGCGGCCGGTCGTAGGGCAACGGGGTGGTCGACTCAAGGCCGTCGAGCACGCCTCGCCAGTACGCCTCGGCCTGGTCCTGGTCGCGCTCACCGAGCCACCGCAGATAGTCGCGGAACGGCCGCCGGGCCGGCAGCTCGGGCGTCCGGTGCTCGGCGAGCGCGGCGTGACAGGTGAAGACATCGGACAGCACATGGAACACGCTCCATCCGTCGAGCAGCACGTGATGGAAGGTCCAGGCCACCTGCACCTCGGTGTCGGACAGCCGGGCCACCGTCACCCGCAGCAACGGAGGGTTGCTCAGGTCCATGCCGTCGGCGCGGTCGTCGTCGAGCAGCCGCGTCAGCTCGTCTCGCCGCCGATCCTGGGACAACTGCGTCCAGTCGAGGTAGCGCACGGGGACCACGGCGTGCCGGCGCACCACCTGTAGTGGTTGCGGCACCCCTTCCCAGACGACGCAACTGCGAAGCACCGGGGTCCGGTCGACCACGTGCTGCCAGGCCGCACCCAGCACGCCGGGATCTGCAACCCCGTCCAGCACAAAGGTGAGCTGCTCGAGGTAGAGGCCATGAGCTGCCTGTGACAGCCCGTGGAACACCATGCCCGCTTGGGTGGGCGTGAGGGGGTAGATGTCCGCTACCGCGCGGCCGTCGCCGACCAGGAGATCCACAGTGGACTGGTCGAGCTGGGCCAGGGGGAAGTCCGACGGGGTGCACCCGCCGGCACCGGTTTGGGTGCAGTGCTCGATAATCTCCCGCAGCGCGGTGCGCAGGTCCTCGACCAGCGCGCTGATGGTGCTGCTGCGATGCAGGTGTGCGGAGTAGGACCAGGTGAGCTCCAGGCATCCCTGCTGGACCTCGCCCATCACGTCGATCAGGTGCGGTCGGGTGGCCTGGGGGCTGGCGTCGCCGTCCAGCCCGCCGCGCATCGCGTGCAGCAGCCCCCCCTCCCCGGCAGCGGCCTGGTCGAACTGGCCGAGGTAGTTGAAGCTCACCTGCGGTGCCGGCGCTTCGGTCCCGGTGAGGTGGCGCGTCCCGCTGAGGTAGCGCAGCGCGCCATATCCGACACCATGACCAGGTACCGCGCGCAACTGCTCCTTCACCGACTTGAGCACCGCGCCCCATCCGCGGTCACTTGCGGACATGTCGAGGGCGACCGGAAAGATCGTGGTGAACCAGCCCACCGTACGGGAGAGATCCACCCCGTCGAACAGGTCCACCCGACCGTGGCCCTCCAGGTCGACCAGCACCCGGTCCTGGCCGGTCCAGCCCCTGAGCACCCGACCCAGCGCGGCGAGCAGCACGTCGTTGACCTGGGTGCGGTAGACCCCGGGCACCTGCTGCAGCAGCGCCCTGGTCTCGGCACGGGTCAGACGCACGGTGACCGACCGCGTCGAGGCGACCGTGTTGGACCCGGCCGTATCGACCGGCAGTGCCGGGTCGCAGCCCTGACCCACCGTGCTCCAGTAGCCGAGCTCCTCGTCGAACCCACCAGTGCGGGCATGCTCGGTCAGCAGCAGCGCCCAGTCCCGGAACGAGGTCGTCTTGAGCCCGAGCTGCACGCCTCGCCCGGACACGGCCTGCTGGTAGGCGGTGTCCAGGTCCTCCAGCAGGATCCGCCAGGACACCCCGTCGATCACCAGGTGATGCGCCGCCAGGAACAGCACCGGCCGCCGCTCGGCGCCGAGGTGGAACAGCACCGCCTTCAGCAGCGGCGGCTGACCGAGGTCGAAGGCCGCATGCGCCTGCCCGGCGACCTGCTGCATCTGCGCCCGTTGCTCGTCGGCGTCCAGGGTGGACAGGTCGTGGACGTGCAGCACGTTCACCGGCTCGGCCGGTGCGTTGACCTGGCACCACCGGCCATCGAGATGCTCGAAACGCATCCGCAGCCCGTCGTGGTGCGCTAGCACCGCGGCCAACGCCGCGCGCAGCGGCGCCTCAGCCACACCCTCGACCAGCTCGAACCACACCGCCTGGTCGACATGCTGCGGTCGGGCCGGGTAGGTGTCGAACAACCAGTGCTGGATCGGGGTCAGCGGCACTACACCGGTGACCGTGCCCTGCTCGGCCACCGCCGCCGCCACCGCGGCCCCGCCCGCGACCAGTGCGGCCACCGTCTGGTGCCGGAAAACATCCCTGGGCATGAGGTCCAGCCCAGCCTGGCGCGCCCGGGAGACCATCTGAATGCTCAGGATCGAATCGCCCCCGAGCTCGAAGAAGTTGTCCTCGATCCCGACCCGCTCCACACCGAGCACGTCGGCCCAGATCTTCGCCAGGGCACGCTCGCCGTCCGTGCGGGGCGCCACGTAGCCGGCCATCCCCGTACCCGGATCCGGGGTGGGCAACGCCTTGCGGTCCAGCTTGCCGTTGGGGTTGAGGGGGAGGCGGTCGAGGGTGACGAACGCCGAGGGCACCATGTAGTCGGGCAGTACCTGGCCCAGGAGCCCGCGCAGTGAGGCAGAGTCCACGATTGCCCCCGGTACCGGCACGAGGTAGGCCACCAGCCGGGTGTGACCGGAGGCCTCCTGCCGGGCGACGGCGACCGCCTCGGCCACCTCCTGGTGCCGGAGCAGGGCGGCCTCGACCTCGCCCAGCTCGATCCGGAACCCTCGGATCTTCACCTGGTGGTCGGCGCGGCCGAGGTACTCCAGCTCACCTGCGGTGCTCCAGCGCACCAGGTCTCCGGTGCGGTAAAGCCGTGACCCGGGCTCGGCAAAGAGGTCCCCCACGGGGTTGGCCACGAACCGCTGGGCGGTCAGACCAGGACGGTTGAGGTAGCCGCGGGCCAGCCCGCGACCGCCGAGGTAGAGCTCTCCCGGCACCCCCACCGGCACCGGCCGCAGCGCGTCGTCCAGCACGTAGGCCCGCACGTTGGTGATCGGCCGCCCGATCGGTGGCGCCTGCTCAGGGTCGGTCCCTTCGGAATACCACGCGGTCGAGTACACCGTGGCCTCGGTCGGGCCGTAGATGTTGGCGATCCGGCTTTCCGGTAGCACGGCGCGGATCTCGCGCACCGCCCGCGCGGAGAGCGCCTCACCCGCCAGCACCACGCTCTGGGCAGCCACCGCCACCCTGCCGCCCGCCAGCACCTGGGAGAACGCCGACGGTACTGCGCTGACCAGGCTCACGACCCGCTGACCTGCCCCCGCTTCGGCCAGGGTGAGCAGGTCAGGGATCACTTCGATGCTGCCGCCGAGCAGCAGCGGGCAGAAGATCTCGAACACCGAGACGTCGAAGTTGAGCGAGGTCGAGGCCACCACCCGGGACAACCATTCAGCACCCAGATCGGAGGCTGCCCACCCCACGAGATTGACCACGCTGTCCTGCGCGACCACGACACCCTTGGGCCGCCCCGTCGACCCCGACGTGTAGATCACATATGCCGGGTGCGCCGCCGACAGCGGCTGCGCTCGCTCGGCATCGGTCACAGCGCCGGCTGAACAACCAGCCATCGCCTCGACCGTCTGCGCCGCATCGAGGACCAACCGGGTCACACCAACCGCAGCCGGCACCCGATCGGTCACCTCGCCGGTGGTCAACACCAACACCGGCTGGGCGTCCTGAAGCATGAAGATGATCCGCTCCGCGGGATAGGCCGGATCGATCGGCAGGTAAGCGGCCCCCGATTTCAGCACCGCCAGCAACGCGACGATCAGGTCCGCCGACCGCGGCAGCGCCAATGCCACAAACTGCTCCGGACCCGCTCCGCGTGCGATGAGCAACCGGGCCAGCCGGTTCGCTCGCTCATTCACCTGCGCATACGACAGCTCCGTACCCTCGAACACGACCGCCACCGAATCCGGTGTGCGCGCCACCTGAGCCTCGAACAAGCCCGGCAATGTCCCGGGTGCCACCGCACGGCCGGTGTCATTCCACTGCGCCAGCACCCGACGCCGCTCCGCCTCAGTGAGCATCGGCACGCCGTCGATCGGACGGGCTGGATCTGCGACGATGCCGTCCAGCAGCATCTGCAGATGACCGGCCATCCGCTCGACCGTGCCGTCGTCGAAGAGCGTGGGGTCGTAGCTGAGCATCATCGACAGCCGATCGCCGGGCGACACCATGACGCTGAGCGGGTAACTGGTCGGCTGGAGATCATGCATCTCCCGTATTCCGAGGCCGTACGCCTCGATGGCCTTCTCATCGAACGGGTAGTTCTCGAAGACCACGATGCTGTCGAACAGGTTGGCGCCACCTGGCACGTCGCTCCAGCTCTGCATCTGCGTCAGCGAGACGAAATCGAACCGGCGCGACTCGGATTGCGCGTCCTGCAATTCACGCAGCCAGGACACCACGTCCTGGGTACCGGGCACGCCCACGCGAGTGGGCACGGTGTTGATGAACACCCCGACCATCGACTCCACACCGGGCAGATCCGCCGGGCGACCCGAAACCGTGGTCCCGAAGGTCACGTCGCGCTCACCGCTGTAGCGGGACAGCAGCAGCGCCCAGGCTGCCTGCACGATGGTGCTCACCGTCACCCCGCTGCGCTGGGCGAACTCACGGAGCCGGTGCGAGTGCCCGGTCGACAGCGCGACCCGCACGGTGTTGCCGGACTCGGCGCGGTGCGCCTCGACCGGTTGGCGATCGAACAGCAAGGGTGTAGGTGACTCGAAGCCACCGAGCACCCCTCGCCAGTGCTGCTCGGCCTCACCCTGGTCGCGCTCGCCGAGCCAGTGCAGGTAATCCCGAAACGGACGCCGAGCCGGCAGCACAGCGTCGTGCCCGCCGACGAGGGCCGCGTACTGCTGGCACACCTCGTCGAGCACCTGAGCCGAACTCCAGCCGTCGAGCACCACGTGATGGAAGGTCCACACCAGCCAGACCTCCTCGTCCGGCAGCGTGGCGATGATCAGCCGGAGCAGGGGCGGCGTAGCGAGGTCGAAGCCCTCCGCCCGGTCGCGTTCGAGCAGCGGCTGCAGCCGCTCCCGCCACTGCGCCTCGGACAGCCCGGTCCAGTCGTGGTAGCGGACCGGCACCGTGACGTCCCGCTGCACCACCTGCAGCGGCTGGTCCACCCCTTCCCAGACCACGCGGCTGCGCAGCACTGGGGTGCGATCGACCACCCGTTGCCAGGCCGTGCCCAACGCCTCCGGGTCGCCGACGCCGGACAACCGCAACTGCACCTGGTTGAAGTAGGCACCGGAGAGCGGATCAACCAGCCCGTGGAAGACCATGCCGGCCTGCGTGGCGGTCAGCGGATAGAGGTCCTGCACTGCCCGCCCATCGCCGACGAGGCGGTCCAGTGTCGACTGGTCGAGGCGGGCCAGCGGGAAGTCCGACGGAGTGCGACCACCGGCGTCGGGTCGGCGGCAATGTTCCAGGATCTCCCGGAGGGCCTGGATCATCTCCTCGGCCAGCCGCAGGACCGTGGTCGCGTCGTGCACTCCGTCGGAGTAGAACCAGGTGAACGCCAGACACTTGTGCTCGACCCCGCCGACCACGTCGATCAGGTGCGGCCGGGCGGACTGCGGGCTGGCATGCGCCCCCAGGCCGCCGCGCATCGCATGGAACAGCCCGCCGTCCCCGGTCAAGGCCCAGTCGAACTGGCCGAGGTAGTTGAAGCTCACCCCGGGGGTCGCAGTACCGGTCAATCCGGGCGTCTTGGTGAGGTAACGCAGCACGCCATATCCGAGGCCCCGTCCCGGTACCGCGCGAAGCTGCTCCTTCACCGATTTGAGCGTGCTGCCCCAGTCCTGCTCACCGCAGACGTCGAGGGCGACGGGGAACATCGTGGTGAACCAGCCGACCGTGCGCGACAGGTCGACATCGTCGAACACCTGCTCACGACCGTGACCTTCCACGTCGAGCAGCACCCGCTCGTGCCCGGTCCACCGGCCCAGCACCCGGCACAGCGCACTGAGCAGCACGTCGTTGACCTGCGTGCGGTAGACCCCGGGCACGTCCTGAAGCAACGTCCTGGTGGGGTCAGGGTCGAGCCGGACGGTGACCGAGCGCATCGAGCCGACCGTGTTCGCGCCGGTGCCGTCGATCGGCAACCTCGGGTCACAGCCCTGGATCACCGTGGTCCAGTAGGCGAGCTCGTGATCGAGCCCGCCACAGCGGGCGTGCTCGGTCAGCTCCTGCGCCCACCGCCGGAACGAGGTGGTCTTGCACCCGAGCGAGACGGCCTGTCCACGTACTACCTGCCGGTACGCGGCGTCCAGGTCCTCCAGCAGAATCCGCCAAGAAACCCCGTCAACGACCAGATGATGCGCTACCAGCGACAACACCGGGTGTGGGGTGCCGACATCGAACAGCACGGCCTTCAGCAGCGGACCTCGGCTGAGATCGAAACCTGCATGGGCCTCCGCGGTGATCTTCTCCAGCGCGCCGTGCCGCTGCTCGGAATCCATGTTGGACAGGTCGTAACAGTGGAGCAGGTCAACCGGCTCAACCGGGGCGTTGTACTGCAGCCACCGCCCGGCACAGTGCTCGAACCGCATGCGCAGCGCGTCGTGGTGTTCGAGCACCGCCGCCAGCGCCGTGCGCAGCGCGGCCTCATCAACGCCCTCGGCCAGCTCGAGGGTGACGGTCTGGTTGAAGTGCTCCGGTCGCACCGTCTGGCTTTCGAAGAACCAGTGCTGGATCGGAGTCAGCGGCACCTGGCCGGTCACCGGAGCTTGTTCCGCCGCCACAGGCGTCACCGCAACCGCGCTCGTGGCCAATGTCGCAATGGTCGGGTACCGGAAGACGTCCCTGGGTAGCAGGGTCAGTCCGGCTTTCCGGGCCCGGGACACCACCTGAATGCTCAGAATCGAATCGCCACCGAGCTCGAAGAAGTTGGTCTCCACGCCAACCCGCTGCACACCGAGCACCTCGGCCCAGATTTCTGCCAGGACGCGCTCCGCGTCAGTGCGTGGCGCCACGTAGTCAACAGCCATGGCGGGACTCAGGTCCGGCGACGGTAGTGCCCGCCGGTCCAGCTTTCCGTTGGGATTCAGTGGCAACTTGTCAAGCCCGACGAACACCGCCGGCACCATGTAATCCGGCAGCACCTGCGCAGCAAAGCCGCGCAACGCGGCCGGGTCCACCATCGCACCGGGCGCCGGTACCAGATAGGCCACCAGGCGTTTGTGCCCGGAGTCGTCCTGCCGAACAACTGCCACCGCCTCGGCCACGTCATCATGGCGCAGCAGGGCGGCCTCGACCTCTCCCAGCTCGATGCGGAATCCGCGGATCTTGACCTGCGCATCGGTCCGTCCGAGATAGTCGATCAGGCCGTCGGCCCGCCATCTGACCACATCCCCGGTCCGGTACATCCGCGAACCGGGCTCATCGAACGGGTTGGCCACGAACCGCTCGGCGGTCAAGCCAGGACGGCGGAGATAGCCCCGGGCCAGACCACCGGCGATGTACAGCTCTCCGGGTACCCCCACCGGCACCGGCCGCAGCTCGGCGTCGAGCACGTATACCCGGGTGTTGGTGATCGGCCGGCCAATCGGGGGTGCCCGATCACAATCCGGTCCGTCGGAGTACCACGCGGTCGCGTAGACGGTGGCCTCGGTCGGGCCGTAAATATTGGCGATCCGGCTTTCCGGTAACGCGGTCACAATATCGCGTACCGCCCGCGCCGACAGGGCCTCGCCGGCCAGTACCACACTCTTCGCAGTCACCGTGACGCCACCCTGGGTCAGCACTTGGGTAAACGCCGAGGGCACCGCGCTGACCAGACTGACCCGCCACTCGTCGGCGTGCGGTTCGGTCAGCGCGAGCAGATCCCGGACCACTTCGATACTGCCGCCGACAACCAGGGGGCAGAAAATCTCGAAAACCGAGACGTCGAAGTTGAGAGAGGTCGACGCCACCACCCGTGACAATCCCTCGGCGCCGAACTCGGAGCCCGCCCAGACCGCGAGATCGACCACGCTCTGGTGTGCGACGACGACCCCCTTCGGCCGCCCGGTCGAGCCCGAAGTGTAGATCGCATATGCCGGATGCGCTGTCAGCAAGGGCCGCACCCGGTCGTCGTCGGTGAGGTTGCCGCACTGCTGAGCGGCGATCGCCTCAGCATTCTCCGCGACATCCAGCACCAGGCGAGGCACTCCCGCCGCCTCCGGTATCCGGTCGGCTACCTCGCTGGTGGTCAGCAGTAGTGCCGGCTGGGCGTCCGCCAGGATGAACTCGATTCGCTCCGCCGGGTAAGCCGGGTCGATCGGCAGGTACGCTGCACCCGATTTCAGCACGGCCAGCAACGTCACCACCAGCTGCGCCGATCGCGGCAGCGCCAGGGCGACGAACCGTTCCGGACCCGCCCCCCGCCTGATCAGCAGCCGGGCCAACTGGTTCGCCTGCTCGTTCAGCTCGCGGTAGGACAATCCAGTGCCGTCGCAGACCACCGCCACGGCATCCGGCGTCCGAGCCACCTGGGCCTCGAACAACTCGGGCACCACCACCGAGGGCACCGGCTGCTCAGTGTCGTTCCATTCCACCAGCAACCGGTGCCGCTCAGCCTCGCCCAGCAGCGGCAGCTCGGCCAGTGCCCGATCTGGAGCGGTCACGATCCCGTTGAGCAAGACCTCCAGGTGCGCCGCTATCCGCTCGATGGTTTCTGCGTCGAACAGTCTCGGTTCATAGCCGAGCGAGAACGAGAGCTGCTGACCCGTGGATACCACGACGCTGAGCGGATAGTTGGTCGTCTCGACGGCCTGCAACCCACGTATTCGGAGTCCGTTCGCGGCGGCAACCTCGTCGTTGATCGGGTAATTTTCGAACACCACGATGCTGTCGAACAGGTTGACCCCACCAGGCAGGTCGCTCCACGTGTGGAGTTGGGCCAACGAGACGAAGTCAAACCGTCGGGACTCGGTCTGTGCCGCCTGCAGCCCGCGTAGCCACGACACCACATCCTGCCCACTGTGGATGCCTACCCGGGTCGGCAGCGTGTTGATGAAAATTCCGGTGATCGACTCGACACCCGCCAACTCGGCAGGCCGCCCTGAGACGGTGGTACCGAAGATGACGTCCCGCTGGCCGCTGTAACGCGACAGCAGCACGGCCCAGGCGCCCTGCACCAGGGTATTCACTGTCAGCCCATTGTGCCGAGCGACCTCCAGTAGCCGCTCAGACTGCTCGCCCGACAGTTCGAACCGAACACTGTCACAGGACTCGGCGCGGTGGATTTCGGCCGGTTGCCGGTCGTAGGGCAACGCAGTCGGCTCGGACAGAGTCGACAGCATCCGCTGCCAGTACTCGTTCGCCTCCCGGCGGTCCTGCTGGCCGAGCCACTGCACGTAGTCCCGGAACGGGCGCCGGAACGGCAAGCCCAGATCAATCCCGTCGACCGCCGTTTCGTGGTGCTGAAGCCTGGCGTGGCAGGTGAAGACATCGGACAACACGTGGAAGACACTCCACCCGTCCAACAGCACATGGTCGAAGGTCCATACCACCTGCACCTCGGTCTCGGACAGCCGAGCCAGCTTCAGCCGCATCAGCGGCGCAGTCCCCAGATCCAGACCTTCGGCTCGGTCACGGGCGAGCAATCGGGCCAATTCCTCTTGCCGTTGGACGTCGGACAACCAGGTCCAGTCGTGGTAGCCGACCGGAACAGTCACCTCGCGCTGCACCACCTGCAGCCACTCGGCCACCCCTTCCCAGACCACGCGGCTACGCAGAATCGGCGTCCGGTCGACCACGTGCTGCCAGGCCCGAGCAAGCAGGTGAGAATCGGGAACGCCATCCAGAACGAAGGTCAGTTGCTGGAAATAGACACCCTGATCCCCTTGCGAAAGCCGGTGGAACACCATGCCGGCTTGGGTGGGCGTCAGCGGATAGATGTCCTCCACAGACCGCCCGTCGCCCACCATCTGGTCCACGTCCGCCTGATTCAGCCGGGCCAGCGGAAAGTCCGATGGGGTGCGGCCACCTGCACCGGGCTCGGCGCAGTGTCGAATGATCTGGCGAAGGGCGGCGAGCAGCTCGTCCGCCAACGCGGTGACGGTGCTGTCCCAATGCAGGTTCTCGGAGTAGAACCAGATGAACTCCAGGCAGTTCTGCTCGACCTTGCCGACGACCTCCACCACGTGCGCCCGGTTCCCCACCGAGCTGACGTCCAGCTCCAGCTCGTCGTGCAGCGCGTGGTACAGCCCCTCCCCGCACGCCGGCAGGTCGAACTGGCCGAGGTAGTTGAAGCTGACTTGCGGTGTCGCGCCGTCGGCCAGCCCGCCCGCAGCGGTCAGGTACCGCAGCGCGCCGTACCCGAGACCACGGCGCGGCACGGCGCGCAACTGCTCCTTGACGGACTTCAGCACGCTGCCCCAGCTCTGGTCACCGGGCAGGTCCAGGGCGACCGGGAAGATCGAGGTGAACCAACCCACGGTGCGCGAGAGGTCGACATCGGCGAGCAGCTCCTCGCGACCATGGCCCTCCAGGTCGACCAGCACCCGGTCCCTTCCGGTCCACCGGCTCAACACCCGCCCCAGCGCGGCCAGCAGCACGTCGTTGACCTGGGTCCGGTACACGCCGGGCACGTCCTGCAGCAGTGCCCTGGTGTCGTCCTCGGTGAGCCGGACGGTGAGCGAACGCGTCGAGACGACCGTGTTTTCCGCGGGCCCGTCGACCGGTATCCGGTCGACCGGTAATGGGTGGTCGCCGTCGTAGGAGGTGCTCGTCCAGTACTCGATCTCGTCATCGAAGCCATCGGCCAGGGCATACTCGGTCAGCCGACGAGCCCACTGCCGGAATGACGTGGTCTTGGGCTGGAACCTGACGGTCTCGCCGGCCGCACATTGCAGGTATGCGGTGTTGAGGTCCTCCAGCAGGATCCGCCACGACACGCCGTCGACCACCAGGTGGTGCACCGTCATGAAAAGCAGGGGTCGCTGGGTGGCACCACGATCGAACAGCGTGGCCTTCAGCAGCGGGCCCTGTCCCAGGTCAAAGCTCGCCTGCACCTCGGCCGTGATCTGCTCCAGCGCCGCCCGCTGCCCGTTGATGTCCATATCCGAAAGATCACGGCGCTGGAGTACGTCGATGGACTGGACTGGCGGGCTGTACTGCTTCCACTGACCCTCGACCCGTTCGAAACGCATCCGCAACGCATCGTGGTGCTCCAGCAATGCAGCGAGGGCGGTACGCAGCACTGAGTCGTCAACCCCGTCGACAAGTTCGATCACCATCGACTGGTTGAAGTGCTCCGGCCGGGCTGTCTGGGTATCGAAGAACCAGTGCTGAATGGGAGTCAGCGGTACAGCACCACTGACCGGACCCTGCTCCGCCACATCAGCTACCATCTCGGTGGTGTTCGGAGCCAGGGACGCGATGGTCTGGTAGCGGAAGACCTCCCTTGACGTAAGGTTCAATCCTGCCTTGCGAGCGCGGGATACCACTTGGATGCTGACGATGGAGTCGCCACCGAGTTCGAAAAAGTTGTCTGTGACGCCGACCCGCTCTACTCCAAGCACCTCGGCCCAGATGGTGGCCAGGGTCTGCTCCACCTCGGTCTGCGGTGGCACGTATCCCTTGCCGGTGACAGTCGTGTAGTCCGGCGCGGGCAGCGCCTTGCGGTCCAGCTTTCCATTCGGCGTCAACGGCAGCTCGTCAAGCGTGACGAACGCCGCAGGCACCATATACTCCGGCAACGACTCAGCCAGTCGTTTCCGCAGACCGCCCGCCGTGGGTGCGGCGCCCTCGGCCGGGACGAGGTAGGCGACCAGCCGCTTGGCGCCGGGCGCTGCTGCACGGGCGATGACGACGGCCTCGGCGACGTCGGGGTCCTGCCGGAGCACTGTCTCGATCTCGCCGGGTTCGACCCGGAACCCGCGAATCTTGACCTGTTCGTCGGCCCGGCCCTCGAACCGCAGTTGCCCGTCGGCGCTCCAGCACACCACGTCCCCGGTGCGGTACATCCGCGAGCCAGGGGACCCGAAGGGGTTGGCCAGGAACCGCTGGGCGGTCAATCCCGGTCGGTTCAGGTAGCCGCGGGCCAGCCCGGGCCCGGTGACATACAGCTCACCGGGCACCCCGATGGGCACCGGGCGCAGCGCAGCATCGAGCACATAGACCCGGGTATTCCAGATCGGTCGACCGATCGGCGGGACCTGCCCCGGAGTCAGCGGCTGGCTCCAGGTCGAGACCACCGTGGCCTCGGTCGGCCCATACGAGTTGATCATGCGGCGGCCCGGTGCCCAGCGCTGGACCAGCTCCGCGGTGCACGCATCACCACCGACGATCACCGTCCGGAACTCCGTCAGCCCGGTCCGCGCCAGCTCCTCGGGCACTGTCGCCAACGCCGCCGGCGGGATCAGCGCGTGGGTCACCCGCTGCCTGTCGAGCACCTGAGCCAACTGCTCACCCAGCAGGGGACCCGGCGGCGGCACCACCAGAGCCGCCCCCACCGGCAGCGACATGCACAACTCCAGCACCGAGGCATCAAAACTCGGTGAGGAGAACTGCAGCACCCGATCTCCCGGCCGCACCGCATACCGCTCCATCTCCGCGGCGGAGAAGCTGGCCAGACCGGAATGCGAGACCACCACACCTTTGGGCCGGCCCGTCGACCCCGACGTGTAGATCACATAGGCGGGATGCTCCAGCAGCAGGGCGCAGACTCGATCCGCGTCACTCGGAGCGCGATCCGGCATCCGCGCCACCGCGGACTCGACGTCCCGGTCGTCCAGAACCACCACCGCCATCCCCGCTCGGCACGGCAGCGGCGGTGCGAGCCCGGCCAGCGTGAGCACCACCACCGGCTCGGCGTCGGCCAGCATGAACGCGATGCGCTCCCTCGGGTATGCCGGATCCACCGGCAGGAAGGCCGCCCCGGTCTTGGCCACCGCCAGCTGAGCCACCACGATCTCCACCGAGCGGGGCAACACCAGCGCCACCACCCGCTCCGGCCCCGCCCCACAGGCGATCAACAGATGAGCCAACCGGTTCGCGCGAGCCTCCACCTCCGCGAAGGTCAGCACGCCACCGTCGGACACCACCGCGGGCAGGTTCGGAGTCCGCCGCACCTGTGCTTCGAACAGCTCCGCCAGCGGCACCGGTGTCACCGCCTGGCCGGTGTCGGTCCACTCCACCAGCAGTTGCTGCCGCTCGGCCTCGGTCAGCAACGGCAGCTCAGCCAGCGGCCGCCGCGGCTCGGTGACGATTCCGGCCAGCAGCATCTGCAGATGCCCAGCCATCCGCTCGGCCGTGGCGGTGTCGAACAGGTCGGTGTTGTACTCCAGCACCAGGCTGAGCGAGTCGTCCCGGGGCAGGAACTCCACGACAAGGTCGAACCGGGCGGACGGCCGGGGCAGGTCATGTTCGGTGATCCGCAGGCCGTCGACCTCCCGCGGCCGCACGATCGCGTTCTGCAGCACGACCATGGCCTGCACTAGCGGAGTACGGCTGGGATCACGCTGCGGTTGCAGTTCCTCGACCAGCCGGTCGAATGGCACCTCGTCGTGCGCGAAGGCCTCCAGCACCGTCTCCCGGACCTCCGTGAGGAACTCGCGGAACGTCCGCGCACCGTTCACTGCTGAGCGCAGGACGACGGTATTGACGAAGAAGCCGACGAGATTCTCCAGCTCTCTGCGGTTGCGTCCGGAGGTGGCCGTACCGATCGCGATGTCCTGCTGGTGGATGTACCTGGACAGCAGTAGCTGCACCGCGGCGACCAAGGTCATGAACAGCGTGGCGTCATGCTCGCGCCCCACCCGGGTCAGAGCTGCGACGAGGTCGGCGGGCAGGTCACGGCGGTGCACCGCGCCGGAGGTGGTACGCAGGTGCGGCCGTGGCCGGTCGGTCGGCAGCTCGAGTACGGGGAGGTCGGCAAGCTTGTGCTTCCAGTAGTCGAGGTGCTCGGCCAGACCCGGGCCGGACAGCCGCTCGCGTTGCCACCCGGCGAAATCCAGGTACTGGATCGGTAGCTGCGGCAAGCCGGCCGGCACCCGCCGTACGCCGGCGGCGTACAGCTCGGCGAGCTCGTCCACCAAGACCCCGACCGACCAGCCGTCGGTGACGATGTGATGCTGGCTGAGCATGAGCACGTGGTCGTTCTCGGCAAGGCGTACCAGCACCGCCCTGGTCAGCGGACCCCGCCGCAGGTCGAAAGGACGGCTCAGCTCTTCCGCCAGCGCCTGTTCCACCGCGGCATCGCGCTCAGCCGGGTCAACCGTGGACACCTCGACCGTGCGCAGCGGGATGTCCCCACCCGTGGCGACCACCTGCATGCCATGTCCGTCAACGGTGTCGAAGGTGGTCCGCAATGACTCGTGCCGCCCGGCCAAGGCGTCCAGTGCCGTCCGCAGCGCATCGAGGTTCAACGCGCCGGACAGCCGCAGCCCGACCCCGGTATTGTATTCGGTTCCGCCGCAGGTCAGGTCGTCCATGAACCACAGTCGCTGCTGGACGGCAGAGAGCGGCAGCGGACGGTCGCGCGGTACGGGGCGGATCCCCTCGTCCCGGTGGGCAGGTACTGCCGGCAACAGCTCCACGAGCCGGGCGATGGTCCGAGCATCGAACACCGCACGGGCAGACAGCGCCACACCAAATGCCGCGCGGATCCGGGAGAGAGCCCGGAAACTCAAGATCGAATCGCCACCAAGTTCGAAGAAGTCGTCGTCGATTCCGATCTCCGCCACACCCAACAACTCAGCCCAGATTTGCGCCACAATGCGCTCGTTACCAGTGCGCGGCGCAACGGACCCCCTGCGCGGCTCCACATCCCCTGGCTCCGGCAAGGCACGCCGATCCAGCTTCCCATTAGGGCTCAGCGGCATCCTGTCCAGGACCACGAAACCCGCCGGCACCATGTAGTCAGGCAGCGATCCTGCGACCATTGCGCGCAGTTCGCCAGGAACTAGTGTCACCTTCCCGGCCGGAACGACATAGGCGACAAGTCGTTTGGCGCCAGGCTCATGCTGTCCTGCCGGCGACGTCTCGCGGGCAATCACCACGGCCTCGTTGACGTGGGGATGCTTTCGGAGCAACGTCTCGATTTCGCCGGGCTCAACGCGAAATCCGCGGATCTTGACCTGCTCGTCGACGCGGCCGACGAACACCAATTCACCGTCGAACGTCCATCGCACCACGTCACCGGTGCAATACATCCGAGAGCTCGGCTCCCCGAACGGGTTGGCCACGAATCGCTGGGCGGTCAGCCCCGGACGGTTCAGATAGCCCCGCGCCAACCCACCACCAGCCACATACAGCACACCGGGCACCCCTACCGGCACCGGACGCAAAGCATCGTCGAGCACGTACGCTTGGGTGTTCCAGATAGGTTGACCGATCGGTGGTGCTCCCCCCTCACCTGCAACCAGTGGACGACTCCACGTCGACACCACAGTCGCCTCGGTGGGACCGTATGCGTTGATCAACCGTCGGCCCGGTGCCCAGCGATTCACCAACTCCGGCGTACACGCGTCACCCCCGACAATCACCGTATGGAACTGCGGCAGGCCCGTGCTCGCTGTCTCCGGTGGCACCGTCGCCAAGGCCACCGGTGGGATCAGCGCATGCGTCACGGCGCGCTCGGCGAGTATCTCGGCCAGCGCCTCGCCGAGCAGCGGGCCCGGCGGCGGCACTACGAGCGCAGCCCCAGCCGGCAATGCCATGCACAACTCCAGCACCGACGCGTCAAAGCTTGGCGATGAGAACTGCAACACCCGGTCCGCGGGGTGTACCTCGAAATGGTCGATCTCGGCGGCCGAGAAACTCGCCAAGCCCGCCTGAGAGACCACCACTCCCTTGGGCCACCCCGTCGACCCGGATGTATAGATCACATAAGCCGGATGGGTCAGAGCCAGTGGCGACGACCGGTCCGTGTCGACCGGGGCGTGCTCTGGCATCGACCCCACCGCCGACACCGTATCCGGATCATCGAGAGCCACCATGGCCACACCCGCCGGGGCCGGCAACTGGGACATCAACTCCGAGAGCGTGAGGACCAGCACCGGCCTTGAATCAGCCAGCATGAACGCGATCCGTTCGGGTGGGTATGCCGGATCCACCGGCAAGAACGCCGACCCCGCTTTCAACACCGCCAACTGCGCGATCACGATCTCCACCGATCGAGGTAGCGCCAACGCCACGATCTGCTCCGGTCCCGCGCCCCGCGCGATCAGCAGGTGGGCCAATCGGTTCGCGCGAGCCTCCAGCTCCACGTAGGTCAGCATCCCACCAGGTATTTGCTCGCCGACTCGACTGCCCGAATTGTCGAACAACACAGCCGGCAGATCCGGTGTGCGCGCCACCTGGGCTTCGAACAGCTCTGGTAATGTGACTGATGCCACATTTCGACGGGTGTCGTTCCATTCGACGAGCAGACCTGTGCGCTCTGCCTCAGCGAGGACGTCGATCTTACCCAGCACAATGGCAGGATCAGCACTGACGACATCGAGAACGTGGGTCAGGTGACCAGCCAACCGCTCAATCGTGGCTGGATCGAACAGGTCACGGCAATACTCGATAACTCCGGACAGCCCCTTGCCCCGCTCAATGCGCACCGTGACGTCTGCGGCCAGCGGCCGGGCGGGCAGCTCACAAACCACCATTATCCGCGCCAGCTCAGGTGGCAAGCCCAACTCCTCGGCAAGGAGCTCGAAAGGCACACCGGAGTTCGCGAAGGCTGCCGTCACCGTGGCGCGGACGTCGAGCATGAAGTCCAGGAAGGACGTTGACTCGGTTACCCGGGGCCGGAGGATCACCTGATGGCTCGATCCGGGAGCCGGGGTGGCCACCACGGTGTCGTCCTTGCCGGTGTAGCGCGCCAAGACAGTCTGCAAGACGGCAACCGTGAGCTCAAGCAGCGAGACGTCCCATCGGCTGGTCAGGTGGGTGACGCGCGCGCTCACTTCTTCCGGAATTTCGAACTTGTGCGCTGCGCTGGTCGGAGTCAGGCTGGTTGACCGTGGTGGATCACTGGGCAGCTCGGGCACCACCACGCCTTCGAGCTGCGTTCTCCAGTAACGGAGTTGATCGGTGAAGGATGACGCCGATGACCCGACTCGATCGAAACGTTGCTCAGTCTGCAACAACCTGTTGTGGACAACCATAATACTTCGACCTTTCAAGTGGGTCCACTAATGGCATCAGCGGGGATATGGCACACCTACTAACAGGAAGCGGTCTGGGTTGTTATCAAGCATCGCATGTTCTCGCCTGTCACCGATTGGCGACTACCAACGCGGCCATTGACGAGGATTCCGTCGAGATCTCCGGTGACCGGATTCCGAAGAAAACGTCCAGCGTTTGTCCACTGCCCCGAAGTCATATCTTGCTGCGAATATATTAGGCCTTCGTGAAACCTCAGCCACGCTACAGCTTCACCGTCGATGGTGAGGCAGTGGTTACCGTTGTCCAGAAGAGTCACCGAGTACTCGGTATCCCCGTTCCGGTAGCTTCCCAGGCAGCCTGGTGGCGGCGCCGTCGGCCGTCCCAACGCTTCGACGGTGGAATAACTCTTGAGGGGTAGGCCCGCCCTACACAGCTCCGGGAGCAACTCCCGCCAGACACAAACACCGATGTTCGCATTGCTAGTGAAGGCAACGACACTCCCATTGACAGGCTCGACTCGAAAGTAACATGCCGTGCCATCCGCATTGCCGTCGTGACCCACCCATACGGCGTCCGCATGACGGAAGATGGCCAGGCCCAGCCCCCATCCGTCGGCCAGGCCAAATGGTTTCGCGCTGGACACGGACTGGCGCATCTGCCCGGCGTACACGGTCGGCAGAAGCGCTGGACCACGGTCATCGAGCTGGGTCAGCCCTAACGTCACGAGATCCATAGCGCTCATTGCCAGCCCGCCCGCTGGTGCCTCGGCGAGCGTCAATGACTGGGTGACGGGCCGAGTCCTGCCGAGGGCGGTGTTCACCGAGTGTCCTGTGGCAAGCGGGCGATCGAGTGGGCTGCGGCCATCCTTCCCGATAAACGTCGGCTCAATTCGCAGTGGTCGCAGCAGAATCAACTCCATGGCGTCCCACCAGCTCATACCAGTAATTGTTTCAATCAGGTGACCGACCAGGATGTAGCCAATGTTCGAGTACGAGAAGCCGGTGCCTGGCGGTAGCACCAGGTTCTGGCTGCGGCAGTTGTCCAATATGTATCGCCGTATGGAAGCGAGCGCCTCCGCAGGCTCAGGTCCCTCGGCTAGACCACCTGTGTGACTCAGCACCTGGCGCAGGGTGAGGCCGTTTCCTAGATCACCCAACTCGGGCAGGTGCTCGCCGAGCGGAGCATCGAGGTCGAGATCCCCGTCCGCGACGAGGGTCATCGCTACAGTGGCGGTGAATGTCTTGCTAATCGACCCAATGGGGAAGGCCGCATTCCAGGTAACAGGTCGCCCTGTTCGGTACTCCAGTTCACCGACCTCGATCGCCACCGTCTCACCACCGTGGTGGATGGCGAGCTGAGCCCCGGGAACCTGATACTTCCGCACCAGTGCGGAGAGCGTGTCAAAAAGGCTATGGGGGTCTAACGGCGTCGCGAACGGCTGCGCGGCAGCCAGGGCATGTCCGACCGGCGCTACCATGACCATGTTCCTCCGGACATTTCCCCAGCTAGGCAGCCCCTGGCCGATAGGGCGGATGCTCGGAGTGTCATTCTTTGTTGATCATTTCGTGAACCGGTCGCGGACGCGTCTTCCACAATGATCTCCTCTCCTAAGAAGTCATGCGGTGAGCATGACTTGCTCCCTGCTGCGGGCGTCCCGGCCGCCACAGATGCCGCCACCGTTAGAGAAGTGCACAACCTGCTTGATGATGTAGCACAAGCCGGCAACGGTGAGCGCGTTGCGCGGTCGGGGGCAATGGACAATGGTGGTGCCCTCCCCTGCCAACTCGATAGTGGCCTGCGTCATGAGTTGCTGTACATCTGTCACCACAAAACTCGTGAGAACTTCGCGTTTAGACCCACCTAAAGTTGGGTAGGGGCCTCCCTCAGCGGAGTGTCGAGATTGCGGTGACGTGTACACTGGCTACGCGCAGCGGTCCGGGCAGTCCTGCAGTGACCTTGTTGTTCGGGCTTGGCAAGGGATACCTTTCGAACCACGCACCAATCCCCGACAACCTCGGCGTTATCGGAACACCGAGACGCTCACCACGTGTGCAGTGACAGCAGGGCTAGCCAAAATGAGATCACCAGGTAGCCCCTGGTGTTCCCACCTCCAGCCTTCTCCCACCAGACAGCTCCAGCTCGAAGCCGCAGCCAGCCGAGCCGCGAGCCATGAGGCCGGGTCGTCACCAGGCACGCTGTGGGTCGCGGTTGTGTCACTACAGGGAAGACGCCGCAGACCACCGGTGTCCGTCGCGCGGATCGCACAGATCTTTCCGCTGGGCCGCCACCCACCGCAGCGGACGCCGGTCGCGGACCGGCAAGGAACTTCACGATGAACTCGTTGATCTCGGCCGACCTTCCAGGTAGCCGCAGTGTCTGCAGCCCTCGATCTCCCCGCTCGAGATGCGCTGGCCCCCGAACTCGGGTACGACAGTGACCGACTGTTCCGTACCCTCATTCGATTACTGAGAGTAAGCAGTGCTACTCCGCTCGAGGGTTGCCATGGCTTCAGTCCAGTGACCCAGGTGTGACCGTTGTTACGGAAGCGACCAAGGACCCTAACGGGGGTATCGGGATGACCGGAGACAGCACTGACCAGGACGTTCTCGTGCCAGCAGCAGACGTGCCGCCAGCACGGTGGGCGCAGATCTGGGGCAGTCGGGCGCTGCTGCTACGGATCGCCCGCCGCCATGGGGCCAACGCAGAGGACGCAGAGGACGCCGTGCAGGAGGCGATGCTGCGGGCGGCCGAGCACCCCGAGATCTCGGACGAGCGGCTTCAGGCGTGGCTGGTCGCGGTGACGATGCGGCTGTGCATGGATGGCTACCGGCGCCGGGCCAACGAGGCCAGGCGCTGGCAACGGGCATCAGCACAGGCCGTGGTTCAGCAACCCGGACAGCACCTCGAAGAGGAAGTCTGCGAACGGTCCGAAGCCGTGTGGGTTGCCTCGTTGGCAGCCGAGGTCTTACCGCCCCGCCAAGCTCAGGCTCTGCACCTGGCCGCGGCAGGGTGTGACGTACAGCAGGTGGCGAGCCAGTTGGGGGTGCGGTATCGAGCGGCAGAATCACTGCTCGCCCGGGCCCGCCGCACCGTCAAGACCGCCGTTACCACCAGCCTTGGTCTGCTGGTTTGGGCATGGCGCACCCATCTGCCTGCGGTGAGCAATCCTGCTCCGATGGCTCTGGCGTCCGCTACCGCAGCGACGATGATGGCGGTGACTCTCCCCCCGGTGCTGCCTATCCAGGAGCAGATGGGGGGGCTGCCCCGCCCCCCCTCGGCGGTCACGCCGTCGGCACCGGTCCCGGCTCCGGCCGGGCACCTCACCTTGCCACCGCCACCAGCACCGCCGCCGGTGTCGACGCCTAGGCGCGATCCGCACCGACCGCCGCTACCGACGGCTTCGGACGCAGCCCCACCGGCCTCACGGGGCCATTCGGGCGCCCTGCCGTTGCACCGGTTACCCGCATCGGCGAAGGGCAAATCCCCGACGACACCAGCACCGGGGCGATCGGACTCCCGATCTCCCCGCCACCAACCGGAGCAGGCGGGGGCCCACCCCGGTGCGCAGCAGCACCACCCACAGAAGGGGCGGTGCTGTCGGGGGCCTGAGACCCCAGAGCCGCGTCGGCAGGACCCAGATCGTCCCCGTGTGGGTGACCCTCAAGAGAGGTAGCCCTTACATTCGGGCTCTTATGAAGAGCCCGCGCTCAGCCCATTTTCAGCGCGGCACCTTTCTGGCACGGACGCGGAACTCTTGTTGTAGCGTCAGGGGTTCCGCAATAAGAGCCGCAGCCGTGGCCCCAACCACGGTCTGCGTCCCCACGCCACCAGCTTGCCCCGGACAATCGCCGACCACTGGCTCCGCCGGCCCCACACCACCATCAGGAACGCCACAGGTTCGGCAGAAATATGACAATCCACCCTTCGGGAGGACGGCTCCTCGATCCTGAGCACTCCCTCCTCGAAGAGGAAATGATAGCAGTTTCCACCCCGGATGTGGAGGTCGTAGACGGCCTGCAAACCAGCCGCCTTGTCGGCATCCACCAGCTCTCGTGGATCGAGCGCCCGGATCACCGGAATGATGAATCCGGACAGCACCATGGCCGCGCGTGCCGGCTCGATCTGCCATCTGCACCGGGCCGCCCGGGCGATGTCGTAACCGTGCACGATGGTCTCGTTCAACAAGTGACCGGTCAGGGTCGACAGGCGTACGGTGCTGCCTTCGACCAACCAGGGCACCAGTTCATCGGCGGACCGTCCCGCGCACTCGCTGAAGAACTCCTCCGCCCGGGTCTCGAGGCAGTCGGCCAGCACACCTGGATCACGCTCCGGGTCGGAGCG
The DNA here is from genome assembly GCA_035714625.1 of Pseudonocardiaceae bacterium. Classification (GTDB taxonomy): domain Bacteria; phylum Actinomycetota; class Actinomycetes; order Mycobacteriales; family Pseudonocardiaceae. The sequence continues at coordinate 36,159 of DASTLT010000170.1, read as the reverse complement.
CACCCCGAGCGTGGTCACCTCGCCCAGTTCCCAGATGGTGCGGATCAGTGCGTCACCGGCCAGCCCGGCCAGGCTCGGCATCACCGCATAGATGCGGGAGAGATCCCGTCGTGCCAGGCCGGATACCACCAGCCAGGCCTGCGCGAGATGCAGCGCGACCTCGGCGATATTCCATTGCCCCACCGCGGGGGCCTGTGGCTCGCGGATCGATCGCAACAGCGCGGCGACCCGCCGAACCTCGTCGCGCAGTGCGTCCTGGGTCCGGTCCCAGCCGACCTGCGCTGCGCTTGCTGTCACCGGACGCCCCTTCCCGCATCGCTCGCATCATTCAGCAACTCGACCAGTCCGGCCGCGCCCTGGACGGTAATCCACTGTCCGGTGGTGATGCGCAGCGTCGCGTCGGGGACGCCAACCACGGCAGGGATGCCGTACTCGCGAGCGACGACGGCACCGTGCGAGTTCGCCCCGCCCATCTCCATGACCAGTCCGCCTGCGGTGAGAAACAACGGTGTCCAGCCGGGATCTGTGGAGGGTGCGACGAGGATCTCCCCCGGCTCCAGATGGGCGCCGACCGGGTCGAGCACCACCCGGGCCGGGCCGGTCACGGTGCCTGCGGAAGCCGGGGTGCCTGCCAACCGACCATCTGCCGGTTCCTGACCCGGCCCGATGAGTGCCTCGGGTTGGGTCCCGTCGGAGAACATGATCCGCGGTACCCGGCGGCGGCGAAGCTCGTGATCGTAGTCTGCCCGGCGCTGGGCGACGACCTCCCGGAAGTCCGCACCCGCGAGCGCGACCCGCGCCTGAGCAAGGTCGAGGAAGAATACGTCGGCCGGATCAGCGAGCCCTCCTGCAGCCGCGATCTCGGCGCCGACCTCGGCCAACTGTCCCCGGACGTGCGCAAGGGCGCGCACTAGATAGTCCTTGTGCGTCTCTCGCATGCCGACCAAATCGCGGACTCGCCGCAGCGCGAACCGCACCGCGGCGGCCCGCACCCGGCTCCGCCTCCGGACCCGCCCGACCACTCTGAGCGCTGCGGCCTCGGCCACCCGATGACCCCTCGCGAACTGCGCGTCGGGGTCCAGATCAGGATCATCAAGCCGCAGGTAGTTAGCCAGCACACCCAGCACATGGGTGGGGTCCTCGGACCAGCGCGGCATCCCGACATCGATCTCGGCCACCGCCCGGTGACCATAACTGCGCAGGAACCCGCCGAGTTCCTGCTGCAGCACCGGCGGCAGCTCGCGGCTGGCAAAGCGGCCAGCCAGTACCTCGGGGGCGAGACCGCGCAGTGCAGCCACCGCTGCCGGGTCCGCCCGCAGCCGGGTGGCCAGCGCCCACAGCTCGAGGTCCATCTCGGTGGTCACGTTGTGCGGCAGTGCCCGCAGTACCTCGTGCTTCTCGTCGGGCTCGAGGTCGGCACCGGCGAGCTTGCCGGCGAGGGCCTGGGCCAGGAACCCGGTGGCGGCCACCGGGGTGACCCGCGGCATGATCGGGATGATCGACGTGGCAAGCAGATGCTGCACGTGCTCCAGCCGCCGCGCGCCGGACGACCCTGCGGGCATGGTGAGCTTTGCCCGCAACCGCCGGCCGACCCGGTCCACTCGCCGACGGGCTGCTGGCGGGTAAATCAGCGCCTGGACGATCTGCAGTGGGAGCTGAAAGCGCACCGCCAGCACGATCAGACGCCGGACGACCGGCCAGCGTGCGGTACTCCGCACCGCAAACCGGGGATCACCGAACAATCGGCGCAGCACAACGGCCGAGCGAGCCTCCATCACGTCCAGGACCCGCGGCACCAGGGCTCGACCGACCCGGCTGTACAGCACCGGCGTGATGTCGACGAACATCCGCTGGCCGGCCTCGACGAGCGCGCCCGGGCCGGAGATCGGGTCGTGCACGACGGAGCCGAACACCACTTTCGAGGCGCAGGACCCGATCAACCGGAACGCTGCGCTCCCCATCGGGGTGATCGGCCTGGTCAGCCCTTGGGCCAGGCTGAGGCAGAAGTACACCAGCAGTGCGTCTCCTGCCGGTCCGTCTGGTAACGGGTAGAGCGTGGTGACCGGCCTGGCCTGGGTCAGCCACCAGACCCCGGCGCGGTCCAGCGCCCACTCGATGTCCTGCGGGGCGCCGTAGTGCTGCTGAACGCGCTGCCCGAGCACCGTGAGGTCGCGGATCTGCGCCTCACTCAGGCAGGATCGGGATGCCTGCGCAGGCCCGCTGACCTGCTCGGTGCCACCACCGGGGCGGGACCGGACGAGCACCCGCTTGTCACCCAGTCTCCGTTCGATGACCCGGCCACCGGAGTCGACCAGGAAGTGATCGGGGTTCACCGCACCGGACACCACGGCCTCACCCAGGCCGGGGCTGGCGTCGATCACCGTGTGCCCGCGACAGCCGGTCACCGGATCGGCGGTGAACATCACTCCGGCCACTTGTGCTTCGACCATCTGCTCGACGAGGACCGCGAGCCACACGCTCCGGTGGTCGATGCTGTTGGAGGTGCGATAGCTCACCGCCCGCTCGGTCCACAACGACGCCCAGCACCGACGCATCGCGTCGAGCACTGCGTCAGCACCCACGACATTGAGGTAGGTGTCCTGCTGGCCGGCGAAGCTCGCGGATGGCAGGTCCTCCGCGGTCGCCGAGGACCGCACCGCGACCGGCACCTCGTCCCCCAGGTGGTCATAGGCGCGGGCGACCGCAGCCGCCACATCGGCGGGCACTGGCGAAGCGAGCACCAGCGCACGCGCTCGCCCGGCCAATCGGGCGAGGCTGGCCGCATCCTCCGCAGTGGCAAGTGCCTCGAGCACGTCATCGAGTTGCCCGCCAGCGACGACCTGCCGGTATGCCTGCGTGGTGACGCAGAACCCGGGCGGCACCGGAAGTCCCGCGCGGGTCAGCTCACCGAGCTGAGCCGCCTTGCCACCGACCACCGGCACCAGCTCGGCATGGAGGTCAGCGAGATCAAGGACCAGGTGGTGGTCGCCAGGCAGCTCCTGGGTGGGCTGCCCGGCCATGGTCACAGCCGGACCATAGCGTGGCCCCCCACGAAACTCAACACCTGATGAAAACCTGGTCCGTCCAGCGGGTCAGTCCAGGTTCGCCAGGTAACGGATCCCGGTGATGCTCGGCAGGAAGCAGTAGGCACCCCCCCGGGTGGTGATGAAGCGGGACAGTCCGGTGAGGGTCATAGGTCCCTCCGGGCGGGGTATGGAGAAGCGCCCCGCCCCCTCGGGGGTGGCCCCGAGCAAGGGATCCTTGGTGTCGCCCAGCCCGGCGGTGAACCTCCCGGTGTTGGCCCACTCAGCCATCAGGAACTCAAACTGATCCTTCAGGCTGACCCCGATGAAAAGACCCAGCAGTCCACGGGGCTGGCCGTCGCGCGGGTGGGCCGGGTCATACGCTGGCCCATACGGAACCCCGCGTCGAACGATGCGGTGCAGATGACCCCCGTTTCCGACGACCCGCTGTCCACGTGGGTGCATCCGCCGGATATGTGCTCCGATCGGGCACCGGTAACCTCGCTCATCGTTGTACTCCCCGACATAGTCGAAGTCGTTCAGCGCTTGCGGCGGGATTGGCGGGTCGGGCGAGTCGGTGTCCGGCGAGAGGACCAGTGGTACACCGTTGCGCCACCGCCCGCACAGCTTCGCCGCGATCAGATCCTCCGACAGTCCGGTTCGGGCCGACTGCTCCGCCAGGAATTCAGTGAACCCGTCGACGTCCTGCTCCAGAACCCGGAAGGCGGCGAAACTGCCATTACGACCCAACTGCGCCGGCGCCGGTACCGGATAGCTGAACTCGACATGCTGGCTGGGATAACCCAGCAAGAACTCTCCCACCGGGACCGGCGGAAGACGGTCGGGCAGCCCGGAAAGCGGGACCCCCTCAATGGTGGGTTGCGACAAACCGTCGCGATAACCGAAGTGGGCGGTGTTGTCGGGCAACCAGGCACCGTCGTGGCGGCCCACCTCGACGCAGCCCGGATGCCACGCCTGTTCCAGTTGTTTCGTAGCCGACTCAAGCACATCGGTCGACTGCGCGAACAGCGAGAGCAGCAGGTGTGGTCCAGGATTCACCAGCCAGGGCAGCCACTGATCGGGCGCACTGGTACCGACGTCACCTACTCTGGCCGAGCGGGCCGGGGCCCCCTCGGTGTACTCCGCAGGAAAGCCGGCGAGCTGCTCCGCAGGCAACCCGAGTGCGGCCAGTCCGGCAAAGGTGATGCCCAGGTTGACGCAGCAGTCCGGCTTCATCGCCCAAGGCGCTGCGCTGGTGACAGCCGGAACCGCGGGATCATCCCCACCCAGAGCAGCCAGGAACTGGCGGACCGCTCGCGGGTCACGCACACTCAAGCCCAGATACCGGGCCACCGGCATCGTGTAGCCACGCAAGATAAGACCCTGCACATCTGCCAAGTCGACGGCAGTCATGATTGTGTCCCCTGCTCGGCTTCGGATCAACTGCGGACGCTGACCATATCGAGGATATCGAGCACAGTGTGGTTGGGGTAGGCGCTGTAGAACGGCGGCACACAACGTAGATCATGTGCCCGGACGTAGTTGAAGAACTCCTGCCGATAGGTCTGCACCGGAAGCGGCGGAGCATCTTCCACGAACGAGAGAAGCGTGTTGAAGACATCGCCGATCTCGTTGACGAACTCGTTGAGGTAGGTCTCGAAATCGCCATCATAGGAAGTGATCACCGCGAGCTGCTGTGCACAGTCGAGAAACGCGAATCTCGCGAAGTGGACGGTGCCGATCTTGTCGAGTGCGACCGTCACCGGATTCTGGTCCGGCGGCTGGGCTTGGAGCTTCTCGATAACCTGCCGAAGGGTGGCGTAGTCCTGCGGCGACTTCGCCTTCATCATCAACGTCAGCGGGTTCTGGATCGGCTGTGCCGACGACTGCTCGGTCATGGCATCTCCATCATGCTCGTTGATCGTCAATCTTTGACCATCTGGGCTGCCCCGCCGTGTGGCGGCGGCCGAGGTACGTCATACTGCGGTACCTGACTACTGGAGTCCCGGCAGCCCTTCGCTGATACCGCCGAGTGGCAGCAAGTCCCCTTCCGGTTCACCGCGATCAAGACCGTTCGGCGGGGGCCGACAGCACCTTGCGCAGGTGTCCCAAGGCCCGGTGCTGCGCGACCCGGATAGCGCCGGGTGTCGATCCGACCGCCTCGGCCGTCTCCTTGGCGGACAACCCCGTGACGACCCGCAGGATGAGGATCTCCCGCTGCTTGTCCGGCAGCGTGCCCAGCAGCGTGCTCATTCGCTCGGCCAGCTCAGCCTGCATGACCCGCTGCTCGGGGTTGTCACCCTGGATAGCGGAGTCCGGGATCTCCGGGACCGGTTCGGTCCGGTTGCGCGCGGCCGAGCGAAGTGCGTCGGCCACCTTGTGCGCCGCGATGCCATAGACGAACGCGAGAAACGGTCGACCCTGGTCGCGGTAGCTGGGCAACGCCGTGAGCACCGCGAGACACACCTCCTGCGCTACGTCGTCCGCCGAGGCGAACGTCTTCTCCTGGCGTCCGACCCGGGTCCGGCAGTACCGCACCACCAGAGGACCGATCCAGCGGAGAACCTCATCCACGGCCTTCGGATCCCCGCGGACCGCCGCCCCCACCAAGGCATCGGTCGTCATGGTCAGGCTCCAGGGCCGAGCCCGTGTTCGTCGAGCTGACGCCGAAGCTGTTGCAGAGCCCGCGCGCGAGTGGGCCCGATGCCGCCGGGTGGGATTCCCGCGGCGCGGGCGACCTCGGTGTAGGGACGCGGGTTGTCGCTGAAGAGGGCCCGCAGCAGGGCCCGCCGGATGGGCGACAGTTCGGCAACGAGCCGCCACAGCATCCGCGCCGTATCGCGGTCCACGACGCGCTGCTCGGGACCTGCGGACGGGTCCGCCACGTTCTCCGCGACCGCGTCGACCGGGGCTGGGGCGTGCTTGGCCTGCTGGCGCAGGATGTGCAGGCACTCCCGGCGGGCGGTGGTCGCCAGCCATCCCGCCAGCCGCTCCGGATGCTGCACCCGGTGGGCGTTCTCGGCCAGCCGCAGCCAGGTCATCTGCACGGCGTCCAGGACGTCAGCGTCCTGCAGGCGGAAGGACCGCACTGTGGCGAAGACGACATTGCTGTACCGGCGAACGATCTCTTCCCAGGCCACCCGATCGTCGTTGCGGGCGCGCAGCAGCAGGTCAGCGACGTCGCCTGGGGCACGCACACAGTCCTCACCGAAGGTGTCCTCCCGGCGGACCTCCTGCATCGTGATCATGCCACTCCTCCCCGCATTTACGTCGCTAACTTTTGCGTACGTCGTACGTAACACGTACGGTGTCAGGAGTTGGCGCAAACCGCTATCACCCGATCGGGTGTAGGTGTACGTTGTACATGTGCTGCGACGTCTACCGCAGGCGAGGAAAGGACCATCGTTGACCGACCAGCCCAGTACCTCCCGCAGCCGCAGCGACCGACCGATCTGGGTTGGCGTCGATCCGGACGAGGACGACAGACGCCCACCGCCACTGACTCGCGCCCGGATCGTGCGCGCCGCGCTGCGTCTCGTCGACGACCAAGGCATCTCAGCCCTGACCATGCGCGCGCTGGCCACCGACCTCAGGGTCTCGCCCATGGCCCTGTACAACCACGTGCGGGACAAGGACGAGTTGCTCGACCTCATGCTCGACCTCATGCTGGGCGAGGTCGACTGCTCGGCCACCGACGGCGACTGGCTGACTCAGCTACGAGCGTTGGTGTGCAGCTTCCACGAGGTGCTGTCCGCGCACCATCACCTGGCCCGGATCTACAGTGCCCAGGTCAAGATCGGACCGCACGGCCTGTGCATCATCGAACGGGCGATCACGCTGCTGCTTGAGGCGGGATTCTCCCGGCGCGATGCCGCCGACGCCTTCCAGACCCTCTACACCTACACCGTCGGGTTGCACCTGGTCGGCCGGGTCGCCCCGTCGACCGGTCCCACAGCCCCGGATGAGGCCGAGTACTACGACGCGCTGCCGCCCGAGAAGATCCCCTCCATCCAGGCCGTCCGCGCCTACCTCGGCAACGTGCACCGCCGGGGCCTGTTCGAGTATGGCCTGGACGCCCTGCTCGCCGGCCTGCAAACCAAACTCCTGGCGACCGAGGCCGCAGCCCGGCCATGACCTATGAAGAAGTAGTAATCTGCAGGCACGACGGGAACCAGGCACGGTTGGGGTGGTCGCGGTGCAGTCAGCTCCCGATGGCAATGACCGTCCCTCGGGTGCGCTGCTGTTTGCCCGCTACGCCTTCCCGCCCAACGAGCTCGGTTACTGCGGTCCCTCAGACAGCCAGCAACTGCTGGGGTACGGCGCGACTGGCATAGTGGATCCCGGCCTGGCCGCGTTGGCCCGCCAGTTCGAGGGCGCCTTTCCCTACCTCGAGCTCATCGCTGGCGCGACCGGCATCCCTGACCCCCTCGATCACCGGGTCGTGGAGGCTTACTGGGTGGGCAACCCCTTGTTGGACCGGGTCGGGGTCACCGCGCTCGGAAACTCGATGGACGAGCGGTTCCGCCGGGCCACCGGTCGCCAGTTCCGCCTGCTTGCCGAGGGTGCCCGGGCCGGCGGGGTACCGCACCACAGTTTCCACGTGTTCGGCGTCTACCCGTGGGTGGGCCTGCTCAGCGCGGACCGGATCGCCACCAAGGCCTTGGAGGTGCTCGACCGGTGCCGCGTCCGGTGGGGGAAGGTGGACAGCGTGACCGGCGATCAGGTGCTGGTGCGAAGCCAGCCGCTCACCTGGGACGGCCGGCACCTGGGGTTGGGAGAACCGGTGCTGGAGACCGCGCGGCGGTCGGTGGACGGCAGCGGCTTCGTCGACCAGCTTGCCCCCGGCGACTGGGTCGCCTTGCACTGGGACTGGGTGTGTGACCGGCTCAGCCCGCACCAGTTGACCAACCTGCGCCGCTACTCACTGCGCCAACTCCAGATCACCAACCAGCACGTGACTCCGGCCACTGTGCTGGGCTAACGCCTGCTCGCTCGCCGTTACCCAGATCAAGGTCCCTGCGGGGGTAGGTGGAGTCGACGCAGGACGGGGGCCGGGGCAGTCGGTTCGTCGGGGGTGGCGTCGGCCCAGTGCTGCCGGACGTCGGCGGTGGCCAAGGCAAGATCGGGAGGCAGGTGCTCGGCAGCCAGGGTCTCGGCGACCTCATGCATCTCCGGTGCCCAGCGCCAGGCCCGGACGACCACATTGGGCAGGAAGTCTCAATTGACGAGGATGTCGCGGAGCATACGCTGCGCCTCGGTCAGCAGGGCCTCGGTGCCGGCGTGGTCGTCGGCGAGGGCGTGGGCGAGCGCGGCGGCGATCCGGCTGGTCCGGCCAACGAGCCGGTGAACAGGTCCGCGATCCGGTGGTTCGCGCTCGAGTCTCCGGCCAGGTAGAGCCGGGCGGGAGGTTGCCCACCCGGTGGGGACCCGAAGATGCACCCGTCGACCGCCACCACCCCCGCTGGGGTGAGCCGGGCGATGATCCGGTGCATCCGCGCGGGACTGATCGCATTCGCATCGACAAAAATGCCGCGGTACCCGAGCTCGGCCACCTCCGTGGCTATGCCAGACAGAGCCAGAAATCCGAGCTGAGGCGCGCTGATCCCAGCTCGGGTCCGCTCCGGATCCATCACTTTCTCATCCAGGGGGGATTTGATGATCAGATGAGCCGCCCGCCGTCAGGTTCGTGCCCCGGTAGCCAGACCCGCCTGCCACCGGAGGTGGAACAACTGCTGCTCGACGTGCTGGCCGACGGGTTCACCGTGTACTGCTGCGGGCCCAAGACCGCGCCGAACGCCTTGGTCGCCGTCTACGCCTGGCCGCACTGCATCGACCTGGTCACCATCCGCGACTTTGCGCGGATCACCGCGGCCCGGGCCCCGAAACTCGCCAAGGTGGATGTCTTCGCGCCGGAGGTCGTGGTGTGGGCCTATGAAGGCCCGCCGCGATGGACCCTGCGAGCCCTGCTGAACCTGCTGCACCCCCAGCACCCCGACGCACCCACCGGGGGGTACCCGGCACCACAGTCGCTGTCTGTTCCCAGGACCGAACAACGCCCCATGACAATCCGGCTCCCCGCACCCGGGCGGGCCGGTGCACGAGCCGCCCGGCTCACCGCCGCGCTGCGAGCCGAGGGCAGTTCCTCAACGGCGGAGGGTGGTCGGTGCGGGCTGTTCCCAGGCGCGGGCGTAGCGACGGGTGCCGGTGGGTTGGGCTTCCCGGCTGCGGTAGACCACATAGGGCCGGATCAGGTAGCCCAGCGGTGCGCTGAACACGTGCACCAGCCGCGTGTAGGGCCAGATGGCCAGCAGAACGAGCACGACCAGGTTGTGCAACTGGAAGCCGATCGGGACACCGACCATCAGATCCGGTTGCGGAGACAGGGTGAACAGGCCGCGGAACCAGGGTGACACCGTGGCCCGGTAATCATAGCCGCCGCCGATCAGGTTGCTGCCGACCGTGTTCAACATCCCGGTGCCGATCGCCCCGACCAGCAGCAGGTACATCACCTTGTCACCGGTGGTCGTGGCCTTGCGCACGGCAGGCACCGTGACCCTGCGGTACAGCAGGATCGCCAGCCCGGCGACGGTGGCCAAGCCAGTCAGCGTGCCGAAGGACACCGACAGCAGGTGGTAGGCGTGCTCGGAGATGCCCAGCGCCGCAGTCCAGCTCGCCGGGATGACGATGCCGAGCACGTGGCCGCCGAGCACTGCCAGTAGCCCGAAGTGGAACAGTGGGCTGCCCAGTTGCAGCAGGCGGCTCTCGTAGAGCTGCGAGGATCGGGTGGTCCAGCCGAACTGGTCGTGCCGGTAGCGCCAGACGTGACCGATCACGAACGAGGTGAGCGCCACGTAGGGCACGGTCATCCAGAGCAGAGTGGTCATTCGCTCACTGCCGGCCGATCACCGGCGTCCTCCCATCTGGTCCTGCATCGTCGGGTCCATCGCGAACGGCTCCAGGCCCACCTCTTCCTCGGGCGGTCCCTGCGCAGCCAGCTCGGCGATCCGGCGGCGGTCGGCGAGACCCAGCTCTGGCAGGGTGGCGCACACCGCATTGAGCACCACCAGATAGGGCGACTCGTTGTCCTGCAGGGACAGCCGCAGCAGTTCCAGCACCGGACGGTGCTCGACCAGCAGCCGGCGGCCACCCACCGGGTCCACCGTGGCGGCGAACTCCAGCACAACCGGCAGATGGTCGGGTAGCTCGTGCTCGCCCAGCGTCACCCCCGCCGCGCGGTAGGCCTGCTTGAACCGCAGCAGCGCCATGCCGCGCTTGCGGGTGTCACCGTAGGCGTAGTAGGTCAGATGCAGGCTGTTGCGCCGCCGCAGGTCGAAGGTCTCCACGTAGTGCGCGGCCAGCTCGAGCGGTGGGGTCCGCCGGGCGTGGTCCACAAACGACATCAACGCGGGCCCGGCCGGTGCGGGCAGTGCTGCGACCCGGTGGTGCAGCTCGTCCAGCAGGTCCAAGGTCTGCTGGACGGGGTAGTCCAGCAGCAGCGCCGCAATCCGCCACACCACGCGCTGATCCAGCTCGGCTTGCTCGTCCACCGGCGCCTCGGCTCTCCGGCGACCCAGCCAGGCCGGGCTCATCGGGCCCGCTCCGCCGCATGCGCTATCCCATCGGATTCGGCCCCGTTGGACTCGGCCCCGTTGGACTCGGCCCCGTTGGATTCGGTGATGTGGGACGCGGAGAAGCTGGGGAACAGGCCATTCGTGCTCTTGCCGTCCCAGTTGAGCAGGTTGATCCGGCGCGCCTTATCCACCGGCGCGGCCGTGCCGTTGCCATCGGCTGGGCTGGGCGGCTGCGCGGTCAGGTGGAACTTCTCGTCCATGGCGTCGAACGCGGTCATGCCCGGGCCGCCCTCGGAATCCAGGCTGCACCCGGTCGCCAGCGCATCCAGCCGGTGAGCGTCCGAACCAGCCGCGCTGGGGATGACGTAGCGATCCTCGTACTTGGCGATGGCCAGCAATCGGTACATCGCCTCGATCTCGGCGGGTGTCAGACGCACCGACTCGGCAATCTCCGGCTGGGTCTGCTCACCGAGATTGACCCGGCGCATATGCGACCGCATGGCGGCCAGCCGGTGCAGGGCGGCCCGCACCGGTCCCACATCGCCTGCGGTGAACAGCTCGGCCAGGTACTCCACCGGGATCCGCAGCGCGTCGATCGCACCGAAGAGGTTACCGGCGTCCTCGCCGTCATGCCCGGTGCCCGCCAGCACGTCCACCACCGGCGACAGCGGCGGGATGTACCAGACCATCGGCATGGTGCGATACTCCGGGTGTAGCGGCAACGCCACCTGATAGTCCACGATCAGCTTGTAGACCGGCGAGGCCTGCGCCGCGTCAATCCACTCCTGGGAGATACCGGACCGCTCCGCCTCGGCCACCACCCGCGGATCGTGCGGGTTGAGAAACACCCCCAACTGGGCGGGATAGAGGTCCTGCTCATGTGGCACCGAGGCCGCAGCCAGCACTGCGTCCGCGTCGTAGAACAGCACTCCGAGATAGCGCAGCCGCCCGACACAGGTCTCCGAGCAGACGGTGGGAATCCCCACTTCCACCCGCGGGTAGCAGAACGTGCACTTCTCCGCTTTGCCGGTCTTGTGGTTGAAGTAGATCTTCTTATACGGACACCCGGTGACGCACTGCCGCCAGCCACGGCAACGGTCCTGGTCAACCAGCACGATGCCGTCCTCGCTGCGCTTGTAGATCGCCCCCGAGGGGCAGGATGCCGCGCAGGACGGGTTGAGGCAGTGTTCACAGATCCGCGGCAGGTAGAACATGAACGTCTGCTCGAACTCCAGCTTCACCTGCTGGGAGAGCTTGGCCAGCACCGGGTCGCGGCCGATCTGCTCCGGTCCCCCGCCCAGGTCGTCGTCCCAGTTCGCACCCCAGGTCACCGCAGTGTCTTTACCGGTGATCTGCGATTTCGGCCGGGCCACCGGCGTGGTGTCCGACGGCGGTGCGGACAGCAGGTTGTCGTAGTCGTAGGTCCACGGCTCGTAGTAGTCGCCCACCGTCGGCAGGTCGGGGTTGGCGAAGATGTTCAGCAGCCGCTTGAACCGCGAGCCCGAGCGCAGCGTGAGCCGGCCGCGCTTGGTCAGCGTCCAGCCGCCCTTCCACCGCTGCTGGTCCTGGTACTGCCGCGGATACCCCTGTCCGGGCCGGGTCTCGACGTTGTTGAACCAGACGTACTCGACGCCGCTGCGGTTGGTCCAGGCCTGTTTGCAGGTGACGCTGCAGGTGTGGCAGCCGATGCATTTGTCCAGGTTCATCACCATGGCGAGTTGGGCCATCAGTCTCATCGGCGCACTCCACGCGCTTGGCTCGGTTGCACTAGTACTGCACCTCCTGGCTGCGGCGGCGGATGGTGGTGACCTCGTCGCGCTGGTTGCCGGTCGGTCCGTGGTAGTTCAGCGCGAACGACTGCTGGGCATAACCCCCGATCAGGTGCGAGGGCTTGATCATCAATCGGGTGAGTGCGTTGTGGATCCCGCCGCGCTTACCGGTCTGCTCGATGCGCGGCACGCCGACCGCCCGGTCCTGGGCGTGGTACATGAACACGGTCCCCTCCGGCATCCGGTGGCTGACGATCACCCGCGCGACCACGACGCCGTTCCGGTTGACCGCCTCGATCCACTCGTTGTCCACCACCCCGATCTTCGCGGCGTCCACATCGGACATCCAGATCGCCTGACCGCCCCGGGACAGCGTGAGCATGTGCAGATTGTCCTGATAGGCGGAGTGGATCGACCACTTCGAGTGCGGAGTGAGGTACCGGACGGTGACCGCGCGATGTCCATTGCCCGGCTCACCGAGGGAGCCGACACCCGGCTCGCCGAAGAGCGCGGTCATATCCAGCGGTGGCCGGAAGATCGGCATCTGCTCACCCAGCTCGGACATCCAGTCGTGATCCAGGTAGAAGTGCTGCCGGCCGGTCAGCGTGTGCCATGGCTTGAGTCGCTCGGTGTTGATCGTGAAGGGGGCGTAGCGCCGGCCCCCGGTCTCGCTGCCCGACCACTCCGGTGATGTGATCACCGGTACCGGGCGGGCCTGGGTGTCGGCGAAGGTGATCCGCTTGCCCTCGTTCTCGGTGGCAAGGTCGGCGAGCTTGGTGCCGGTGCGCCGCTCCAGGGTGCGGAATCCTTCAGCGGCCAGCCGGCCGTTGGTAGTGCCGGACAACGCCAGGATGGCCTCGGCGGCATGGGTGTCCTTGGCCAGTGACGGCCGGCCGGTGGCCCGACCGGACAGGGCCACCCCGTTCACCGCCTTGAGGTAGGCGACCTCGGCCTCCGGATGCACCGTGACACCCTTGGTGGTCAGCCCGAGGGTGTCCACCAAGGGGCCGAGTGCGGCCATCTTCTCGGCGATCGCTGGGTAGTCGCGCTCCACCACGACGAGCCGGGGCATGGTCTTGCCCGGTATCGGCTCGCATTCGCCGGATTTCCAGTCCAGCACCCGGCCACCGGGCTGCGCGGTGGCGTCGGGGGTGTCATGCTGCAGGGGGGCGGCCACCAGGTCCTTGCGCACGCCAAGGTGTCTCTCGGCCAACCAGGAGAAGCCGCGGGCGATGCGGTGAAACGCCTCGAAGTCAGTCCTGGTCTCCCACGGCGGGGAGATCGCCGGGGAGAAGGCGTGCACGTAGGGATGCATGTCGGTGCTGGACAGGTCGTGCTTCTCGTACCAGGTAGCCGCAGGCAGCACCACGTCGGAGAACAGGGTGGTGCTGGTCATCCGGAAGTCGAGCGCCAGCAGCAGGTCCAGCTTGCCGACCGGGGCCTCGTCCCGCCAGGTGACCTCGGCCGGACGGACCCCAGCGGTATCGCTGGCCCGCAGATTGGAGTCGGTGCCCAGCAGGTGGCGCAGGAAGTACTCGTTGCCTTTTGCCGAGGAGCCCAGCAGGTTGGCTCGCCACACCGTCAGGCACCGCGGGAAGTTCTCCGGTGCGTCCGGGTCCTCGCAGGCGAATCGCAGGTGGCCGGTGGCCAGCCCGTCCACCACGTGCTGTGCGGCGTCCTTGCCCAGCCGCTGCGCCTCGTCGGCCAGGTCCAGCGGGTTGCGGTTGAACGTCGGATAGCTGGGCATCCAGCCGAGCCTGCTGGCCAGCGCGATGTTGTCTGCCGTGGTGCGTCCAGCGAAGCGCCCCTGAGCCAGCGGGGAGGCCATCGCCTCGGCAGTGAACGGGTCGTAGCGCCACTGGTCGGTGGCCAGGTACCAGTAAACGGTGCCCTGCATCTGCCGTGGCGGTCGCTGCCAGTCCAGGCCGAAGGCCAGTGCGGACCAGCCGGTGATCGGCCGGCATTTCTCCTGGCCGACGTAGTGTGCCCAGCCGCCGCCGTTGACCCCCTGGCAACCGGTGAGCATCACCAGCGCCAGGAATGACCGGTAGGTCTGGTCGGAGTGGAACCAGTGGTTGGTGCCGGCCCCCATCAAGATCATAGACCGGCCGCCGGAGCGCTCGGCGTTGTCGGCGAACTCCCGGCCAATCCGCGCCGCCGCGGCCGCGGGCACTCCGGTGATCGGCTCCTGCCAGGCCGGTGTGTACGGCTGCACGGCGTCGTCGTAGCCGGTGGGCCACTGCCCCGGCAGGCCCGGCCGGTGCACTCCGTACTGGGCCAGCAGCAGGTCGAACACGGTGGTGACCAGCTTCCCGGCCACCAGCCGGGTCGGCACCCCACGGCGCAGCACGCCGGGCTCGGCGGTATCGAACCGGGGCAGGCCGACCTCGACGCTGTCCTCCCCGGCCACGCTCAGCAGCGGGTCGCACTTCCCCAGGTCGAGGTTCCAGTGCCCCTGTCCGGATCCGGTGAACCGGTGGCCCAGCGATCCGTCCGGCACCACCGGTTCCCCGCTGGCCGCGTCCAGCAGCACTGTCTTAGCCGCCGCGCCCTCGCCGGTGTCACCCAGATCGGCCGCCGTGAGGAACTTGCCGGGCACCCAGGTCTCGGCGTCGCCGTCACCTCGTTTCTCCAAAGCGACGAGGAACGGCAGGTCGGTGAAGCGCTTCACGTAGTCGGTGAACCGGGGTGTGGACCGGTCGACGAAAAACTCCTTGAGGATCACGTGCCCCATGGCCATGGCTAGCGCGGCATCGGTTCCCGGCCGGGCAGGCAGCCACTCGTCGGCGAACTTCGTGTGGTCGCCGTAGTCCGGCGATACGACAACGACCTTCTGACCGCGATAGCGGGCCTCGGTCATGTAGTGCGCGTCCGGGGTGCGGGTGACCGGGACGTTGGAGCCCCACATGATGAGATAACCCGCATCGAACCAGTCGGCGGACTCTGGTACGTCGGTCTGGTCCCCGAACACCTGCGGCGAGGCCACCGGGAGGTCGGCATACCAGTCGTAGAACGACAGCATGGCCCCGCCGATCAGGGAGATGAATCGGGCCCCTGCGGCATGGCTGACCATCGACATCGCCGGGATCGGCGAGAATCCGGCGACCCGGTCGGGACCATACCGTTTGATCGTGTGCACGTGCGCGGCCGCGACGATCTCTACGGCCTCCCACCACTCGGCCCGGACGAATCCACCCTTGCCGCGCGCCGACTTGTACCGGCACGCCTTCTCTGGATCGTCGGCCACATCAGCCCAGGCCAGTACCGGATCCTTGAGCCGCTGCTTCGCTTCTCGGTACAACTGGAGCAGCGTGCCGCGCACATAAGGATAGCGCACCCTGGCCGGCGAATAGGTGTACCAGGAGAACGACGCACCCCGCGGGCACCCGCGGGGCTCGTACTCCGGCTTGTCCGGACCGATCGAGGGGTAGTCGGTCTGCTGCGACTCCCAGGTGATGATCCCATCCTTGACGTAGACCTTCCACGAGCAGGAACCCGTGCAGTTCACCCCGTGGGTCGAGCGCACCACCTTGTCGTAGGCCCAACGGTCCCGATAGAAAAGGTCAGCCGACCGGCCACCGACCTGGTGCAACGTTCGCAGATCAGTCGAGGTCTCCCCGCGTTGAAAATACTTGCCGATGCGCAGCAGGGAATCAGTGAGTCCAGTGTCCATGCCGACGTCGGCGATACCTGCCCTGCTACCACGGATATCGGACACGGGCGCCACCTCTCCGAACAAATAATTTTGTGCTCACATAGCGGCTGGCCCCCTCACTGTAGATGGCGTTTCAAAGTTCTTCAAGAATGGGCGTCGATGCTCACATCATCATCAGGACCCAAGTGCGAGATACGTAACACTTCGTTCACGTCGGCGTCCGCCTGACAGCGCCGGTCAGCCAGCCTCCGACCTGCCAAAACGCATCAGTTCGAGGGTGCATTCGCCGCCAACCGAGTTCCTGCACTCGGCCCGAGCTAAACAGCTTTCACCTCATAAGTTTCCGCGAAATTTACCTGTCGTAACCTATCAGTTACCGAACCGTGGGGCAACCATTCCTGTTTTTTAACCAGGTCGGTGACTTGGGTCACACAAACCCGCTGGTACCCGAGGAGCGCGGGGGGCGGCCCCCGCCGCTTGCCGCCATCGTGAAGTCACGCACCGTCACTGGCTGCCTGATCGGGCATCCCCGTGTGCTACTACCTACTCCCTGTTGAATCCCGATGTACGTGGCGGCGCCGTGCGTGCTCTGTATCTATATGACGGCCGGGAGGACAGTTCGATGATCCCGCTGTCAATGCCAGGAACTGTCAATTGCATACCATTCATCCCGATCAGACCCGGAGGTGGGCCATGGCCAACCTCGTCCCGTTCGACGTTGATCTCTCCGCCCACGAGGGCACGCGGCTCGCCGCCGTCCTGGCGGCCATCGGTGCCCATTGGGACCCGGTCGAGGCATATGCCGGCGAAGCGCAGGCCCATCGCCTGCTCTACACCCACCTCGACCCCGACCAGCAGGCCAGCTACGACCTGCTGGTGGCCAGCGGCGTGCTGCCCGACCTGGCGAGGTGGTCGGGATGATGCTGGACCGGCAAGCAGATATCAGCCGTCAGGCGTGGCTGCCCTGCCCGCACTGCAGCAACAACACCGGGCTGTACCTGCTCTACTCCGAGGCCAACATGGTCTGGGTGCAGTGCGGCAAGTGCCTGCGCCGCTGGTGGCACGACACCGGGTGCGGCCGCGGCGGACGCGTTGAGCGCCTGTTCGACGTGGCGTGAACTGGCTCAGGAACGGTCAGCGGGAGGCTCCCAGCCCAAGAGCTCCCGCTGAGCCGACCAGAGTTCCTGATATGCGTCATGCAGCTCGACCTGGGCTGCCTCGAGGGCCTCGAGCGGCGCAGGCGTGGCCACCCAACGCCCGCGGACCGGTTTGACCACCGTCAGCGCCTCCAGCGCATGCGAAGAATTGCGCACCCGCTGGTGGGCTTGGCGCAGCCGCTCGCGTTCCTCGTCGGAAAGCTCCTCCGGCTTGCGTTGCGTCTCCACGCCTCACCCTACCGCTCAGCCGCCGCGGCGGCGGGTGGAGTACTGCCGCGGGTTCGGGACAGTGGTGTGCAGCCGTCCCCCGCCAGCCTTGCCATCCCGGTGCGAGGGCACCCCGGCCTTACCGCCGCGACGCTCACGGCGGTTGAGCGCCGGGGGGGCGACGGCGTCGTCGGGTACGGGTTCGTCTCGGGGTTCAGGATGCTTCCTCACAGCGATCTCCTCCAAACTCGACGTGCTCAGCTCGCAATCGCGCCCCACAGCGGAGATCTCAGCCGATCATGTCACCGACGCTAGCATCCGGCGCTCGCAGTGGGACCCCGGATCCCGGTTTCGACTCGAGAACCCGAGTACCGTTGATGAGGTCAGGGGGGAACCGGTGACCCTGGTGCGCTGTTCTCGCGCGTCGACACATACGGTAGTGACATGCTGACAGTGACCGAGGCAGCCGCTCAGGCCATCAACTCGCTCGTGACCAAGCATCAGATGCCCGAGGGGGCGGGTCTGCGGATCACGCGGCAGGGGAAGACCACCCGGTCGGAGGGGCTGGGGCTGTCCCTGGCTGCGGCCCCAGGCGAGGATGACTCGGTGGTCGAGACCCGCGGCGTGAAGATCTTCCTCCCGCCCAACCTGGTCCAGGTCCTGCATGACCAGGAGTTGGACGTCGAGCACGTCACCGAGGACGGTGGGGAGCAGGTGCGCTTCACCGTCGACCGCAGGAGGTCCGAGCCTCAGCAGTGACGCACCTGCCGGCCGCTCTGCAGGCCCTGCGCCTGGTGGACCACCATGTGCACGGCGCTGCGAAGGATGATCTGGAGCCGGCTGCGTTCGAGGCTGGGCTCACCGAGTCCGGGTGGCCACCGCCGGCGGGGACCACCCATCTGGACTCCCAACTGGGTTTCGCCGTGCGCCGCTGGTGTGCCCCGGTGCTTGATCTGCCCCCGCACACCGACGCGGCCACCTACCTCGCCCGCCGCCGAGAACTCGGTGCGCCGGAGGTCACCCGCCGGCTGCTCGGCGCAAGCGGGGTGGGCTGGTTTCTGGTCGAGACCGGCTACCGGGCGCAGCAGACCCTGACGCCGCCGCAGATGGCGGCGGCCTCCGGCGGAACCGCAGCCGAGATCGTGCGGCTGGAATCGGTGGCCGAAGGGGTGGCCGACAGCGGGGTCGGCGCGGACCGGTTCGCCGACCGGTTCGCCACGGCCCTCGACGAACGGACCCGGCACGCGGTCGGGCTCAAGTCGATCATCGCCTACCGGTACGGCCTGGACTTCGACCCGGACCCACCTGCCGGTCGCGAGGTGCGCCGCGCCGCCGGACGGTGGCTGCGGCGACGGGAGACCGGTGAGGTACGGCTGAGCGATCCGGTGCTGCTGCGTCACCTGCTGTGGATGGGCGTCGAGCGCGGCCTCCCGCTGCAGTTCCACGTCGGGTACGGAGATCCCGACCTCACCCTGCACCGCTGCGACCCCTCACTGATGACCGAGTTCCTGCGCCGGGTGCAGCACCGGCAGGTCCCGGTGCTGCTGCTGCACTGTTACCCCTACCACCGCACGGCCGGGTATCTCGCCCACGTGTACCCGCACGTCTACCTCGACGTCGGTCTGGCGGTGAACTACACCGGGGCGCGCTGCCGGGCGATCGTCGCGGAGTCGCTGGAAGTCGCCCCGTTCGGCAAACTGCTCTTCTCCTCCGACGGGTGGGGGCCGGCCGAGCTGCATTACCTCGGTGCCGTGTTGTGGCGGCAGGCTATGGCCAGCATCCTCGGCGAGTGGGTGCAGGCCGGGGAGTGGTCCTGTGCTGACGCGGTGCGCGTGGCGACCATGGTGGGCGCGGGCAACGCGCATCGGGTCTACCGGCTGGACCAGCGGTGATCAGCTACAAGCGGCACTTCACCCGCTTCCTCGCCCCGGATCCGGAGCGGTTGCACGTCGCCGCGCACAGCCACCACCCCTGGCCGGACGTGACGTTCGAGGCGCAGCAGCGCGCCTGGCTCGATGCCGCCGCACTGCACGACGACAAATGGGACCTGCTGCTGGGCACGGTGCTGCCGGAAGCCGGCAGGCACGTCGCGGGCCAGCTAGGCCTGCCCGACCCCGCGACCGTCACGTTTGCCCCCAGCACTCACGACCTGGTGCTGCGGCTGCTGTCCTGCCTGCCGGTGCCGACCCGGATCCTGACCACCGACAGCGAGTTCCACAGCTTCGCCCGGCAGGTGCGCCGGCTGGAGGAGGCCGGGCTCGCGGTCGTCGACCGGGTGGCGGCCGAGCCGTTCGACACCTTTACCCAGCGGCTGCGGCACTCCACCGCCCGGGGCGGCCACGACCTGGTGTTCTTCAGCCAGGTGCACTTCAACTCGGGGTTCGCGGTCTCCGACCTCGCGGCGGTCATCGCCGCCGTGCCGGCCGATGAGACGTTCGTGGTCGTCGACGGCTACCACGGGTTCATGGCGCTGCCGACCGACCTTGCCGCTATCGCGAACCGCGCCTTCTACCTGGCCGGGGGCTACAAGTACGCGATGGCCGGCGAGGGCGCCTGCTTCCTGCACTGCCCGCCCGGGTATGGCGAGCGTCCAGTCAACACGGGCTGGTTCGCCGGCTTCGCCGAGCTCATCGGGCCGTCCGGGCAGGTGAGCTACCAGCAGGACGCCGCCCGGTTCCTCGGCGCGACGTTCGATGCGACCGGGCTGTACCGCTTCAACGCCGCCCAGCGGCTGCTCGACGAGCTGGGACTGTCGGTGCCGGTGATCCACGCCCGGGTTCGCAGGTTGCAGGCCCGCTTCCTTGACCGGCTTGACGCCCTGCAGATACCTGGACTCGGCCACCGCACGCTGGTGCCACCCCCGGAGATCCCCGGACGGGGAAATTTTCTGACCTTCCGCCTTCCCGACGCGGGCGCGATCAGGCAGCGGCTACGGGCCCGTAAGGTGACCACCGACCATCGTGACGATCGGCTGCGTTTCGGCTTCGGCATCTACCATGACGAGGACGACGTCGATGCCCTCTGTCACCGGCTCAGCGCCATCTTCCAACCGTGACCGGGCACACTGATCACGAGCACCTACCGAGGTATCAAGGATCAGCTCCCGGTTCTCATCACAGTGGACAGTCGGTAAGCGCCCACGCCGCACGAAGCGCGTGGCGAACGAGAGGTTGGGGAGGTGGTCTGATGCGGTTCCCACACCCGGTCGCCCTCGCCTGCCTCACCTGCGGGCAGCCCACCGTCGTGGCCGAGACCGCAACCGGCGCCGTGCGAGTGCATTGCGGCACGTGGCGCTGGCAGTGTGACACTCCTGCCACTACCCGGGAGAGCCGGCGGTACCACCCGCTGCCGGGCAACCCCACGGGGCCCGACCCCACCGCGTCCGCTGGCACCGGCCAGCCGTTGGCGGCATGAGCGCCGCCAGCATGGGCGCTATGCTTGGCTGCGATGCGAAGCGAGACAGTGCCGGCGCCTGCAGGGGTTGACTTCCGGCGGGTGAGTGCCGATGAGGTAGCGCGGCACATGGACGAGCTGATCGCCTTGTATCGTGAGGTCTATGCCGAGCCCCCCTACGAATGGGGTGTAGAGCAATCGGAGCTGTTCAGCGACCCCTTCGCCAGGCAGCGCCGGAGTGCGGGCTTCAGTCTTGTTGAAGCACGGTGTGGTGACCAGCTTGTTGCCTATGGCTTCGGGGTGCCCCTTGCCCCGACCACCACCTGGTGGCAGCGCTTGGATACCCCTTTGCCAGAGGCCCTGACCCGGGAATACCCGGGCCGGACCTTCGCGCTGGTGGAACTCCTGGTACGGCGGCCGTGGCGAAGGAAGCACGTTGCCGAGACACTCCACGCCCGGCTGCTGCAGGAGCGCCAGGAAGAGCGGGCGACCCTGCTGGCACTGCCGGCCGCCGACGCCGCCCAGGCTGCCTATGCCAAGTGGGGCTGGTGCAAAGTTGCCCAGAAGCGCAACCCGGTGCCGGGCTCACCGGTGTTCGATGTGATGGTCAAAGAACTCGGAAACCTGCGTCATCTCCGCTGCGCGCCTGCCGGGCCTTAAGCCGGCGGCCTGATATCGGCTGGGGCATTGTAGTTGGAGAACCGGAAGCTGACCGTGCCGCCGGTGGTCGGGAACTCGGCCTGCACCAGGCGGAAGCCAGCGGCGGCAATCCACACCCGGCTGACCGAATCCGGGGTATACCCGGGCACCAGCTTGTCGAGCGACTGCCGGGGGAACTTGGCCTGCACCCGGTAGCTGTCCACCCCGCCGACCGGCTCGCGGGCCTCGGTGCTCGCCTCGGTACCACTGGCCAGGACTGCTGCGATGCCCCGGTTCGGATCCAGGATCACTGTGGGGTTGTAGACGAGGAAGGCCGAGGACGTGGCCAGCTTCCGGAACCCGCCGGTCGGGCCCCGCAGGTACAGCTCCTGACCGAGGATGATGAAATCCACCTCGAACGGTTGCTCCCCCATGTCCAGCGATGCGGTTCCCTGGGCCGCGCCTTCCCTGGTGAGCTGGCCCGCGGCGGACTTCAGCGGCACTCCCGGCAGCTCACCGTGGACGTCGAGGTCAACCCTGGTACTGGTCACGGTCCGCATCGCCGCGGCCGACTCGGCCAGCAGGCCGGCAGCCGGGGGCAAGCTTTCCTCCCGCTGCCCGCAGGAGGTGAGCAGCGTGCTGCACAACACGGCGAGCAGCGCGAGCAGGGGCAAGAGTCGGCGCGACATTGCCGCATTCTCAGGGCAGGACCGGCGCCCTCCCCCTGGCGCGAGCCGTGCACCCACCGCATGTATGATCAAGATTGCCCCAGCGCCACCTGGGTGAGTTCCCAGAGCACGTGGTAAGTCGTGGTCTGCGCCTCCTGAATGCGGTGCACCGAGGACGACGGCATGACGAACAGGTGCTCGATGCTGTCGGTCTCGGCCATCTTGCCGCCGTCGTAGCCGGCCAGTCCGATGGTGAGCATCCCGCGGCGGGCGGCTTCATCGAAGCCGCGCAGGACGTTCGCTGACCCGCCGCTGGTGGACAAGCCCAGCGCGATGTCCCCCGCGTGCCCGTTGGCGGCCAGCGGTCGGGCGAAGACCACATCGAAGGAGACATCGTTGGCCAGCGCGCTGAGCACCGCGACGTCGGTGGTCAGCGCCGTCGCAGGCAACGGACGACCAGCCGGACCAGGGTTCTGGAAAAGCTCGGCAACGGCTTGGGCGTCGGTGCTGCTCCCCCCGTTGCCGAAGGTGAACAACCGGCCCCCAGCGGCGAAGGATCGGGCCATCGCGGTGCCGCACTCGGCGAGTCGATCACGGTAGAGTTCCAGCACTTCACCGCGCAAACGGGTGATCTCCGCGGTCTTCTCAGCCGTCGACCGGCAGACCTCGGCGAGCACCGCATCGACGTCCGACACACCCGAGTAGAGGAACGGGTACAGCGACTCCACACCGCTCATGACGACACCTCCGGGCAGATGATCGGGTCGGTGAGGCAGGCCAGCGCGCTCACGGCACAACTCTCGGCTCGAGTACCCCAGGTTGTTCGAAGAAGACGTGCACTAGCTCCCACAGCACGTGATAGGTGGTGACCTGGACCTCCTTGACCACTCGGGGATCGGTGGAGCGCGCGATCAGAACGTGGTCCAGCCCGGCAATCCGGGCGATCCGACCCCCGTCGCCGCCGACCAGCGCCACCGTCAGCAGACCCGCGTCCCGGGCAACGCACAGCGCGCGAGCCACGTTGTCGCAGTCACCATCCGCCGAGATGCCCAACGCGATGTCCTCCGCCGCTGCATGCAGCCGCAGCGGGGCGGCGAAGCTGTCCTCGAATCCGCTCAGCCGGGTGATCCCACTCAGCGTCGCGACGTCGTTGGCCAGCGACACTGCGGGCAGGGCCCGTTTCCCCACGATGACCGGGTGCACGAACTCCACCACGATGTGCGCGGCGTCGGCGGCTGCCGACCCGTTGCCGAAGCACACCAACTTGCCGCCGCGGTGGAAACGCAAGGCCATGTCATAACAGGTCCTGGCCACCGCCTCAGCGTCCTGACCAAGGGCACTGGTTGCCTCCGTCCGTCCCGCGAAGACCGGATCTACCTGGGTACCCGCCAACTTGGCGACCATCACCGCCCGCCTCTCCTGTCGAGGAGTTTCTTACCATAGTCATAGTTCTTACTATAGTCGTAGTATCTTCTCGACATGTCGGCCAGGAGCGACCCCGCGAGGGAGCGCAGCAGGACCCACGGGGCGCTAGCCGCCCTCAGCCGGGTCCGCATCCTCGAGTTACTGCGGGGCAGCGACACCCCGCTCGATGTCCAGCAGATCGCGGCACAGCGCGCTCTGCATCCGAACACGGTGCGCTTCCACCTCAGGATCCTGGTCGATGCCGGACTCGTCTGCAGTCGACCCGACCCCCGTGGTGGCTCCGGACGGCCCCGAGTTGTCTACACCGCAACCACGGACGGCGCAGGCAGCCAGAATCCGGATGGCCTGCGACTGCTCACCGATATCCTCGCCAGCTACCTCGCGGTCAGCAACGAGAGCTCCACAGGGTTAGCCGAGGAGGCGGGCCGCGCCTTCGCCCGCCGTCACCGGCGATCTACCCAGCCATGCGCTGCAGGCTCCGCCGACGAGGCCGTCCGTCGAGTGGTCGCGATGTTCGCCGAACTCGGTTTCGAGCCAGAACTGAACCGGGACGGACCACAACATCGGATCCTGCTGCACGCCTGCCCGTTCCGCGCCGTCGCCACCGTGCACCCCAACGTGGTCTGCGCGATGCACCTCGGCCTGCTCAAGCAGACCGTCGCCAACCTGGATGCCCCGGTCGAGGCTGTCGGCCTTGAGTCGTTCGTCACCCCGCACTTGTGCATCGCGCACCTCGCCGACGCCCCCGTCGGACCAGCACCAGCCCAACCCTGAAACGAGTCGTCGGCCGTCAGCCGCCCGCACTGGGCCGTACCACCGCTCGGCACGCACCGACCCCGGACCGGCGGCATGGATCGCAGATGCGGAACACTGGTGTGGCACCCGTCTTCCGAGTGGGAGGTCAGTTCCCTTGTCCAAGATCGCGATCGTCATCGGGATCGTGCTGATCCTGGTGGGAGGTTGGGCTTACACGGCTTCCGGGCCCGGTGCCAGCCCGACCGCGCTCATCCCCGCGGTGCTCGGCCTGGGGCTTGCCATCGCGGGGCTCGTCGGCCTGCGTGGTGGCACCCCGCGCCGGCACGCAATGCACGCTGCTGCGGCGGTGGCGTTGCTCGGAGTGCTGGGCTCGGCCTGGCAACTCATCGCCCATCCTGCCGCAGGCTCTGCGCATGCCGACATCGCACGCACGGCGGGGCTGCTCAACCTGGCCCTGTGCGGCGTTTTCGTTGTCCTGGCGGTCTGGTCCTTTGTGCAGGCTCGACGGGCTCGGGTGTGAGGCCGGCGGGCAAGAAGCTGTGCGAGGAGACCGCCAGATCCGGCACGCATCAGGTCACAGATCTCAACGGTGGAGGCAAACGGTGACGCCCGCAAGAACAACAGACTTCGCTTCTTACGCGCACCTCTCAGAGTCCGAACAGGAAGCTCTCGAGCAGGCACTCGCAGCACTGCCTGACGACATTTTATCAACGGGTGATCACCAGTGGATCGAGACGCGGATCCGGAATCGCCTGCAGAAGGAGGGAGTGCTGGACGAGAGGACACTATTGCAGATCGGGGAAATTCCCGCAGTGGCCTTCGTCAGCCGAGCGATAGGATGCCTCGCATCGAGCTACGTGACCCTACGGGGAATCAATAACAACCAGCCTGCCGACGCGGTGGCTGGGTCAATCGCCCGGGCGGTCGCAGGATGTGTCTCCGGCGGTACTGATGCGATCAAAGCCGACATTCTGCAGTACCGGAGCCAGGTTGGGGGTGCGCTCCAGGCGCTTGGGCTCCCCGCGCTGCGCGACGCGCTCCTTGCTGGATGACCCGTTGCTCACGCAGCCGAGCACGGATCTCGTCGGGGGTATCCGCCCGGCGCGTGTGCTCTTCTCGGGCGATCAACACCCCGGTCGCCGCGACACCCGCGACCGCGCCCAGGCCGGCGATCTTCCACCACCTCGTCCCCACGGCACGCCATGCGCAGTGCAATTCAGGTGATGGCCACTCCCAGCAGGGTGCCCACGCCGTAAGTCACCGTGGCAGCGGCCAATCCCAACAGCATCTGCCGCAGCCCCGCCCGCAGCGGGCCTCGTCCGGTGAACAGGGTGGTCGCCGCGCCGAGCGCGAACAGCCCGACGCCGCCCGCGACGGCGGCGGCCAGCGCCCCCGGCAGGCCGGCCAGCCAGATGAAAGGCAGCACCGGCACGATCGCGCCCACGGTGAAGAGCAGGAACGAGATCAGCGCCGCGGTCCACGGGTTGCCGCCGCGTTCGTCCGGGTCAAGACCGAGTTCCTCGCGGGCCATCACCTCCAGCGCATTGTCCGGGTCGTCCAGCAGGCGCTTGGCCACCGTTCGTGCCTCGTCCTCGGGCAGCCCGCGGGCCTGGTAGATCAGTCGCAGTTCCTCGACCTCCTCGTCGGGCAGTGTCGCGATCTCGTCAGCCTCGATCGCTAACTGCCGCTCCACCAGCTCCCGGGAGCTTTGCACCGAGACCCACTCGCCCAGCGCCATCGAGAATGCTCCGGCCAGCAGCCCGGCCAGACCGACGACCAGCACCACCGAACCGCCCAGCCCGCTGCCGGCCACCCCGGTGACCAGGCTGAGATTCGACAGCAGCCCGTCGTTGGCTCCGAGCACCGCAGCGCGCACGGCATTGCCCCCCGGGGTCCGATGCCGGCCCTCGAGACGGTTCAGCGAAGAGCCGGGCACGCCACTGCCAAGCTGGCTGAGCAGGAAGGCGTGCGAACGCTCGTCGGCCGGCAGCGATGTTCCCGCCGCCTCCGCCTGATCGTCGTACATCGTCCGGCCCACTCGCTCGGCCCGCGCCACGGCCGGGACGACGACGGCGGCGCCGAACCGCCGGGCAAGCAGTCCCAGCACGCGAGCCCGCAGCGAGGGTCGCGCCCGAGGCACCCGGGCACCGTGGCTGCGTAACCGCTCAGACCATAAGCTCGCGTGCCGCGCCTCGACCGCGCCCAGCCTGCGGTACACCTCCGCCAGCTCCGCGCTGGCCTCGCCATCCGCCATCGCCCAGTAGAGCGCCGCTCCGTCCGTCTCCTCGCGGAAATTACGCCGCCACCGCCGCACATCAGCCCTGCTGACCGCCCGATCCATCTCGACCACCCTCCTCAAGGCCCCCCGGCATCCCCGCCGGGTAGGGCGTTGGCTCCACGAACGGCGCTACCGGACTCCACAGCGCAGGTCCGTCCAGAGCTTTCCACGGTGGCACGCAATCGAGGGTCTGACGATCGGCCGGGGGGTCATCAGTGGGATGATGTCGCCGTGAGCGGCGGTGAGGTGCGGGACGGGGTGTCGTTGACCAATCTTGACCAACCGCTGTTCGACGGGGCGGACGCGACCAAACGGGATCTGGTGGACTACCTGGACGCGGTTCGTGATCGCATTATTCCCCCGCTGGCCGGCCGGCCGCTGTCGGTGGTCCGGGTGTTGCGCGGTCAGACGCCGTTCATGCAGAAGAACGTTCCCCCCTACACCCCACCGTGGGTGCGAACGGTGCCGCTGTGGGCGGAGACCTCGAAACGCGAGGTGTCCTACGCGCTGTGCAATGACCGCCGCACCCTGCTGTGGTTCGCCAATCAACGGGCCGTAGAGTACCATCCGACCCTGATCCGTATCGATCATCGGGACCGCCCCACCCACCTGGTGCTCGACCTCGACCCACCGTTCGCGGACCCGTTCGGGGTGGCTGTGCGCGCCGCGCATCTGGTCCGCCAGGCGCTGGCCGAGGCCAGCTTGGTGGGCGCGGTCAAAACCAGCGGCGCCAAGGGTCTGCACGTGTTCGTCCCGATCGCGGCACCGGCGACGATCGAGGAGGTGGCCGCGGCCACCCGCGCGCTCGCGGCGCGTGCCGAGCGCCTCGATCCCACGCTTGCCACGACGGCGTTCATCCGTGACGACCGCGCAGGCAAGGTGTTCCTCGATGCGACCCGAGCTGGCGGGGCGACGGTGGTGGTGGTTTACAGCCCACGCATCCGGCCAGGCGTGCCGGTGTCGTTCCCCGTGGCCTGGGACCAGCTTGATCGCGTCACGCCGGCCGACTTCACCGTGCGTACCGCCGCTCGGCTGATCGCCGAGAGCGATCCCTGGGCCGACCAGATGCCCCAGCCGCAGCACCTGAGCCCCGATCTCATCGAGGAAGGCCACGCCATCCCGCCCGCCCGGGTGCAGGCAATGCACGAAGGCAAGCGCCGCGCTCGCGCTCGCCGTGGTTAACCGAGGCAGAACGGCCCGCTGAACTACTCGGCGCTGTCGGCCCTGACGTTACGCTTGTAACAGCCCGCCACCCGCAGGATCGAGATGCGCCCGCATCGCCTCGGTTTCCCGAGCGGAGAGTCGAATGCTGGCGGCTTTGCGGGCAAGGTCCATTACTACTGGCGGTACCATGAGCTGGCGCACATATTCATCAAACGATGCCGGTTGAGCAATCAATAGCCTTGACGGTTGGTTCGCCATTCTGCATGCAGCTCCCGGAATCTGCAACTTGCTGGGGGAACTCGACGGCCTACAACAGGCGGAGTTGGGTGTCTCGGGGTTTCTGCCGGGGCAGAGCCGGACCGATCTGCTCATACACGGCAACCTCGAGGTCGGCCAGGAACGGCGATCGGGTGGTCTTCCGGGTAGCGCCGTGGCGGACCCGTTCGGCTGCGTAGCTGAGGTAGAGATGGCGCTGCGCCCGCGTCATGCCGACGAACAGCAGCCGGCGCTCCTCGCGCACCTGTTCCTCGTCGCCCGCGTCCGGTGCGGTTCCCGGCCAGCGCAACGGCAGCAGCCCATCCTCGCAACCCACCACGAACACCACCGGGAACTCGAGCCCCTTGACGGCGTGCAACGTCAGGAGTGACACCCGGTCGGCGCGGGGATCCCAGGTGTCCACCTCGACCCCGAGGGACAGCTCGGTACGAAACCGCTCCAGGTCCCCGCCGCATCGGCCAGCCAGCGGTTTGAGTAGATCGACGGCGACATGGATGTCGGTGGCGGTGCCTTCTCGTCCGGCGCCGGGGAGGCGGTCCAGGACAGCGCGCGCGGCGTGTCCAAGACGGTCCAGGACCGCCGTCCGCCCTGTCCCACCGGGTGCATACGTCAGTTCATCGAGAATCCAGGCCACCCCCGGTCGATCGGTCAGCCGGTCGTGCGAGCGTTTCTGAAACGGCAGCCCAGCCCGGGTCAGCGCGTCCATCACGGCGCGCGCCTGCCGGTCGGTCCGGTACAGCACGGCGAAGTCGGAGAAGTCCAACCTCCCACTGCCGTCGGAGTCGACTCGTCCACTGTCGAATGAGTGGAACGACACCCCGCCCAGCAACTGCTCGATCGTGCGCGCGACGAACGACGCCTCGGCCTG
Source organism: Pseudonocardiaceae bacterium (assembly GCA_035714625.1). Lineage (GTDB taxonomy): Bacteria > Actinomycetota > Actinomycetes > Mycobacteriales > Pseudonocardiaceae. The sequence goes on along the minus strand of DASTLT010000170.1, from coordinate 7,310 downwards.
CTCGGTTGCGGCATGATGCATCCCGACCAGGGAGTCTGAGTGGGTACTCAGCGGTCGCAGCACCCGGTCCGGAACCAGAGTGGTCGGTGAGATTACCTGCAGGGCCGCAGTCAGGATCGGCGCGGCTGACCGGTAGTTCCGGGTCAGCGCCACCGTGCGCGCCCCTGGGAAATCCTGCTGGAAACGCAGGAAGAACCCGACGTCGGCACCCCGGAATCGGTAAATCGCCTGGTCCGGGTCCCCGATCGCAGTAAGGTTGCCATGCGGGCTGGCGAGTTGGCGCAGCAACCGGTACTGCTGCTCGTCGACGTCCTGGTACTCATCGACTGAGATGCACCGGTACCGATCACGGTAGACAGCGGCCAGGTCCGGGTCGGATTCCAGCAGCGTGACCGGCAGCGCAACCAGATCGTCGAAGTCGACCAGATCCCGTTGGCGCAGCGCCTGGAGATACCGATCCGCGGTGTCAGCGAACCCGGTTCCCGGACCGCCGGTTCGGCGCCGCTGGGACAGGTGGGTGAGCAGGCGCCGGGCCTGCTTCTCGTCACCGGTCAGCTCGGTTGCAATCGCCCTCTGGTGGGCCTGATCAACGATACCGAAATTCGGGCTCAGCCCCACCTTGGCATGCTGCTCACGCAGGATGCGCAGGCCGAGGGAATGGAAGGTGGCGATGGTCAACTGGGGCGCCTGCGCAGGCGTCAACGCGGCGAGCCGGGCTGCCATTTCCTCGGCCGCCCGGCGAGTGAAGGTGATCGCCAGGCAGTGTGCCGGCGCTACCCCGTGCGCCGTCATCAGATATCCGATGCGATGCGTCAACGTGCGGGTCTTGCCAGTTCCCGGACCGGCGATGATCAGCAACGGCCCTTCGGTGACCTCGGCGGCGGCGCGCTGCTCGGTATCGAGCCCGTCGAGTAGCAACGCCCCGGTGGCACACCCCGCTAGCTGTGCGGGCGGTGGCGTCTCAGCGGGTGGGGCCAGTTCGAGCCGAACCCTGAGCGTGCGCTTCGGCGGGGCCGGTCCGGGCTCGCTCGTGCTGAACAGCTCGTCGTCGAACAGTGCCGGGGCGGTGACCGTGCTGATCCGCTTCAGCTCGCCGGGCTCGAAGAGTCGGATCACTCCGTACTCACCGTCGTATCCGGCATCCCGGATCACCGCACCGCGGCGTAGCCGGGCCACGGCCTCCGCAAGCAGGGGCGAATGGGCCTCGATGTCATCGAGCGGAGTGTCCTGCAGGATCACCAGCTCGGGCCCCAATGCGGCAGTGAGCTGGTCGATCTGCCCGAGCACCGTCTTGCTCTTCGGTCCGGCACCGAGGATCTCGCTCATGATCTCCGGCAGCGGGACCAGACTGCGGAAGTCCGCGGCACCGGCCGGGCGGACGGCTTCCGGCCGATCGGCCAGTTCCTCGACCCGGCTCAGCACACCAACCGTGAGCGGCTTGTCGCATTCGGGACAGATCCCGCCGTGCTCGCGGGTCTGCTGCGGCTGCATCCGGACCCCGCACTTGCGATGCCCGTCCACGTGGTACTTGCCTTCCTCGGGGAAGAACTCGACTGAGCCCGCGTGCCCGACCCCGGTTTCCAGGGCTTGCCGGATCGCGAAGTAATCGAGGTCGGTGTCGAACACCGTGGCCTCGCGGCCGAGCATGGGAGGTGAATGCGCATCGGAGTTGCTCACCAGCCGGTAGCGGTCCAGACCGGAGATCCGCCAGTTCATCACCGGGTCACTGGACAGCCCGGTTTCCAGCGCGAAGATATGGTCGGCGAGGTCGGCATAACAATCCTCGACCGCATCGAACCCGGACTTCGAGCCCAGCACCGCGAACCACGGCGTCCAGACATGCGCCGGCACCAGATAGGCACCGTCGCCGCATTCCAAGGTGATCTCCAGCAGGTCACGGGAGTCCAATCCGAGGATGGGGCGCCCGTCCGACCCCAGGTTGCCGATCCGACCGAGCCTGCGGTTGAACTCCGCAGCCGCGTCGAAATCAGGCACATACACCAGGTGGTGAACCTTACGGGTGCGCTCGTTCCGCTTGTAGATCGTAGAGATCTCCACGGACAGCAGGTACCGCACCCCGGCCGCAGCCACGCTGGGCGGCAGTCTGCCGGTGATGGCCCGGTCCAGGTCCTGGCGCAGCCGGAACAGCCCTGGCTCCGCCGGCACGAGACTCTCCCGCAGGTGATCGAACCAGGCCGGGTGGGTGAAGTCGCCGGTACCCACCAGCGCGATTCCCTTGCGTCGCGCCCACCAGGTCAGGTGCTCCAGATCGCAGTCCTTGCTGCAGGCCCGGGAGTACTTGGAGTGAATGTGCAGATCGGCATGGAAACGCACCGCGGCATCCTGCCACAGCCACCTCTCACCGGGAGCTCAGGTCCGGCCGGCGGCAGCGCGGTCGGCGAGTTCGATCACGGCCCGGAGCAGCACGCCGCCATCGAGCAGTGCCCGATCGTTGTGATCGGCGCCGCGGACCGCCACGAGGACGGCCAGTCCCCCGGCGGCCGCGGCCACCGCGCGGCTCTGGTCGGGCGGCACGATCCGATCCTCGGTCCCGCACACCACGGTGGTGGGCACCGCGATCCGGGCCAACCGCGCGGCGACGGGGTACCGGTCCCGCAGCAGCGCTCCGACCGGCAGGTACGGGTAGTGCGCTCGGCCGACCGCGGCCAAGTCGACGAACGGTGATCGCAGCAGCAGCCCGGCCGGTGGATACTCGCCGGCCAGCTCGGTGACCACGGCCGCGCCCAGGCTCTCCCCGAAGTACAGCAGCCTGCCCTGCGGTACCCGGCGATCCTCGGTGAGGTACCGGTGAGCGGCGCGCACGTCCAGGGCCAACCCGGCCTCGCTCGGGCTGCCGGGATTCCCGCCGTAGCCGCGGTAGTCGAACAGCAGCACGGCCATTCCGGCGCGGGACAACGCCGCCGCCAGCGGTGCTCGCAATGACCGGTTGCCGGCGTTACCGCTGGCCACCAGCACGGTCACGTCCCGGCTGGGTCCGCCGGGCGGCACCAGCCAGGCACCAAGTTCCAACCCGTCCGAGGTGTGCAACCGAACCTCGTGGGCGCCGGGCAGCATGCTGGACACCGGGGGCACCGCGGACGGCTCCGGGAAGTAGATCAGGCGCCGCTGCAGCCCCCACCCGCCAGCCACCAGCAGGCTGGCGACCAAGATCAGCACCAGCCCGGTGACGCCGAGCATCGCCATCCCCCTCCGGCCGGGAGGCTTCATCAACAACCACAGTAGGCCACCCGCCGATCTGGCCGGTGTCTGGTGTGCCTGATCATGACACGACCGGCGCCGGCCGCCCGCAGGTGCTGATCGTGGTGACCGCCCGGTTCCAGCGGATGAGCTGGAAGTACGAGGCGATCGGCTACGCGCTGATGCTCAAGAACCTGGGCTGCCTGCTGCAAACCATGTACCTCACCGCGACCGCCCTGAACCTGGCGCTGTGCGCGGTCGGTGGGGGTAACACGGCGACCTTCGCCCGCCTCACCGGCATTCCGGCGCTGGTCGAGGCTCGATTGGCGAGTTTGTCCTGGGGACCCGTCCGGCGAGGCGAGTGGAGTGACAACGATGACGCTGACCCGGCCCCGATTCGTGCCGCACCTGCGCCCGCTGGTGGTTGATGAGGACACCACGTACCTGCTCGGCGAGGCCGAGAATCAGGTGCTGCGCGGCAGGCTCTACGCCCGGCTGGCGCCGCTGCTCGACAGCGGCTGAACCATCGACAAGATCGTCGACGCGCGGCGGGGCGACTTCAGCCTCCTGGCGGTACGCCATGCGCTGAACCGCCTGACCGACCGCGGGTATCTGTGTGCCCCGGTCCACGGAGTCCCGGCACAGGCGGCGTACTGGACAGCGCGTGGCCTGCCGCCCGCTGCACCTGCCGGGTTGGCCAGCCGCACTGTCGCCGTGCAGGGAATCGGGGCAGGCGCGCTGCGCGACGCGCTGGCCCAGCTCGCGTCGGTGGGGTCGGCCAGCCCGATGGCTGCTGGAGGGCATGGCCGCCATCGAGGGCAACCTGGTTACCCTCGACCTGGCCGCGCCCGAGATCCGGCAGCACCGCCTGGTACGCCGGCCGCAGTGCCCGGCGTGCGTCGAGCCGGCACGTGGCGTCGCGACCGGCCCGGTGATGCTGACTAGCAGGCCAAAGTCGTTCACCGCCGACGGCGGTTATCGGGTCAGGTCCCCGCAGCAGACCCTGGACCGTTTCGGCCACCAGGTAAGCCCGCTGACGGGGGTGGTGCGCGAGTTGCGGCGTTTCCCGACCGACACCGACCTGATCACCGTGTATGCCGGGATGTCCCCCGGCAGCGCCACCCCGACCAGCCTGGCGGCGCTGCGCCGGGACCACTCCGCCGGCAGCGCGGGCAAGGGGCGCTCCGACGCGCAGGCGCGGGCGAGTGCGCTGTGCGAGGCCATCGAGCGACTGTCCGGCTCGTACACCGGCGAGGAGCCCCGGGTCCGCGGCACCTGGGCCGAGCTGCGCGACCAGGCGGTGTACCCTGCCGACCTGGTGCAGGTGAGTGACGCCCAGTACGCTGCCCGCGAGGCGTGGAACCGGGAGCATTCCGTCTTCGCCTGGGTGCCCGAGCGCTTCGACGAGAGCCGCGCGATCGGCTGGACGCCGGCCTGGTCGCTCACCGAGGACCGCGCGGTGTACCTGCCGAGCGCATTCTGCTGGTATGACTACCCGACCGAGCACGGGCACCGGTTCTGTGTGGGTGACTCCAACGGCAACGCCTCCGGCAACAATCCGGAGGAGGCTATCGTCCAGGGCTTCATGGAGCTGGTCGAGCGCGACAGTGTGGCGATCTGGTGGTACAACCGGCTGCGTCGGCCAGCCGTGGACCTGGACAGCTTCGACGACCCGTACCTGCGGGCACTGCTCGCCGAGTACGCCCGGCGCGGCCGGGAGGTGTGGGCCCTCGACCTCACCACCGACCTGGGCGTGCCAGTGTATGCCGCGGTGTCGCGGGCACTGCACGGACCGGAGCGGATCGTGCAGGGCTACGGGGCGCACTGCGATCCGCGGATCGCGCTCTCGCGCGCACTGACCGAGCTGAACCTGATGTACGCCCTGGTCACTGGCGGACCGCTGGACTTCGACCACGACCCCGACAACGAGCACTGGTACCAGGCCGCCACGGTGGCCAACCAGCCTTACCTACGACCCGACCCGGCTCTGCCGGCCACCACCCTGTCGGCCGCAGGGGGCTGGCACAGCGCCGACCTGCGCGATGACGTACGCCACTGCGCCGAGTTGGTGCGTCGCCACGGCATGCGGATGCTGGTGCTCGACCAAACTCGCCCCGACCTGGAGCTGAGCGTCGTGAAGGTGGTCGTGCCCGGGCTGCGGCACTTCTGGGCCCGGTTCGCGCCCGGGCGGCTGTACGACGTACCGGTCGCCATGGGCTGGCTGGCCCAGCCGACCCTGGAGACCGAACTCAATCCACTGCCGGTCAGTTCCTGACATGACTCGAGCCCAGCACCCGGGCCAGCCGATAAGCTTAGGTTATGGACGAACAGGCTTTCGACGAGACCCCGTCGAACCCGTCGGACTGGCTGCTCGACCGGGAGTTGGACATCGCCGCCGAGGTCTACGGGCCCGAGCTCATCGGCCTGCACACCCCCGTGGACAAGCTCAGCGACGCGGAGCTGGTCGAGCGGTTCATGCGCGTGAACGGCTTCGACCTGCACTTCGAGTAACGGCGGAGGTCCGAGACCGCGGGCAATGACCGTTTCTCTCCGCGCCTGATCTGCTAGGGCCTACAGCTATCACGAGGCCCGGGAGCTGCCGACGGAGTTCCGCCTGGACGCGATATGCCGGGATGAGGTCGGTGTCGACACGGCCACCAAGATCATCAGATGTGATCGACTCGGTGGAGTTATCCACGAATACATGCAAGTCGCGTAGGGTGGCCGAGTTTCGGGAACCTACAATCGATCATGCCATGATCACGGGAAGTCAGCGAAACATCAGGTCAGCGCACGAGTGCGAGTTTGGCAGTGAACCCCACACGCTATGGTGTAGTGGTCGGTGTAGGCTTCGGTGTATGGCTGCTGACGCCACGATCAAGGTCACGAGCCAGACCCGGGACCGGCTTGCGGAGCTGGCCGGGGAGCAGGGGCTGAGCATCGGTGGGCTGCTGGAACTGCTGGCCCAGCAACACCCGAGCCAGGCCCAGATCGACGCCGAGCGCGAGCGCACTCGCGCCGCCCTGGTCGCCCGCGGCTACCACCCGAGCCCGGACGAGCGCGAGCAGTTGCGTCAGCGCTTCGAGACCAAACTGGCCGCGATCCAGCGGCAGGAGGCCGACATCCTGGCTCGAAGCATGCAAACCAGCGCGTGAACCCGCTGGTCCCCGTCGGTTTCCTCCTGGACACCACGTCGCTGGTCGCTGCCTACGACAACGTCCAGGACGCCGCGTACCTGCTCGAGACTGCTCGCGACTACCACCGGGCGCTCTACACCTCCGTGGTGTGTCTGTTCGACGCCGACGTTCAGCGACCGGGCCTGGCCCGCTGGGTGGTTGACCAGGTCGACTCGCTGAACCCGGTGAGCCTGGCGCCCGCCGACATCGTCGAGATCGGTACGACCCTGCCCGGTCGCGACCTTGCCACCGCGCATACCATTCACCAAGCCCTGCCGGGCCGTTCCTGGCCAGTCGGCCGGGCCGTCGCGACCACCAGGCCCGAGCTCTACGAGGACTTCCCCATCCCGGTCTTCCAGATCGACGTTTGATCCCGGAGCAGACGCCAATCCCGAGCCGATCAGCGCGTTGTCTCCACCAGGTGCGGGGTTCCAGAAGTCGGCCGCATCCGTGACCTGGGTGAAATGAGACGATCTGCGGGACCAGGATGATCCTGCACCGTGTTGTTGCGTCTGCTCTACCTGATCTTCGTCCAGGTTCTGGGCTGGCTGTGGCTGCTCGGCCGATCGTCGGCGTCTAAGGATGTCGAGTTGCTCGTCTTGCGCCACGAGGTTACTGTGCTGCGCCGAGCCAACCCCAAGCCCCGACTGGATTGGGCTGGGCTGATCGTGCCGTGCTCGCCGCGCTCATCCGGCTGCTGCCCCGCAATCTGCGGGCACCTCGCTTGGTCACCCCAGGCACCGTTCTACGCTGGCACCGGTGCCTGATGGCCAGGAAGTGAACTTACCCGCCCCGTCAGGGCCTTCGGCAAAGTCGTGGGCTGGGGCTTGGGGCAGGTCCGGGGACAGTCGAACTGGATGGTCACGATCGGATAGCGACGGTGTGTTGGGGGGGAGGAACGCACCGGAGCTCCGGTAGGAGTGTCGATCGACCAAG
>DASTLT010000169.1:0-70430 GCA_035714625.1 Pseudonocardiaceae bacterium | reverse complement strand
AAGTGGACCGCAACCGCCGACGAGATCATCGATAAAGTCCGGTCGATCACCGCGCACGTGGAACAGCTCAATCGCGCTAGCGAGATCGGCGATGTCACCCGTCAGGCTGCGTAAAGAACAACATTTTAAGAGACACTAGTTAGCGGCTCTTCAAGTACCGCCAAACCCTGGTGACGGACGCCTTAAACGGCCACTGACTCTGCCCTGCCGCCGGGCAGTGTTCAGGCGCGTACGAACGGGGCGTCGTAGTCGTACGAGAACGGAACCCCCCGGGGCAGGGGCACCGGTGCAGGGGCAGGAGCCTCAGCCTTGCCGCGGTCCGATGTGGTACTCGAAGACCAGTCCGGCAACAGTGATGAGCACGAGAGCAACCCCGCCCGCGACCAACCACCACTCGTCGAAGGCCAACGCCAGTCCCACCACGCTTGCCGACAACGCGAGCCCAAACGGCCAGTAGCTCCCCGGCGAGAAGAAGCCCAGGTCACCAGCGCCGTCAGAGATCTCGGCCTCGGCGTTGTCCTCCGGACGCATTCGAACGCGCCGGGAGACGAACCGGAAGTAGGTGCCGACGATGAGTGTCAACCCCCCGGTGAGGGTCAACGCTACGGTTCCCACCGCCTCCCCACCCGACCACAGGCCGTAAATCACCGCGGACAGGAAGAAAAAGGCGGTAATGATCTCAAAGATCCGCGCCTCGACCCTCATCGTGCTTCCTCGCTCTCGAACCTGGGGGAAGGGACCTGCCCGGAAGGTCAGTTGCGTCCGAAGGATTGGGGTGATGTCCGGCCGGCCTGGAAGGGAGACGTGGTTACCGCCTCGGGGGCGCACAGGTCACCACAGCCCAGGCGGGCCAGCGCCTCACCGGCGGTGTACGGCACTCCGGTCTGGGGGTTCGTCCTAGCCCGCACGTCCAGGTAGCGGTCGAACAGGTCTCCCGGCAATGCTCGCACCTCGAAGTTCATCATCGAGTGGTAGGTGCCACACAGCTCGGCACAGCGACCGACAAACGCACCCGTACGGTCGATCCTGGTCTGGAACACATTGTCGGTTTCATTCTTGTCTGGTCGCGGGAAGACGTCACGCTTGAAGAGGAACTCCGGGATGAAGAACGAGTGAATGACGTCCTTGGACTCGACCCGGTACTCCACCACCCGGTTGGTGGGCAACACCAGAATCGGGACTGTCGTGGTCGAGCCGACCGTCGAGATGGGGGTGCCCACTTGCGTCATCCGTACTGGAAACTCGCCGTTCACCCCCGGTTGGTTCTGCAGGTACTGGAACTCCCAGTTCCACTGGAAACCAACCACCTGCACCCGCAAGGCGGGATCCTCGAGCTTGGCGTTGACGTAGTTCTGCGTCGTGGCGGTGAAGTAGAACAACACGGCCACGATGACGAAGGGAATAACGGTGTAGACAATCTCCAGCGGCAAGTTGTACTGAGTCTGCCGGGGCATGTCGTCGGAGCGTTTACGATGGAAGGCGACCGTCCACAAGATCAGCCCGAAGACGATCCCCCCTACCACCAATGCGGCCAGGGTTGACCAGATCCACAGCGCGCGGATCCGCTCGGCCTGCGGGGTGACCCCTTCCGGCCAGCCGAACGAGAGCACCTGGTGCGCTGAGCACCCGGTGGACAGGAAGGCGACCAGTCCGGCCAGCCCGACTGCCTTGAGCAGTCGAGCCACGCGGGGGTGGACTACCTCGACCACGCCTCGTTCCTCCTCGTCAGCCCGCAACCCGGGCAACCCTTCAAGCAGGTCGGCACAGAAGCACGTGTGAGCCCTGGCAGGTCAGCCCCCTGGCACGTCAGCTTCGGCGCATCAGCCTCAGGCACGTCAGCACAGTGAGCACAGTGTCACGACTGATCAGAAAGCCTAGACCAGCGCTCCGGCCGCAGCTTCCCCGGGGTGCGCGAGTGGCTGCGTCCCACTAGGCATACTGGGGCGCCGTGACCGTCGTCGCCCTGGACGGCGGGGCTGAGGAGGGTGAGAGCGTGTGCGGATTGCTGGGCGTGCTGACTGCGCGACAGGACGCGGCCGGAAGGGTGACGGACGTGGCCGCGGCGCTGCGCTGCCAGCGACATCGCGGCCCCGACGAGGCCGGGACCTGGCACGACGCCGATGTGGTACTGGGATTCAACCGGCTGTCGATCATCGATCTGGAGTGCTCTCACCAGCCACTGAGCTGGGGACCACCGGAGGAACCGGGACGCTATACGATCCTGTCCAACGGCGAGATCTACAACTACATCGAGCTTCGCGAGGAACTGCGCCGCGAACCCTACAACGTGAGCTTTCTCACGCAGGGTGATACCGAAGTGATCGTCGCTGCGTATCACCACTTCGGTCCGGGCGCGGTGCAGAAGCTGCGCGGGATGTTCGCGTTCCTCATCTGGGACGCCGCGCAGCGAGTAGCCTTCGGGGCCCGCGACCCGTTCGGTATCAAGCCGCTGTACCTCTGCGCAGGGCCGCAGGGGGTCGCGTTCTCCAGTGAGAAGAAGAGCCTGCTGCACCTGGCCCCCTCGCTGGGAGTGACGACGCAGGTGAACCGCCGGGCGCTGCAGCACTACCTCACGTTGCAATACGTGCCTGAACCTGCCTCCCTGCACACCGGGATCACCCGTATCGAGTCCGGCACCTCCTTCACCGTGCACCCCGGTGGCAAGCTGCACACCGAGCGTTACTTCCACCCGGATTTCCAGCCGGTCCCGGTCCGCTCCGGGGCCGAATCGCGGGCCCTGCATGACCAGATCACCGCGGTCATGCGGGACTCGGTGGCGAAGCACATGCGGGCTGACGTCACCGTCGGCGCCTTCTTGTCCGGCGGAATCGACTCCACCGCCATCGCCGCGCTGGCCAGGGAGCACAACCCGGATCTGATCACCTTTACCACCGGATTCGAGCGGGCAGGTTACTCCGAGGTGGACGTGGCCGCGGAGTCGGCAGCCGCGATCGGGGTCCGTCATGTGATCCGTACCGTCTCGGCCGCCGAACTGGCCGAGGCGCTGCCACTCATCGTCTGGTATCTCGACGACCCGGTGGCCGACCCCGCCCTCGTGCCATTGTGGTTCATCGCCCGGGAGGCCAGGGAACACGTCAAGGTGGTGCTCTCCGGGGAGGGCGCCGACGAGCTCTTCGGCGGTTACACGATCTACCGGGAACCCCTGTCACTGGCCGCGTTCGAGCGGGTTCCCGGTGGGCTGCGCCGCCTGCTGGGCCGGATCTCGGCCCGCATCCCGGACGGGGTTCGGGGCAAGGACCTGCTACGCCGGGGCGCACTGCCGCTGGAACAGCGCTACTACGGCAATGCCCGTATCTTCCGCGACGACCAACTGCGTGCAGTGCTCCGCGAGTACGATCCCACCGTCTCGCACGCCGACCTCACCGCAGCGGCCTATGCCGCCTCGGCCGGCTGGGATCCGGTGACCCGGATGCAGCACGTCGACCTGTTCACCTGGCTGCGCGGCGACATCCTGGTCAAGGCGGACAAGATGACCATGGCGAACTCGCTGGAGCTGCGGGTTCCGTTCCTGGATCCCGAGGTGTTCCGGGTGGCCGCCACCATCCCGCTCGAGGAGAAGGTCACCCGGGAGACCACCAAGCACGCCCTGCGCCGGGCGCTGCGCGACATCGTGCCCCGGCACGTGTTGAACCGCCGCAAGCTGGGCTTCCCGGTGCCGATCCGGCACTGGCTACGGGAAGATCTGTACGACTGGGCGCGCAGCATCATCGAGGAGTCCGGTACCGGGCAGTTACTCGACCTGGAGATGGTGCGCGGGATGCTCGACGAGCACCGCACAGGCCCGCTGGACCACAGCCGGCGGATCTGGGCGGTGCTCGTGTTCATGCTCTGGCACGGCATCTTCGTGGAGCAGCGGATCGCCCCGAAGGTCCCAGAACCGCACTATCCCGTCCAGCTCTAGGGCCCGTCCAGCTCTAGAGGCGCGCGGGAGTCGCAGCCCACGAAGCTAGTTGAAGAGGACCCTAGTTGAACGAGTCCCCACAGGCGCAGGAGCCACCAGCGTTGGGGTTATCGATGGTGAAGCCCTGCTTCTCGATGGTGTCCACGAAATCGATCACGGCCCCCTGCAGGTAGGGGCCGCTCATCCGGTCCACCACCACCGCGAGGCCGTTGAAGTCCCGCTTCGCATCACCGTCGAGCGTGCGCTCATCGAAGAAAAGCTGGTAGCGCAGGCCCGCGCAGCCACCCGGCTGCACCGCGATGCGCAGGTGCATATCGGATCGGCCTTCTTGTTCGAGCAGCGCCTTCGCCTTGGCGGCAGCCGCCTCGGTCAGCTCAACACCGTGCGTCGGCACCTCGGTGTCGGCGATGTTCTCGACAGTCATGACTCTCCCTGGGGATCTGCGCTCGGCACGGATGACCACGTTGCACCAGGGCAACACCCGCGACCGACGGGTGATTCCCGTAGGTCCATAGTGACACACGAGAAATCTCGATGTCGGACCCGCGTCAGTGGACGCCCCCCCCGTAGCCTCCTCACCGGCCGCCACCCCACTGGCGAGCGGCTTGCTCAGCGACTGCTTCCAGGGTCCCCACCGGGTCGGCGAGTGCGGCCGCCACCGAGCCGGCCAGCTCGGCGGCCGCGTACATGGCGGCCACCCCGACTGCGGCCGCTTCCCGCCGACCGACCGACACCTGCCCGGCCAGCACGATGCAGGCCAGCCCGCGCCCGGCGGCGCCCTCGGCGAGGGCGGTGATCAGCTTGCCGCGCAGCGACTGCCAGTCGAAGCTGCCCTCACCGGTGACCACCAGCTCAGCCGCGTCCAGCGCGGTGTCCAGCCCGGTGCAGGCGGCGATCAACTGGGCGCCGGAGATCCGCTCGGCACCCAGCGCGAGCAGCGCCGCCCCGAGGCCACCGGCCGCACCAGCGGCGGGCACCTCTCGGACCGCCCGCCCGGTGGCCGCCTCCAGCACGTCGGCCCAACGGGCCAGCGCCACCTCCAGCTCGTGCACCTGGTCCGGCCCGGCGCCCTTCTGCGGGCCGAACACGTGGGCCGCACCGTGGGGGCCCAGCAACGGGTTGGTGACGTCGGCAGCGGCGACCAGCCGGAGGCCGGCCAGCTCGGCCCGCCCGGCCAGCCGCGCGCACCGGACCAACGCGGCACCCCCGTCCGGCAGCGGCTGGCCCTCGGCGTCCACCGCCACCGCACCGAGCGCGGCTAACGCACCCGCTCCTCCATCCGAGCTGGCCGAGCCACCCAGGCCCACCACGGCCTTCTGCAGCCCGCCGGCACGTACCTCGGCGAGCAACTCCCCCACCCCGCGGCTGGTCGCGGTGCGGGCGTCCCGGCGCTCCGGTGGCACCAGGTGCAGGCCACAGGCCTGGGCGCTTTCCACATATCCGGTCCGCTCGTGGTCCAACCAGTGCGCCAACACCGGCTCACCCACCGGACCGGTGACCTGGCTGGTGTGCACGGTCCCGCCCAGCGCGGCGTGCAGCACTGCCACAAAACCAGGACCACCGTCGGCCAGCGGGCGCAGCACCAGCTCATCGCCGGGAGCTGCGCGCTGCCAGCCCCTGCCGATGGCCTCGGCCGCTTGCACCGCGGTCAGGGTCCCGCCGAAACAGTCCGGGGCGATCAGCACGCGCACGCCCGCCGACGCTACGCCCCCATTCGGTTGTCCTAGGCTGGTCGCCGTGAGGTTCCTGCGCGGCAAGCCCGGCCCCGGAGCCGCTGACTCCGCGCTGGAGCAGGCGGCCGACTCGGCGCCTCCCCAGGATTCCCCGCACCGCTCCCGAACCCCCGGTAAGGGCAGGCCGACGCCCAGCCGCCGGGAAGCCGAGGCCCGCAAGCGGGGCCCCGCGCCCTCCCCACCGAAGACCCAGCGTGAGGCGCTGCGCCGGATGCGGGGGTCCAAGGATGAGCGGCGGCAGGCGGCTGCGGTGCGCCGCGAGCGGATGATGGCTGGGGACGAGAAGTACCTGCTGCCCCGGGATCGCGGCCCGGTGAAGGCCTACGTGCGGGACCTGGTGGACTCCCGGCGCAACGTCGCCGGGCTGTTCATGCCGCTGGCGCTGCTGGTGGTCCTGGTGATCCTGGTGCCGTCCCCAGTGATCCAGCAGTACGTGTCGCTGCTGTCGATGGCGATGTTGCTGACCATGCTCGCCGAGGGGGTGCTGCTCGGCCGGAGCATCCACCGGCAGGTCCGCGAACGGTTTCCCGACGCCTCGATGTCCGCGCTCGGCCTGGGATTTTACGCGCTGACCAGGGCAACCCAACTGCGCAGGCTGCGGATGCCCAAACCGCGGGTGCGTCGCGGCGACCTGGTCCCCTAGTCACCCCGGTCCCCCAGTCACCCCGGTCGGCTAGCCATCCGTCGGGTGCAGGCTCATCGGGCCGTAGACCTCCTCCGCGCCATCGAGCAGGGTGACCGCAGCCACCCCACCGTCGAGCAGGTTCCGCCACTCCCGGCCGAGCCACTCCTCGGCGTCGGCCTGGTCTTCGAAGGTGAGCTGCGGGCCGGTCACCTCGTCCCGGTCCGGGTTCTCGTAGCGCCACCGCAAGGCCATCGAGTGCTCCGTCTGCCGCCGTCGTCGAGGTCGGCTCCTGACGGTAGCGTCAGCGGGTCAGCCAGGCGGCGGGAGGTCAGGTGCGGACGCTGGTGCTCGGCGGGGCGCGCTCGGGTAAGTCCGGGTATGCGGAGGGTCTGCTCGGCGCGGTGCGGGTGGACTACCTGGCGACCGCCCGGCGGGTGCCCGGGGACGCCGACTGGGAGGCGCGGATCGCGGCGCACATCGCCCGCAGGCCGCCGGGCTGGCGGACCGTCGAGCCATGCGATCTGCCCGCGGCACTGCGGGCCGCCGGCCCGGTTCCGGTGCTGGTCGACGACGTGGCGACCTGGTTGGCCGGTGAGCTGGACGACGCCGGGGCCTGGGCAGGAGGCGGTGACGCTGTTGCGGCCTGCCGGGTCCGCTGTGCTGAGCTGGTGGCTGCGGTGGTGTCCTGTCCGGCCCGGCTGGTGCTGGTCAGCGCAGAGGTAGGACTGGGTGTGGTACCCACCACCTGCGCCGGGCGGCTGTTCCGCGACGAGCTGGGCGCGCTCAACGCCGCTCTGGCCGCAGTGTGCGAGCAGGTGCTGCTGCTGGTGGCGGGGCTGCCGCTGCGGCTGCGGTGAGCCGTCCCGGCAGGATGGCATCGGACCAGGCAGGATGGACGCAGCCAGCCCGGCAAGCACCCAGTACCCGAGGAGCGTCGTGGAGTTCCCCCCGGTCACTCCGCCCGACCAGCAGGCCCATCGGGAGGCGGTGGCCCGGCACGAGCAGCTCACCAAGCCGGTGGGCGCGCTGGGCCGGCTGGAGGAGCTGGGCGTGTGGGTCGCTGCATGCCAGGGGACCTGCCCACCGCGCCCGTTCGCCCGGCCCCAGGTGGTGGTGTTCGCCGGAGACCATGGGATCACTGCGCGCGGGGTCTCCGCCTACCCGAGCGAGGTCACCCGCCAGATGGTGGGCAACTTCCTGGCCAGCGGGGCGGCGGTGAACGTGCTCGCCGCAGCGGCCGGGGCCGCAGTGCGGGTGGTGGATCTGGCGGTGGACTGGGCCGTGGACCCCGCGGGTGTCGCCGGACCGGAGATACCGCCGTTGGTCACCCGGCACAAGATCCGTCGCAGCAGCGGTGTGATCGACCGCGAGGATGCGCTGACCCAGCAGGAGGTGGCGCAGGCGCTGGCGGCCGGCGTGGCGATCGCCGACGAAGAGGTTGACCGCGGCGCGGATCTGCTCATCGTCGGCGACATGGGCATCGGCAACACCACCCCGGCCGCCGTGCTGGTCGCGGCGCTGACCGGGGCGGAACCGGTGGCGGTGGTGGGCCGGGGCAGCGGCATCGATGACGCGGGCTGGATGCGCAAGACGGCGGCGATCCGTGACGCGTTGCGCCGCGCCCGCCCGGTCGTCGACGATCCGGTCGCGTTGCTGCGCACTGCAGGGGGGGCTGACTTCGCGGCGATGGCTGGGTTCCTGGCGCAGGCCGCCGTCCGGCGCACCCCGGTGGTCCTCGACGGCGTGGTGGTCGGGGCAGCGGCGATGCTCGCCGAGGAGTTCGCTCCGGGCGCTCGGGCCTGGTGGGTGGCCGGGCACCGCTCGGTGGAGCCGGCGCACGCCTTGGTGCTGGAACACCTGGAACTGGAACCGGTGCTGGACCTGGGGATGCGTCTCGGAGAAGGATCCGGGGCCGTGGCCGCGCTGCCGTTGCTGCAGATGGCTGCCCGGGTGCTCGCCGAGATGGCCACCTTCGGTGACGCTGGTGTCTCCGGACCCGCGGGTGAGCCGGTGCCCGCGCGGTGAGCCGCGGGCTCGCGCTGGCGGTGTCCTGGCTGACCGTGCTGCCGGCGCGGGCCCCCGTCCAGGTGGATCGGGCCCTGGCCGGCCGGGCGTTGCACTGGGCTCCGGTAGTCGGCGTCGGGCTGGGTCTGCTGGCCCTCGGGGCGCTGGCCGGGTGGTCCGCGCTGGGCACTCCCCCGCTGCTGTCCGGGCTGGCCGTGGTGGCGATGTTGGCCGGGCTCACCAGGGGGATGCACCTGGATGGGCTGGCCGACACCGCTGACGGGCTGGGTTGTTACGGCGGGCCGCAGCAGGCGCTGATGGTGATGCGGGACGGGGCGGCTGGGCCGTTCGCGGTGGTGGCCCTGGTGCTGGTGCTCACGGCTCAGGTGGCGGCGCTGGCGACGCTGGCCGAGACCGGCCGGCTGCTCGCCGTGGGGCTGGCGGTGACCGCCGGGCGGGTCGCCTTCGGCTGGTGCGCCCGAACCGGCGTGCCCCCGGCCCGCGCCGAGGGCTTGGGTGCCCTGGTGGCAGGTAGCCAGCCCACCGCCGTCCCGGTGGCCTGGACGCTGGCCCTGTTGGCCTGCGGGCTGTGGGCGGTGCCCGGGCGGGCCTGGCAGGGGATGCTCGCGGTCGGCCTGGCCGCCCTGGTGGTGGCGGCGCTGTCCGCGCACACCCGGCGGCGTTTCGGCGGGGTCACCGGGGACGTGCTGGGCGCGGCCAGCGAGCTGGCGACCACCGTGGTGCTTGTCGCCTGCGCCGTCGGGTAGGGACCGCGGTTCAGGTGAGCGGGACCATCCAGCCGTGCGAGTCGGGTGCGGCGCCGCGCTGGATCGCGGTGAGTGCGGCACGCAGTTGGCTAGTGACCGGCCCAGGCTCACCGCTGCCGATGGGGAACTCTCCCCCGGAGTAGACCACCCGGCCGATCGGGGTGATCACTGCTGCGGTGCCGCAGGCGAACACCTCCGAGATATCCCCGGTCTGCACGCCCTTCTCCCACTCCTCGGTGGAGATTCGGCGCTGCTCGACGCCCAGCCCGTGGTCCCGGGCCAGCGTGAGCAGGGAGTCGCGGGTGATGCCGGGCAACAGCGTGCCGGTGAGCTCCGGGGTCACCAGCCGGGCCTGGTCACCCTCACCGAAGACGAAGAAGAGGTTCATCCCGCCCATCTCCTCCACCCAGCGCCGCTCCACCGCGTCCAGCCACACGACCTGGTCACAGCCCTTGTCGGCGGCCTGGCGCTGGGCCAGCAGGGAGGCGGCGTAGTTTCCGGCGAACTTGGCCGCCCCGGTGCCGCCGGGAGCTGCCCGGACGTACTCGGTGGACAACCACACGCTGACCGGCTGGAGCCCACCGGGGAAGTAAGAGCCAGCCGGGGAGGCGATGACCAGGTACCGGTAGGTCGCGGCCGGACGCACCCCGAGGCCCACCTGGGTGGCGAACAGGAACGGCCGCAGGTACAGTGACTCTTCACCGTCGGCCGCCGGCACCCACTCGACGTCGGTGCGCACCAACTCCCGCAGCGAGCCGAGGAACAGCTCGTCTGGCAGCTCCGGCATGGCCAGCCGGCGCGCCGAGGCGCGGAACCGGGCGGCGTTGGCCAACGGGCGGAATGAGGCCACGCTGCCATCCGGTTGCCGGTAGGCCTTGAGACCTTCGAAGATCGCTTGCCCGTAATGCAGCACCATGACCGCCGGGTCCATCACGAGCGGGCGGTACGGGCCGATCTCGGGGTCGTGCCAGCCCCGCCCGGCGGTCCAGCGGACGTCCACCATATGGTCGGTGAAGTGGACACCGAAGCCCGGTGCGGCCAGAATCTCCGCCCGCCGCTGCGGGGTCGCCGGGGACGGGTGCGACAGGCGGGTGAACTGGGGCGCGGCACTCATACACTGGACGGTAACCCGTCGGGGGCCGAAATGGTAGGACGTCCCAGTACTCCCGGCTCCGGCCTGGACGGCCAGGTCAGCGAGCAGCGCATGCCGGTGCGGATCACCCGCACTCGGCTGGCGGACGGGCGCGAGTTGACCTACTACGACGACCGCGAGCCCTACCTCTCCGGGACGGCCACCCGAGCCCGTCCGGACACCCGTGAGCTACCCCCGCGGACCGCACAGCCCACCCTGCGTCTCGACCTGCTCACCGACGAGTGGATCACGTTCGCGGGGCACCGGATGGACCGCACCCACCTGCCCGAGACCGCGGACTGCCCGCTGTGCCCCAGCCGGGACGGCGCCGCGACCGAGATCCCGGCTGGCGATTACGACGTCGTCGTGTTCGACAACCGGTTCCCCTCGTTCGGGCCGGTTGCCGGACCGGTACCCGACCTGGTGGACGGCGATCCACTCTGGCCGCAGCAGCCCGCCACCGGCCGCTGCGAGGTGGTCTGCTTCACCAGCGCGCACGACGCCTCGTTCGCCGGGCTCACCCCGCGCCGGGCCGCGACGGTGATCACGGCGTGGGCGGACCGGACCAGGGCGCTTTCCAGGGTGGACGGCATCGCGCAGGTGTTCTGCTTCGAGAATCGCGGCGCGGAGACCGGGGTGACCCTGCCCCACCCGCACGGCCAGATCTACGGCTACCCCTTCCTGCCGCCGCGCACCCGGCGACTGCTCGCCCAGGCCGCCGCGCACCGCGAGCGCACTGGCCGCGACCTGCTGGCCGACCTGCTCGCCGCTGAGGTGCGGGCCGGCACCCGGGTGGTGCACCAGGGCACGGCGTGGACCGCGTACGTACCAGCCGCCGCCCGGTGGCCGGTGGAGCTGCACCTGGTGCCGCACCGGGCGGTGCCCGATTTCGCGGCCCTGGACCCCGCCGAGCGCGGCGAGCTGGCCACCCTCTACCCGGCGCTGCTGCGGCGGGTGGACGCTTTCTTCGCCGACCAGGGCGACCCCGGGCCGGTGCCCTACGTCGCGGGCTGGCATCAGGCCCCGGTCGGCTCGGGCCGCGAGCTCATCCGGCTGCACCTGCAACTGTTCTCGGTCCGCCGGGCCGCGGGGAAGCTGAAGTATCTGGCCGGGTCGGAGTCCGGAATGGGGGCCTGGCTCAACGACACCACGCCCGAACGGATCGCCCGGCGCTTCCAGGAACTGCAGCTACCCGAGCTGGCCCAGCAGGAGGCGGGCGGTGTCAGCGAGGTGGGGTGGGGTGGCTGAGCCGAGCACCGCAGCGGCGTTTCGCGCCGCATTCGCCCGGGCCCCCGGCGGGCTGTGGTCCGCGCCGGGCCGGGTGAACCTGATCGGTGAGCACGTGGACTACGCGGGGGGGCTGTGCCTGCCGGTGGCGCTGCCGCGGTGCACCGAGGTGGCCGCCGCAGCCCGCGACGACGGCCTGCTGCGGCTGCGTTCCCGGCTCTCCGGGGCCCGATCGTGGGAAGGCTTGCGCCACGAGGTGCGGCCGGGCCACCCACCGGGATGGGCCGGCTATCCGGCCGGGGTGGTGTGGGCGCTGGGCCAGCCCGCCGGTGGGCTCGACCTCCTGGTCGGCGAGTCGGTCCCGCCCGGCGCCGGGCTGGCCTCCTCCGCGGCGCTGGAGTGCGCCGTCGCCTTGGCCGTGGATGCGCTCTGCGGGCTCGGCCTGGCCGGCAGCGACACTGGGCGGGCGGTGCTGGCCGCGGCCTGCCGCCGCGCCGAGAACGAGATCGTCGGCGTTCCAGCCGGCGGGATGGACCAGCTCGCGTCGCTGTGCTGCCTTCCCGGCCACGCCCTGCTGCTGGACTGCCGGGATGGGACGACACAGCAGGTACCGCTGGATCTGACCGGGGCAGGGCTGGCCCTGCTGGTGATCGACACCCGGGTACGGCACCACCTGGTCGAGGGGCAGTACGCCGCGCGACGGCGCAGCGCGGAGCAGGCCGCCGCCGCGCTGGGGGTACCCACGTTGCGGGAAGCCGGCGACGTGGACGGCCTGGCCGACCCGCTGCTGCGCCGCCGGGCCCGGCACGTGGTCAGCGAGATCGCCCGGGTGCGGGAGGTGGTGCGGCTGCTGACGGTGGGCCGGATCCGCGAGATCGGCCCACTGCTGGACGCCTCGCACGCCTCCCTGCGGGACGACTACGAGGTGTCCAGTCCCGAGCTGGACTGTGCGGTGGATGCCGCCCGCGCCGCCGGGGCGCTGGGTGCCCGGATGACCGGCGGTGGATTCGGGGGCTCGGCGCTGGCGCTGGTGGAGCGGGCAGCGAGCACCACGGTGACCGACGCCGTGCGCCGCGCAGCCACCCGCCACGGCTACCCCGTGCCCCAGGAGTGGCGATGCGAGCTATGACGCGCATCTCCCCGCTTCCCGGGTGCGCTAGCGCACCCGGGAAGGCACGAAGGGGGTCTTGACCACCTCGCAGGGCAGCGCCCGGCCCCGGACGTCCACCTCGACGGTGTCTCCCACCCGCACCGTGGTGGCGAGCAGGGCCAGTGCGATGCCGGTGCGCAGGGTGGGGGAGAAGGTGCCCGAGGTGGTCTCGCCCAGCACCACCCCTTGCCGGTCGCGGACCGGCATGTGCGGCCGGGGCACCCCGCGTCCGGTGGCGCGCAGCCCGCGCAGCCGCCGGACCGGGCCGCGCTCGCGCTCGGCGAGCAGGGCCGCCCGCCCCCAGAACACCGGCTTGTCCCAGCCGACCGCCCAGGAGGCACCACCCTGCAGTGGGGTGATGTCCGGTCCGAGGTCCTGGCCGTGCAGCGGGTAGCCCATCTCGGTGCGCAGCGTGTCACGGGCACCGAGCCCGCAGGCGCGACCGCCCAGCGGGGCGGCGGCGGCGAGCAGTGCTTCCCACCAGGCCGGCGCATCGGCCCAGGTCGACAGCAGCTCGTAGCCACGCTCACCGGTATAGCCGCTGCGACCCACCCGCACCGGTAGGCCGGCGTACTGCGCGTCGGTGAAGGCCATGTAATCCATCCCGGTCGGCAGGCCGAGCGCAGCGAGCACGTCGGGCGACCGGGGTCCCTGCACGGCGAGCACGGCGTACTCGTCGTGCCGGTTGGTCACGGCCACCCCGAGGGGTGCCGCGGCAGCCAGCCGGCGACCGACCTCCCCGGTGTTCGCGGCGTTCGGCACGCAGAACACCTCGTCCGGGCCGACCAGGTAGGTGATCAGGTCGTCCAGCACGCCCCCGTCCTCGGCACAGCACAGCGTGTACTGGGCCTGCCCCGGCCCGATCCGGCTGAGGTCGGCGGTGAGGCAGGAGTTGACGAACTCCGCCGCCCCCGGACCTGTGACGGTGACCTTACCCAGGTGGGTGACATCGAACACGCCGACCGCTTCGCGGACTACGGTGTGTTCGGTGAGGACGCCCGCCCCGGCGTACTGGATCGGCATCTCCCAGCCACCGAACGGCCCCAGGGTGGCGCCGAGTTCGATGTGGGCGTCATGCAGGGGCCCGCGGCGCAGGTGTGTGCTCACGGTTCCGGGACGCTACTGCCTCCCCGACCCGGCCGGTGCCGCGGCCACCCGCCTGGACAACCAGCCCGGCCCGGGCGGGCCGAACCCGCGTGGTTAGCATCGCAAGCACCCGCAAGCACCTGGCTTGATCGGCGAGGAGACGACTGTGACCAGCCCGACCTTGCGCCTCACCGACGCCGCGGTGACCGCCGCCGAAGTCGATGCCCTCGTGGTGGGCACCGTAGCAAGTGAAGGGCGGGCCAAGCTGGCGGACGGGGCCGACGACGTGGCCGCGGCGTTCGACGGCGGGCTCGCCGACCTGCTCGCCGTGCTGGGCGCCCGGGGCAAGTCCGATGAGGTGGTCAAGGTACCAACCCGCGGCGCCGTGGCGGCTCCGCTGCTGGTTGCCACCGGTCTCGGTGCGGTCGAGGGCCAGCCCACCGGCGAGCAGGTGCGCCGGGCCGCGGGAGCCGCGGCCCGCGCGCTGACCGGCACGGCCAGGGCGGTCACCACGCTGTCCCGGATCGATCTGGCCGCAGCGGCGGAGGGGGCAGCCCTGGGAGGGTATGCCTTCACCGCCTACCGGTCGCAGAACGGGGAGGGACCGCTCGGGCAGATGGATCTGGCGGTGCCCTCGACCGGCACGGCCACGGCGGAACAAGAGCTGGCCAGAGCCGCGGCGGTGGCCGACGCCGTGCTGACCGCCCGGGACCTGGTGAACACCCCACCCAATGACCTCTATCCGGCGTCCTTCGCCGAGCGGGCGGTGACGCTGGCCGAGCAGGCTGGGCTGCGCACCGAGGTACTCGACGAGCGGGCACTGCACCGCGAGGGCTACGGCGGCATCGTCGGGGTCGGCAGCGGATCGTCGCGGCCACCGCGGCTGGTCCGGCTGCATTACCTCCCGGCCGAGTCGAGAGCGAAGGTGGCCCTGGTCGGCAAGGGGATCACCTTCGACACCGGCGGGATCTCGATCAAACCGGCGGCGAAGATGGAGGAGATGACGATGGACATGGCGGGGGCGGCTGCCGTGGTCGTCACCACCGTGCTGGCCGCCCGGCTCGAGCTGCCACTCGAGGTGATCGCCACCGTGCCGATGGCCGAGAACATGCCCTCGGGCACCGCCTACCGGCCAGGGGACGTGCTCACGATGTACGGCGGCACCACGGTCGAGGTGCTCAACACCGATGCCGAGGGACGGCTGGTGCTGGCCGACGCGCTGGTCCGCGCAGCCCAGGATAACCCAGACTACATTATCGACACCGCCACGCTGACCGGCGCGCAAATGGTCGCCCTGGGCACCCGCACCCCGGGAATCATGGGCACTCCGGAGTTCCGGGACCGGGTCACCGCCATCTCCCAAACGGTCGGGGAGAACGGGTGGGCCATGCCGCTGCCCGATCACCTGCGGTCCGACCTGGACTCCAAGCTCGCCGACATCGCCAATGTGATGAGCCATCGCTGGGGCGGGATGCTCGCCGCCGGGGTGTTCCTTTCCGAGTTCGTCCCCGATGGTGTCGCCTGGGCGCACCTGGATGTGGCGGGCCCGGCCTACAACACTGGCTCGCCGTGGGGCTACACCGGCAAGGGTGGTACCGGAGTGCCGGTGCGCACGTTAGCCGCCGTGCTTACCGACATCGCCGAGCACGGCTGACCGGACGCGGCACCGGGCTGACGCGGCACCGGGTTACGGGCTGTCCGCGCCCTGTTCGCGCTCCCGCAGGATGCGCTGCCGGGCGGTGTAGTCCCGCATCCGCTGCGGGTAACCGATCTTGGCTACGTCGTAGACCGGGATGCCTAACCGCCTGCCCAGCCGCTGCGCGTCCGCGCCGCTGCCCACCCGGCGCCGGGTCCACTCCCCGTCGTGCGCGACCAGCACCACGGTGATATCGGTGACCGTGGTGCGGGGCTCGACGTATGCCTCCACTCCTCGCCGGGCGCCAGCCCACTGCTCGAGATGGTCGATGTCCGCTGTGGACGCCGCGTGCCTCGTCCCTGGCCGCCCGCGACGCCGGAGCCGATCGAACAGGCCCACCCCCAGCCACCTCCTCGCCTTCGCCGGTACTTCCCGCAATCCTGCCAGCACAACGCACCCGTTCAGGGGATTTCTGCCCACCCTTTCTGGGCGCCAGCACCTCCGCGCCCACATCGCAAGAGCGCGAGGCGTGGTGACAAGATGGCTGGGGCGCCCGCCTGCGACGGGCAGCGCCACGGTACCGACATCTGCTTGAGGAGCTTCTCAGTGACCGACACCCCGGCCACCCCCGGCCCTGCTGACCTGGTGATTCTGGGTGGCGGCTCGGGCGGTTACGCCTGCGCCCTGCGGGGCGCGCAGCTTGGCTTGTCCGTGGTCCTGGTGGAGAAGGACAAGCTGGGCGGCACCTGCCTGCACCGCGGTTGCATCCCGACCAAGGCGCTGCTGCATGCCGCGGAGGTGGCCGACGCCGCCCGCGACGCTCACCAGTTCGGCGTGAAAACCGCGCTCGAAGGCGTCGATATGGGTGGGGTGAACAAGTACAAGGACGGCGTGGTCGCGCGGATGTACAAGGGCCTGCAGGGGCTGGTGTCATCCCGGGGGATCACCTATGTCGAGGGCAACGGACGCTTCGTCGCGCCGGGTGCTGTCGAGGTCGACGGTCAGCATTACTCCGGGCACGCTGTCGTGCTGGCCACCGGGTCTTACGCCAGGTCCCTGCCCGGGCTGGAGATCGGGGGCCGGGTCATCACCAGCGACCAGGCGCTGCACCTGGACTATGTGCCGGAGCGGGTGGTGGTGCTGGGCGGGGGGGTGATCGGTGTCGAGTTCGCCAGCGTGTGGCGCTCCTTCGGGGCCGAGGTCATCGTCATCGAGGCGCTGCCCCGGCTCGTCCCGGCCGAGGACGACTTCTCCTCCAAGCAACTGGAGCGGGCTTTCCGCCGCCGCGGCATCACGTTCAAGACCGGGGTGCGGTTCACCGGTGCTGAGCAGTCCGCCACGGGCGTCACGGTGAGCCTGGAGTCCGGTGAGCAGTTCGACGCCGACCTGCTGTTGGTCGCCGTGGGGCGCGGCCCGAACACCGCCGACGCCGGCTACCACGAGGCGGGAGTGCGGATGGAGCGCGGCTTCGTGCTCACCGACCAGCGGCTGCGCACCAACCTGCCTGGGGTGTATGCGCTCGGTGATATCGTGCCTGGGCTGCAACTGGCGCACCGCGGGTTCGCGCAGGGCATCTTCCTCGCCGAGGAGATCGCCGGGCTGAACCCGAACCCGGTCGACGAGGACGGCATCCCGCGAGTGACCTACTGTGAGCCGGAGATCGCTTCGGTCGGGCTCACCGAGTCGCAGGCCAAGGAGCGCTATCCCGAGATTGAGACGATCACCTACGACCTGGCCGGGAACGGCAAGAGCCTGATCCTGCAGACGAAGGGCGCGATCAAACTGGTGCGGGCGAAGGGCGGCCCGGTGGTGGGACTGCACATGGTCGGAGCCCGGGTCGGCGAGCTGGTCGGCGAGGCACAGTTGATCTTCAACTGGGAAGCGTACCCCGAGGACGTCGCCGCTTTGGTGCACGCCCATCCCACGCAGAACGAGGCCCTCGGCGAGGCCCATCTCGCGCTGGCCGGCAAGCCGCTGCACGTGCACGGCTGATCGAAGGAAAGACCGCAAGAAGGACGAGGAGTCGAGGCAACAGATGGCGTACGCCGTGGAGATGCCTGCGCTCGGCGAGAGCGTCACCGAGGGAACGGTGACCCGCTGGCTCAAGCAGGAGGGTGATTCCGTCGAGCTGGATGAACCGCTGGTTGAGGTGTCGACCGACAAGGTGGACACCGAGATCCCCTCGCCTGCGGCCGGGATATTGCAGCGGATCGTGGTCGCCGAGGACGAGACGGTCCAGGTCGGCGCGCAGCTCGCGGTGATCGCTGACTCCAGCCGGGTCCCCCGCCCGGACTCCGGCTGGCAACTACCCGAGACGGTGGCCGCGCGCCAGCCACAGCAGTTCAAGCCTGAGCCGACCCGTTTCGCACCACCTGAGCCCGAACCGACCGCCGCGCCCACCCCCAACGGTGTGGGAGCATCCGACCCTGGCTCGGGTGGCCCCGGATCCGATGGTGCTGGTGCCAGCGGATCCGGTACGCCGATCCGGATGCCCGCGCTCGGTGAGAGCGTGACCGAGGGCACGGTGACCCGCTGGCTCAAGCGGGTCGGTGACCCCGTGCAGCAGGACGAGCCGCTGCTGGAGGTGTCGACCGACAAGGTGGACACCGAGATCCCCTCTCCGGTGTCCGGCACGGTGCTGGAGATTCTGGTCCCCGAGGACGACACCGTCGAGGTCGGCGCCCAGCTCGCCACCGTCGGCGATGTCAGCAGTGCCCCTGCCCCCCGCCACCAGCCCGCCGAACCCCAGCCCGCCACTCAGGCTGAGCAGGACGCACGGCCCGAGCCGGCCGCACAACCGGAGCCGTCCGCAGAACCGGAGCCACCGCGACAGTCAGTGCCCCCGGCGCAGAGCGCACCGGCCGCGCGGCGTGCGCCGGCGAGGGAATCCGCCCCGGTTCCCGCCGCCGACCATGACGGGGCTGGCGGTGCTCCGTACGTCACGCCGCTGGTACGCAAGCTCGCCGCGGAGCACGGTGTTGACCTGTCGAGCGTGCAGGGCACCGGCGTTGGCGGCCGGATCCGTAAGCAGGACGTCCTGGCTGCCGTCGAGCAGCACAAGCCGCAGCCCGCTGAGCAGACCTCTGCAGCCCAGGCACCCCCCGAGCGGCCATCCGCGGCCAGGCCACCGGTCGCCGTCTCGGAGCTGCGCGGGAAGACTGAGAAGCTGTCCCGGATGCGCAGTGTGATCGCCAAGCGGATGGTGGAGTCACTGCAGATCTCCGCCCAGCTCACCACCGTGGTCGAGGCCGACATCACCCATCTCGCGGCGTTGCGTGATCGGGCGAAGCAGGCTTTCCAGGCCCGGGAGGGCGTCAAGCTGTCCTTCCTGCCGTTCTTCGCCAAGGCCACCGTCGAGGCGTTGAAGCAGCATCCGAAAGTCAACGCCTCGATCAATACCGAGAAGGGCGAGGTCATCTACCACGGTGCCGAGCATCTGGGCATCGCGGTCGACACCGAGCGCGGGCTGCTGGTACCGGTGATCCACGACGCGGGCGACCTGAACATCGCCGGATTGGCCCGCCGGATCGCCGATCTCGCCGAGCGGACCAGATCGAACAAGATCACTCCGGATGAGATGAGCGGGGGGACCTTCACGATCAGCAACACCGGCTCGCGCGGAGCGCTGTTCGACACCCCGATCATCCTGCAACCGCAGGTCGGGATCCTCGGCACCGGCACCGTGGTCAAGCGTCCCGCGGTGCTCTCCGGTCCGGATGGGGACAGTATCGCGATCCGCTCGATCATCTACCTGGCGCTGTCCTATGACCACCGACTGGTGGACGGCGCCGACGCCGCCCGGTTCCTCACCACCATCTCCGAGCGCCTCACCGGAGCCGCCTTCGAAGCTGACCTTGGGCTCTAAACACGAGTCCCACACCTGCTGCGAAACGGACCCCCTCCGACCTCGGTCCTCGGTTAGCGGTAGGACACTGACCCGTGGGTTCCTGACGACGCAGCCCTTGCTCCCGACATACTCTGCACGACTCGTCTCATTGACGGTTATGACCTCGCCGGAATCCGCCAGTTGCACCGGAAGTAATCTATCCGGTGGGTCATGCGTTCTTCGTATGACCTCATACCTGCGTGTCTCCGGCCTCCCGCTGGGCGTAGGCTGAGCGCTGCCCCAGGCCCCGGACTCGTCGGATCGTCTCGAGTCCGGACAACGAACTTACGGAGAAAGCGTGCTCGACCTCGACCTGATCTTGGACCACACCGATGACGTCGCCAAGCGTCTGGCGACGAAGGGCCTCGATCCAGCGAAGGTGTACCTCGCACGAGACTCAGTGGTACGCCGTCGCCAGGTCCGAACGAAGCTCGACGAGCGACGGTCGCAGATGAACCAGCGTTCGAAGGAGATGGGACGTCTCGTCGCTGCCAAGGATCCGGCTGCCGATGTCCTCCGGGCGAAGCTGGCCGAACTCAAGGGACACATCGCGGAGTTGGAGGAGGAGTACCGGCAGGCCGAGGAGGCATCCATGAGCCTGCTCCTGGAGCTGCCAAACCTGCCCGACCCCCAGGCGCCGATCGGTGATGACGAGTCGGCGAACGTTGTGGTACGTCACGGTGGGCCGGAAGCTATCCCACGGTCAGCCGCGCGACCGCACTGGGAGGTGGCCGGTGACCTCGGCATCTTCGATCCGGAGCGCGCGGCCAAGCTCAGCGGCTCGGGGTTCGCGGTCCTTCGCGGTGACGGTGCCCAACTGCTGCGGGCACTCGTGTCGTTCGGTCTGGACCTGCACCGGCCCACCTACGAGGAGCTGGTGGTTCCGCACCTGGTCCGGCAACCGATCATGGTAGGAACGGGACATCTCCCGAAGTTCGCCGACGACGCCTATGCCACCACCCTTGACGATTTCTGGGCTGTGCCGACTGGTGAAGTACCACTCACTGCGCTGCACCGGGACGAGATTCTCCACCAAGACGACCTCCCGCGCCGCTACATGACCTACACATCCTGCTTTCGGCGCGAAGCGGGCAGTGCCGGCAAGGATACTCGGGGGATGCAGCGGCTACACGAGTTTCACAAGGTGGAGCTGGTACGGCTGTGCTTGCCGGACACCGTCGAGCAGGAGTTCGAGGAACTGCTGGCCGACGCCGAACGCACCCTCCAGCAACTGCAGCTTCCTTACCGCGTCGTCGACCTCGCCACCGGGGATCTTACGTTCTCCTCCGCACGCATCTATGACCTGGAGGTGTACTCGCCCGGGGTGGACCGCTGGCTGGAGGTGTCCTCGGTCGGCAACTTCACCGACTTCCAAGCCCGCCGCAGCAACATCCGGGTTCGCACCGAGAGTGGCACTCGACCGGTATACACGCTCAATGGCTCCGGCCTCGCCACGCCGCGGCTCTGGGCCGCAATCATCGAGCACGGCCAGATGCCAGACGGCCGGGTGCGGGTCCCCGACGTGCTGAGGCCTTACCTCGGCAAGGACGTCCTCGACTTCCTGCCGCCGCAAGGCCAGCATCATGCCTGAACCCAGATCAGAGCGGCTGACGGGGAGACAGCCCGGTCCAGTGTCCGATCCTGGGTCGCGCCGGCTGCGCTGAGCAGACAGGATCGCGGCATGCGAGTGGTGGTCGCGGGGTCGTCGGGTCTGATCGGTACGGCGCTGGTCCCGGTACTGCGCCAGGCCGGTCATGAGGTGCTCCGGCTGGTCCGCAGGCGCCCTTCGGCTCCGGACGAGCGCGGCTGGGATCCCTCGGCGGGGACCATGGCTGCGGGCGCTCTCGACGGCGCGGATGCGGTGGTGAACCTGTGCGGCTCGCCAATGGCTGACCGACGCTGGTCTGGGGAGCACAAACAGGCGATCCGGGACAGCCGGATCGGTCCCACCGAGGTGCTCGCGGCGGCGGCGGCCGAGCACCGGGTGCCGGTGCTGGTCAACGCCTCCGGGGTGGGCTACTACGGCGACACCGGGGAGCGCGAGGTCGACGAGCATGCCCCGACCGGTTCAGGGTTCATCGCCGAGATCTGCCGCGAATGGGAGGCCGCCACGCGGCCCGCCGAGCGGGCCGGGGTGCGGGTCGTGCGGGCGCGCACCGGTCTGGTGATCTCCCCGTCCGGCGGGTTGCTGGGTCAGCTCAAACCGTTGTTCGCCCTCGGGCTGGGCGGTCGGTTGGGCAGTGGGCGCCAGTACATGCCGTGGATCTCACTCGACGACGAGGTGGGCGCGATCCGCTTCGTACTCGAGCACGAAGCGGCGTCCGGCCCGGTCAACCTCACCGGCCCGGAACCCGTGACCAACGCCGAGTTCACCCAGGCGGTGGGCGAGGTGATGCACCGGCCTACCCTGCTGGTGGTGCCCGGTTTCGCGCTGCGGCTGGTACGCGGCGCCGAACTCGTCGACGAGATGGTGCTGACCGGCCAGCGCGCCGTGCCCGGGGTGCTGAGCAAGCATGGTTACTCGTTCCACCACCGGACCGTCATGGCGGCGCTGGTCGCCGCGCTGGAGTAACGCGCTGACGCAGCGCTGGAGTAGCGCGTGGAAGCAGGGCGGGAGTTAAGGCTATGGACACCGACGTTGCCATTGTGGGAGCCGGGCTGGCCGGACTGACCGCCGCTCGCCACCTGCAGAGCGCCGGGCTGGCAGTCACCGTGCTGGAGGCCGGGCCGGGGGTCGGTGGCCGGGTGGCCACCGACACTGTGGACGGCTTCCTGCTTGACCGAGGATTTCAGGTGCTCAACACCAGCTATCCCGCGCTGCGCCGGGAGCTGGATCTGGCGGCGCTGGATCTGCGGTCGTTCGCCCCCGGCGTCGCGGTCCGCGGTACCGACGGGAAGCTGCACCGCCTGCTCGACCCACGGCGAGCCCGCAAGCAGGCCTGGCGCACCGCGCTGGACAACCTGCTGTCCCCAGCGGCCAAGCTGGCGCTGCTGCGGCTGACGATCCGCGCGGCGGCGGGCGACGTACGGTGGCTGCTCGCCGGGGCGGAGCGCAGCACCGCAGCCGAGCTGGCCGCCGCCGGGCTGGACGGCCCGGCCACCGAGCAGTTCCTGCGACCACTGCTGGCCGGGATTTTCGGGGAGCGGGAACTGGTGACCTCAGCGCGATACTTCACCCTGGTGTGGCGCAGCCTGGCGCGCGGGGCCGCCGCGCTGCCCTCGCGCGGGATGGCGGCCCTGCCGACCCAGATCGCGGCGCGGCTGACCGCCGGGACGGTGCGCTGCGGACAGACGGTGCTCGGGGTGGCTCCGGGCCGGGTTCGCACCGCCGACGGCGAGATCACTACCCGGGCCGTGGTGGTAGCCACCGATCCTCCCGCGGCCAGGGCCCTCCTGCCCGGGCTGGACGTGCCGCTGATGC
Source organism: Pseudonocardiaceae bacterium (assembly GCA_035714625.1). GTDB lineage: Bacteria > Actinomycetota > Actinomycetes > Mycobacteriales > Pseudonocardiaceae. Next base: position 47,841 of record DASTLT010000169.1, on the reverse strand, counting down.
GCGGGCTGACGACCTATTATCACGTCTGCGAGCGCCCCCCCAGCCGGCTGCCGCTGATCCACCTGGACGGGACCGGCAGCCCGCTGGTGAACACCAGTGTGCTGACCGCCGTGGCCCGGTCCTACTCCCCCGACCACCGGCACCTGGTCTGCTCAACCGTGCTGGGTGTGCCCGGGTCGGGTGCGCCCAGCGAGCCGGAGGTGCGGCGGATGGCCGGCGCGGTCTACCGGACCAACACGGCGCGCTGGGAGCACCTGGGGACTGCGGCGGTACCGCAGGCGCTGTGCTCGTTCACCCCGCCGACCCCGGATCTGCTGCGCCGGGGCACCGCACTCGGGGACGGCCTGTTCGTCACGGGTGACCACCGGGCCACCCCGTCAATCCAGGGTGCGCTGGCCAGCGGGCAGCGAGCGGCCCGGGCGGTACTCACGGCGCTCGGCGTGGCCACCGTGGCGGCGTAGCCTGCCCCCATGCGCACCGTGGCGGCGTAGCCTGCTCCCGTGACCGTCGCCAGCCAGTCCTGCCGGGCCGCCGCCGAGCCGGTCCGGGTCCGCCATCTCGGCACCATCGACTACACCGAGGCCTGGGAGCTGCAGCGCAGGCTGGCGGCCGCCCGCGCCGACGGCACCGGACGTGACGTGCTGCTGCTGCTGGAACACCATTCGGTGTACACCGCTGGTAAACGGACCGCACCGGGCGAGCGGCCCACCGACGGTACCCCGGTGATCGACGTCGACCGCGGTGGCAAGATTACCTGGCATGGGCCGGGGCAGCTCGTCGGTTACCCGGTGATCCAGCTCGCCCAGCCGGTCGATGTCGTCGACTACGTGCGGCGCCTCGAACAGGCCCTCATCGCCGTCTGCGCCGACCTGGGCCTGGCCACCGGTCGGATCTCCGGCCGTTCCGGGGTGTGGCTTGCCGCCGACCAGACCACCGGCCGGCCGGAACGCAAGATCGCGGCGATCGGAATCCGAGTCGGCCGGGGGGTGACCATGCACGGGTTCGCGCTCAACTGCCAGCCCGACCTCACCGCCTTCGACCGGATCGTGCCGTGCGGCATCCCCGACGCCGCGGTGACCTCGCTGACCGCGGAGCTGGGCCGCCCGGTCTCGGTGGCCCAGGTGCAGCCAGCGGTGCGCGAGGCCGTTCTCGACGCCCTCGAAGGCAGGTTGCCGGTCATGCTCGACGAGCTTCCCCGGATTGGCGGGTCAGCGACACCGGCCGGGGTCTCGCCGCCAGGTGTGCAACTGGACCTGGATCCGGCGATCACCGGAACCTGACCCGACAAGCGGTGGGGGCTCTTCGAGTCGACACCGCCCCGTGATATGCAGTGCCGGTGAGCCGTTGGAGCATCGCCGACATCCCCGATCAGACCGGCCGGACCGTCCTGGTCACCGGAGCCACCTCAGGTCTCGGCCAGCAGACCGCAACGGTGCTCGCTGGGCGGGGGGCGACCGTGCTGATCGCCTGCCGGGACCCCAAGCGTGGGCAGGCGGCGCTGGCGCAGCTCAGGTCGGCCACCGGGGCGGACGCCACGCTGGTGCTGCTGGACCTGGCCGACCTCGCCTCGGTGCGCAAAGCCGCCGAGGAGGTCCGGTCTCGCACCGGGGACCGGCTGGACGTGCTGATCAACAACGCTGGGGTGATGGCCACCCCGCGGCGGCGCACCGTCGACGGCTTCGAGTTGCAGATCGGCACCAACCACCTGGGGCCGGCCGCGCTGACCTGGCTGCTCGCGCCCGCGCTGACTCCCGGTGCCCGGGTGGTCACGGTGTCGAGCATCATGCACCGCCTCGGCGGGCTGGCTCTCGATGATCTGAACTTCGAGCACCGCCGGTACAACCCGGTCACCGCCTACAGCGCCTCGAAGCTGGCGAACCTGTTGTTCAGCTTCGAGCTTGACCGGCGGGCCAGGGCGGCCGGGCGGGACCTGCTGGCCGTGGCCGCCCATCCCGGGGTCGTCGACACCGAGTTGGCGTCGAACATGGCCCGGATGTATCGGCTGGGGCCACTCGCCCCGATGGTGAGCTGGGGCTACAAGCTGGTCTCCCAGGGGGTCAAGCAGGGTGCGCTGCCCCAGCTCTACGCCGCTACCGTAGCCGGGGTGTGCAGCGGCGGGTTCTATGGCCCGACCGGGCTCCGCGGCACCCGCGGCGCACCCGGAGTGGCCACCACCAGCCGTGCCGCGCAGGACGAGCGGACCGCGCGCCTGCTCTGGGAGCGCACCGCAGAGCTCACCGGCGTGCCGCCGGACCCCGCGTAGGCTTGGCCCGGTGAGTGTCGCACCCCGCAGCGCTGAGCTCCCGGCGGCCGGTGATCGCAAGCTGTTGCGGCTGGAGGTCCGCAACAGCCAGACCCCTATCGAGCGCAAGCCGTCCTGGATTCGCACCCGGGCGACGATGGGGCCGGCATTTCGCGAGCTCAAGGGGCTGGTGCAGGGCAAGGGACTGCACACCGTCTGCGAGCAGGCGGGCTGTCCCAACATCTACGAGTGCTGGGAGGACCGCGAGGCCACCTTTCTCATCGGGGGCGACCAGTGCACCCGGCGCTGCGACTTCTGCCAGATCGACACCGGACGGCCGGTGCCTCTCGACCGGGACGAGCCGCGCCGGGTCGCCCAGTCGGTCCAAGCCATGGGGCTGCGCTACTCGACGGTCACCGGGGTGGCCCGCGATGACCTGCCCGATGGTGGCGCTTGGCTCTACGCCGAGACCGTCCGGCAGATCCACGCGCTGAACCCGGACACCGGCGTGGAGCTGCTCATCCCGGATTTCGGGGCCCGTCCCGAGCAGCTCACCGAGGTCTTCGACGCGGCACCCGAGGTGCTCGCGCACAACCTGGAGACGGTGCCCCGGATCTTCAAGCGGATCCGGCCGGCCTTCGGCTACCAGCGCTCGCTGGATGTGCTGCGCCAGGCACGTGACGCCGGTCTGGTCACCAAGTCCAACCTCATCCTGGGCCTGGGCGAGGAGCCCGACGAGGTCCGGGCCGCGATGGCCGACCTGCACGCCGCGGGCTGCGAGATTCTCACCATCACCCAGTACCTGCGGCCCTCGGTGCGCCATCACCCGGTGGCACGCTGGATCCGGCCGCAGGAGTTCGTCGAGCATGCCCGGGCCGGCGAGTGGATCGGTTTTGCCGCGGTGATGGCCGGACCGCTGGTGCGCTCGTCCTACCGAGCCGGGCGGCTCTACGCCCAGGCCATGGCGCACCGCGGCGACCAGGTACCCGAGCACCTGGCTCACCTCGCTCAAGCCGGACCGGCCGCGCAGGAGGCGTCCAGTCTGCTGTCCCGGTGACCTGGCTGTCCCGGTGACCTGGCTGTCCCGGTGACACTGTGGTCGGCGGCACCGACAACCCGTTCGGTCGTATCCTGGTGGTATGCCGCCGAAGCCAGTCTCACCGAAGCCCGGGCCGAAGCCCAAGGACAAGGAAGCGGCCAAGACCGCGAAGCAGGCTCGTCGGGCTGCGGCTAAACAGCGTCGGGCACAGCTTTTCGAGGCGTTCCAGGTGCAGCGCCGCGAGGACCGGGCCCTGCTGCCGTGGATGATCGGAACCTTACTGATCGTCACGGCGGGGGTGTTCGTGCTGGGGTTGCTGGTCGGGCAGGAGTGGGTGTTCCTTCCGGTCGGGATCACCTTGGGGGTGCTGGCCGCAGTTATGGTCTTCGGGCGGCGGGTCCAGCGCAACGTCTTCGCCAAGGCCGAGGGGCAGCCCGGTGCTGCGGCCTGGGCACTGGAGAACCTGCGCGGCCGGTGGAAGGTGGCCCCGGCCGTGGTGGGCACCACCCAGTTGGACGCCGTGCACCGGGTGATCGGGCGTCCCGGGATCGTGCTGGTCGCAGAGGGCGCCCCGCATCGGCTCAAGCCGTTGCTCGCGCAGGAGAAGAAGCGGGTGTCCCGGCTGGTCGGGCAGACCCCGATCTACGACCTCACGGTGGGCGACAGTGAGGGCCAGGTGCCGCTGGCCAAGCTGGCGCGGCACCTCGCCAAGCTGCCGCGCAACATCAGTGCTGCGCAGATCGACGTGCTGGAGAGCAAGCTGGCCGTGCTGAGCACCCGCAGTGCCGCAATGCCTAAAGGCCCCATACCACAAGGTGCCAAGCAGGGCACCAAGATGCGCAACGTGCAGCGCGCGGTGCGCCGGCGCTGACGAATTCCGAGGTCAGCGGGTGCGCAGCACGATAGTGTCGGCCGCCAGGTCGTGCAGGCCGCGGCCGTCGGCGTTGTACACCACCGGCGGGATTACCAGGCACAGCAGCACGGTGCGGATGATCGCTGGGCCGAAGCCGGCCGCGCGTCCATCCGGCCGCGCCACCCGCAGGCCCATGGCGGCGTGGCCTGGGCTGCGCCCTATCAGGGCGACCGAGACCGCAGTCCAAGCAGCGAACAGGGCCAGCGCGGAGAATGCCGGGTTCGCAGTGAAGAGCTGGGCAGCCACCGAGCAGGGCAGCCAATCGATCATAATGGCGACGATCCGGGGGCCGAAGCCTGCAGCCGAGCCCGGTCCGCTCTCGGGGAGACCGAGGCGCTGCCCGGGGTAGTCCTGCGGGTCACCGTCCTCTGGGTGCCTGTGGGTACCGGACAGCCACGTCTGTGTCCATCTGCTCACCCGACCAGGGTATGAGTGAGGGGCTAGCCTTGCTCACCGCCACCCTCGTAACCTTGGTGAAACTCCGGGGTGACGGTCGGGCAACACCGCCCTCTTAGGTTCGCCGCATTGAGCGGACCGATCACCCCGGTCCACCGTCCCTGCGCATGAAGGAGCGAACGAGGGTGTTCACCAACTCCGATGAGGTCCTGCGCTTCATCGCCGATGAGGGCGTCGAGTTCATCGACGTCCGCTTCTGCGACCTGCCGGGCGTCATGCAGCATTTCACGGTCCCGGCCGCCTACTTCGACGCAGACGTCATCGAGGAGGGCCTGGCCTTCGACGGCTCGTCGGTGCGCGGGTTCCAGTCGATCCACGAGTCGGACATGCTGCTGCTGCCCGACCCCGCAACAGCCCGTATCGACCCCTTCCGGGCGCAGAAGACGTTGAACCTGAACTTCTTCGTGCACGACCCGTTCACCCGGGAGCCCTACAGTCGCGATCCACGCAACGTAGCCCGCAAGGCCGAGGAGTTCCTGGCCTCCACCGGGATTGCCGATACCGCGTACTTCGGCCCCGAGGCCGAGTTCTACATGTTCGACTCGGTGCGCTTCGACACCACACCCAACGCCGCGTTCCACGAGATCGACTCGGTGGCGGGCTGGTGGAACACCGGAGCCGACGAGGAGGGCGGCAACAAGGGCTACAAGGTCAACTACAAGAGTGGCTACTTCCCGGTGCCTCCGACCGACCACTTCGCCGACCTGCGCAACCGGATCGTCACGAACCTCATCAGTTGCGGCTTCACCGTGGAGAAGGCGCACCATGAGGTGGGCACCGCCGGACAGGCAGAGATCAACTACAAGTACAACACCCTGCTGCATGCAGCCGACGATCTGCAGCTATACAAGTACATCGTCAAGAGCACCGCGTGGGCGGACGGTCGCACCGTGACCTTCATGCCCAAACCGCTGTTCGGGGACAACGGCTCCGGCATGCACACCCACCAGTCGCTGTGGGCCGACGGGGCGCCACTGTTCCACGACGAGTCCGGGTATGCCGGGCTCTCCGACATCGGCCGGCACTATATCGGCGGCATCCTGCACCACGCGCCGTCGCTGCTGGCGTTCACCAACCCGACGGTGAACTCCTACCACCGACTGGTACCCGGGTTCGAGGCACCGGTGAACCTGGTGTACTCGCAGCGCAACCGCTCGGCCTGCATCCGGATCCCGATCACCGGGAACAACCCGAAGGCCAAGCGCATCGAGTTCCGCTGCCCGGATTCGTCAGGCAACCCCTACCTGGCCTTCTCCGCGATGATGATGGCCGGGCTGGACGGGATCAAGAACGCCTACGAGCCCCCCGCTCCGATCGACAAGGACCTCTACGAGCTGCCACCCGAGGAGGCCAGCAACGTCGCCCAGGTGCCATCGAGCCTGGACGCGGTGATCAACCGCTTGGAGGCCGACCACGACTACCTGCTCGAGGGCGGCGTCTTCACCTCGGACGTGATCGAGACCTGGATCGCCCTCAAGCGGGAGAATGAGATTGACCCGCTGCGGCTGCGCCCGCACCCCTTCGAGTTCGCCCTCTACTACGACGTCTGATAGGCCCCGCTACTACGACGTCATGGGCTGCGCCTCGTGAGTGGCATTCGGTGCGGGAGCACCGAATGCCACTCACGAGCACCGTGCCACCCCGAGGATGGACTGGCCGAAGGGGACCCGGACCAGGCGCTCCAGCGCGCGGGTCATCGGGACGAGCACGCGATCGTAGACGGCGACCAGACGAGGGTTGGGTGATCCGGTGCCGCTCCGGCGCACGGCTGCCCACCAGGCGATGCCCCCGAGCAGGTTGACCGGCTTGACCAGGGTGGGCACCAACCCTGCTGCCTGGAAGCTCGCGGTCAGCGTGGCCGGGGTGTAACGGCGGACGTGGCCGACCTTACGGTCAAAGTCGCCATAGAGTTGCTGGTAACCGGGGACCCACAGCACGATGGTGCCGCCGGGCACGACGAGCCGGGCCAGCGAGCGCAGTGCCGCGACGTCGTCCTCGATGTGCTCCAGGGTGTTGATGGTGACCACGGTGTCGACCGGCTCGTCAAGTTCCAGACCCGACTCGAGGTTGAGCTGGCGCACCTGCACCTCGGGCCGTCCGGCGAACCGCCGTCGCATCACCGCCACCGCCTCGGGGTCCACGTCGGTCACCACGAGCCGATCCAGGTCGGTCAACTGCTCGGCGAACTCGCCCAGGCCAGCACCGACCTCCAGCACCGATCGGCCGCAGTGCGGGGCGATCAGGTCATGCTGAAACTGCCGGTAGCGGGGCTTGTCCGGGCCCGCTTCCTCCCCGGCAATGCGGCCGGTCGCCTGGCTGAACGCCCCTGCACCGTGCACTCCATCCACCGCCATCCGGCTGCCTTCCTCCCGTTTGTGGGCACCGGGATCGGACAGATCCCGGCCCCGTCTTGGGACGTGACGTTATCGCGGCTGGTATCGTCCATCGCATCTGCCCCCATCGCGGATCATGGTGGTCTCCCGTCCCAGACAGATCACCACAATCACTTGGCATCGGTCGGCGCCGACCCGGGATTCCTATGGTCGCACCTGAATCAGGGCGCGGGTGCCGTTCGTTCGCCATTGCTCGCCAGTGGCGTCCAACGCCGACCGCACCGGCACGTCGATGCCGACGACGACGTCGGGTTCAGCGTGCGCAGCGCGGCGACCGGCCTGGGAAAGTAACGGGCCAAGGAGCCGAAAGGTGTCGTCGCCGGCCACTGGCAGTCGCCGACGAACCGCCGGTAGTTCAGGTCGCCCTTCATGACCGTGAGCGATGCCGAGCTAAACCGCGCAGCGAGATCAGCCGGCATATAATGATACGACAACGGCGCGCAAAAGAAGGCATGGGTCTGTACGACGAGCTGCCCGGTCTGGATGGCTTGCCACAACCGTTTGCCTACCTTGGCGAGCCGCGCTGGGGCGCAGGCGAGTCGGCACAAGCACGCGATCAGGTCTGCAGTGGTCGCGTCGGAGATGTAGTACGGGTGGGGCTTGATGTGCAGCGTCGCCGTGTCCGCGTGGCCGCCCGACAACAGGTGGTCGATGAGAACCAGGTCAGAGAGCAGTTCGCGCCCGGCATTGTCGGCCACCAGGCAGATCTCCGCAGTGACCGGCTGGTTAGCATCGACCACAGCAGCGCGCGGTCATCGGCCACGAGGCCGGTCACCTCATCAGGTCCTGCGGTCGCTCCAGCCGAGATCCTGAACCCCAGGTCCGCGCGGTTGCCCCACAGCGATGCGTGCAGCAATCCGGACGCTTGCTCGGTCGCGGGCAGCGACAGCACGTCGTCCAGCACCGCGAGCTCGGTATCGAGCGAGGCGTCACCCAGTTCGGCATTCTTGAACGGTGCGAAAGGGTCGATACCGGCCCACGGACCAGGTTCGAAGAATCCGGTGGCGTCGAGGAGCCTGCGGTAGAAATAGCTCTCCGCCCATAGAAAGGGAACATCGATCCACCGCTGACCGAAGTAGTCCCGACCCCAGTCATCCCACGCCTCATGATCATGCGCGTGCCGACCCAGTGGTGCGATCAGTCCCGCCGAGGACTCCTGCCGAGACGGGCGACCGCGTTATCCTGGGCGGGAGGGTAGGGGAAGGCGTCGCGTATCTGCTTCACCAGGGCGGGATGCCGCTGGTGGAAAACACCCCAGGCGAATGATCCGGGCACATTGCTAAGAATTGGCGGTGCGTCGGCTAGTGGCTCCTCGTGAGCTGCCTTGGGCATATTTAGTAGTTCCTTCACTGTCCCGGACAGGGGAGGTCGACGGTCACCATGGCGAGACCGGCGGCGCTGGCCGCGAGCAGACGGCCAGTCGTCGGGTCGTATGCTGCGCAGTGCAGCGAGGCGTCGATCCGCACCTCGGCGATCTGGCGCTGCTCGCTCAGCGACCAGATCCTCGCTGTACCGTCCGCAGCCGCGGAAATCAGCCGGTCGGGGTTGGCAGGGAAACCCAGCATCAGCACGCGGCCCCTATGGTCGGGAAGGTGGGCCGTGAACCTGCCGACGACAACGTCGCGTACGTAGATGTCGCCGGTGCCTGAGCCGACAGCCAATCGAGTGCCGGGTGGATCAACTACAGATCGCACCCGGCCCGCGTCGGCATCACGCTCCCACAGCATCTCTCCAGAAACCAGATCCCATAACCGAACATGCCCGTCGCCGGTACTGGCGGCGAGATACTGGGCCTGGGGTGCGGTCACCGACCACGTACGCTCCTGGTCGTCGTTGAAGGTGAGTGGTCCCCTTTCATCGCGTAACGACCACACCCGCACCTGGCCATCACCGCAGGCAGCCATGATGTGATCTCGATTCGCGGCAAGCGACCACACCCGGCCGTTCGCTAAAGAATGCTTTCGCCCGGTCCTCGGGAGCTGCTCGATCCGTTCGATCCGTCCAAAGCCTTCGTCGACACCGCGCCCACGCCTTACGAGCCGTGCCGGGATGCGACACGGCGGCCCGGAGCCCCATAGTGCACGCCCTACGTGAGCCCGACCGGCGAGGATGGCTGTTCGTTCAGGGAACGTCAGTATGCCCTTCTCTTGCCCGCTACCGTGCGCGCGATGACCTCGTCAACGCTGGCCAGCGCGGTCGTGAGAGCCGCCAGCAGCGTCGCGGGGAACGTGCCGCGTCCGAGCGCGCATGCTTCGACCAGGCCGGTCAGTTCGTGTGTTTGGGTGTCGGTGAGGAGGTGGTTGCAGCCGCTGTGGGCGAGGAGGTCACGGGCGGCGTATCCGTCTTGCGCAGCGGTGGTATAGCCGATCAGGTCGGTGGCGATCCGGTGTGCGAGGGGGTTGCCGGGGATGCCGATGGCGTCGAGGAAGGACAGGCCCAGGCGGGTGTGAAAGACCGCCACGCCAGGTGCCGGGGTGCCGAGCACGCGGTAGTGGTCCAGGAGGGGCTCCAGGCTCGCGGTGCCCGAGCCGCTGCGGCATTGCATGGTGAGGCAGGCAGTGACCGCGTTCTCCCATGGCTCTCCGTGCTCGGTGCCGTCCAGAAGGGCGAGGGCCTCTTCGGTGTCCCCGGACGTGGCGTGGGCAATGACCGCGACTTGGCGGCCGTCGAGCATGCGGCGGCCGATGCCCTTGTGGTCGCGCAGGCAGGCGCAGGCTTCCTGCCAGTGTCCGGCGGTGGCGAGAGCGCGGGCACCGGTGGCCAGCAGGACCGCCCACAGCCAGCGGCGGACTTCCTGATGTGCCTCCCGGGAATGGATGAGGTGAGCGGGTATCTCCACGCCGTCGATGGTGGCATGGGTGCGGGCGCAGACAGCGGTGTAGAGGGCGTCGACGAGGTCGAAGGCGCGCTCGCCCTGGCCGTCGCGGATGTGCAGACGGGCAAGGTTGATCAGCGGTTCGAGGGCGTGACGCGCTGCCTGAGCGCTCAGGGGACAGGCGCGCAGGTACAGGTTCGCTTGGCGGTGACACCACTGTCGGGCCAGGTTGGGTAGGCCGCAGTCCGAGGCAACGAGCGCTGCCAGGTTGTGGACGGCGGCTGCGGCTGCCAGGTCGCTGTCCCGTTCGGCCTTCCGGGCTCGGTCGCACAGGTCCGCCACGCGCTGGGGGAGAGGAGTGCAGGCCGGGCGTAGGCGGGCGACGAGCGGAAAGCGGCGAGCCAACGGCCCGGTGGCGTCCATCCCGTCACTCCTCACCGCTCACAGCTCGCCGGTCAGCGTGAGGCCCAGCTCGTCGGCGAAGACCACGAAAGCGTCGCTGACAGTGGTGGTCATTCCTGATACTTCAGCAGACCTCGGTGGTGCCGGGGACCGCGCCACTCTCATCACTGCCCAGGACGACCGCCTTGGCGGTGTAAGCGAGCAGGCTTTGCGTAGTGGATGGCAGACCGAGCCGGTTCCAGTGGAAGATGATGTGGTGCGCGAGGACGGCGCGCAGACCCCGGCGCAACGTGCCGTTGCGGGCAAGCTCGCCCAGGGTCTGGCCTGCGTCGGCGAAGGCCGCGGCCCACTCGGAGAGAAAGGCCCTCGATCCGCGTTCCTGCAGGAGAGGGCTGGCGGGGCTCGTGTCCACGGTCATCAGCCGCCGGACGCCGGATTCCAGGCGGCTCAGCGAGCCGGAGGGCGTGCCGGGTGGATGGGGCCGGAACTCGGCGACGCGTGCCCAGATGTCTGCCTGTTCGTACCAGTCTTGTCTCGCGCTGCGCATCAGGATGCTGCACAGCAGCACGGACAGCTCGCGCCGTTGGTCGCCGCGGCCGCCGGACGTGTTCGCGCCTTGGTTGGCGAGGTAGGCGAGGATGTGTCGGCTGTCGGCGTGGAAGAGGCGGTGAGCCAGGGTCATACCTTCCGCGCCGCCGAAGGCGTAGGTCTCTGGTTCGTAGAGGGTCTCGACCCAGTTCGCAATGTGGCCGGCGGCTTGCAACCTGTCGAGTCGCTGATGGACGAACGCCCCATTCTGTTCGGCGCTGTCACGCGCTGGCCGGAAACGCAGTCGCCAGCACGGGTTCTTGCGCGTGAAGAACCACGACGAGATCTGCCTGGCCGTCTCGGCGCTGGCCAGTTCCAGACCGATGTGGACGCTGCTGATGTGTTCGGCAACGGCGTAGTCGTGGAAGTGGATGAACACCTGACGCCAGGAATGCTGCGCGGGGTGCGGATCGAGGTCATCGTTCATGCTGGTGGAGTTCCTTCGTGGTTAGGCGAGAAGCAAGCACGCGTCCCAGTGCGTGAGCGGGGCGGTGTCGGTTCCAGCGGTGTGCAGGGCGAGAGCCACGCCCGCGTGCCCGTCGAGGAACTCCACCTCCTCGGGTGCCGCACGGAACCTGGCGAGCAGCCTTGTCGCCAGCCCCGGCAACTCAGCCGCGATGTCGGGTGTGCTGGCGTCGGCAGCCATCCGCCAAGCGGTCTGGAACAGGCCGGCCATGCCGTGGCACAGGCCCGTTTCGGGGAGGCGGTCGAGTTGGTCAGGATCGCGAAGGCAGCCGAGCATGGCCGCCTCGGCGGTGCGTTGCCGTGCGAAATCGCCGCTAGCCAGACCGGCGAGTTGTTGGGCGCGGGCAACACCGGGCGTGCCGTAGCACCACGACGGGCATTGCTGGCTGGAGTTCTCGACACGTCCTTTGTGGACATGTTCGAGGGTGATGTACCCAGGCCACCATGGACCGGATGGGTGCTCCTGTTGCCATGCGTCCAGCCAGGCGCAGATCCGGGCGATGGCGTCGGTGTGTCCCTCCACGACGACGCCCCGCAGCATGGCGAGCGACAGCAACGCCAGCGGGGCGGCGATGCCGTGCGACATGCCGAAGTTGCCGTGACCGCCGGGAAGGTCCGGTGAAGGCTCGCCGTTCAGAGAAACGTCGGTCCACCAGCCCGGTAGACCGTCGGTGCTGCCCGGAAGCGGTTCGGTCAGCCGGACGAGGTAGGACAGTACGGCTCGCGTGATGTCATCGTCCGGGTGGCGCCGCAGGTGGTAGACGCCGAAGCCGGTCAGGCCTCGGATGACGTCGAACTCGGCCATCAGGGGCCGCTCGCCACGGTCGATGCGGGCATGGGCTCGGTCGAGACGGCGTCGGGTCACGATAACGGTGCTCGCGTCGAGTTGGGCGAGCGCTCGCTCGTACTTGCCGGGCTGGTTGGCGGCGGCGTTGGTGACGAACGCCAGGGTCGGCGCGCCGAAGTACAGGCCAGCGTTGGGGCCGACGCTCAACTCGTCGCGGACGGCGGCAGTCAGCCAGGCGTGGGCCGTGTTCCAGTCGCCGTGGCCGGTGTAGGCGCGTTCGATGTGCAGCAGGGCGATACCCGCTGCGCCGCCGGCCAGCGATTGGGGACGACGGCGACCTCGGCCCCCTGCAACAGCACCGGGCGTGCCGACCGCGTGCGGGTCGGCCAAGCGGGAGGCGATCGCGGTGGCCATGGCCAACGCGTCCGGAATGAGTCGACTCACGGGGCTCCTTGGGTTCGCGCGGTCCAGCTCAGGGCGGCGGCCCGGGCCAGGCGGCGGCAGGCCCACTCGGTGTCCGTGGAGATTCCTGACATGCGGGCGTGATGCAGGTGCAGCAGATCCGCTAGCACTGCGTCCGGGGGGAACTGGTCCTCGGTGGCGAGCGCGTCGCGATACCGGGCAAGCGCAGTGCGCCGTAGCGTCCACGACGCCGCGATGTCGTCGCCGCCGGGTATCGCCCGGAGTGCGGCCCAGTCGTTGTGCGGATTGGCCAGGCGGATTGCTTGGTGATGGACCTCGCGGGGCGGGGCCGGGATGGAGGGCGTGCGGAGGTGGCTGATTAGCCAGCGCATCCCATTGCTGATACTGCCGGTGACGGTGATGGCCAGGTCGACCATGCTCGCGGCGATGACGGCGTGCGGGTGCGGGCCACGGTGATTGGTCGCTTGCAGTTGGGCGATCACCGCGGCCGAATCGGCGGCGAACACCGACTCTGCCGCGGCCATCGCCGCGTCCCTGCCGAAGCGTCCGGTCTCCGGGTAGTAGGTGTCCCACTGCACCTGGCCCACGAGGCCGAGCCGTCGTAGCCCGGCTGTCCACTCGGCGATCCGCGCGGCGACCGGTCCGAAGTCGCCAGCATCTCGGAGACGGATGCGCAGGCGGAGATGCTTCTCGGGGTCGTGGTAGCGCAGGAACCACCAGTCAGGTTCATTGTCCCATGTGGACAGCAGGGTGGACAGGTGCGTGGTGAGGATGGCGGTCTGCCGGTCCGGGTGCCCGTACAGCTTGACGTAGAGCCACTCGCTGCTGCCAGGGAGATGCCCGTGCTCGCGGCTGAGCACGCGGTCCAATCGCGCCGGGCCCGGAGCAGCAGGCTGGGCGGCGGCGAGCGGAATAACGATGTCGTGGGCACGCCCGTCGATCCATCCCAACGCGCTGGCATCCGGCGCCTCGCGCACCGTGGCGTGACCGTTGCGCTCCAGGTCAGTACGCAGCACGGTGAGGTGGGCGGGTTCGGCCAAGTCCAGGCGAATCCGCCGATCGCCATCGCCGAGGTAGACCGAGGCCGGAACACGGCACTGGTCTCGCCATGCGACCAGGCTGTCCACCCACTCCTGCCACGTCGCGGCTGCTCCCGGAAGGTCGGTCGCGGTCAGCGTCCACATGGCCGGGCACAAGATCGAACGCCGGTAGCGAATTCTCGGCAGGAATGGCAATCGCCCAGCCTCGCCCCAGGTGAAGGGGACGCACGCCGCGGTACGAGCGGTGGCGATCTCGACCAGGAACCGCAGGAGCGGATGGGCGTGGTTGGTGAGTTCCACCGCGCTGAGCACAGTCGGTTCCACTGGTCGCTGGCGGGAAAGCGAAATCAAGTAGAGGCGTTCGCTGTCGGCGCTCACCGCGAGGTCGTCCAATGGGATGATGCCGGTGTTGCCGGAATGGTGTTCGGCCAGCGACAGCAGGTGTGGCAGCACGGCGGGGCAGCGGGCGATGTTGTCGGCACGCGGGTACAGGGCAGGCCCGGATACCTGTACCCGCACGGCATCCTCGCTGACGGTGGGAAGCGCGGCGTAGGCGTGGAACATGCGGTCTCGGTCGGCAGCGTCGAGAAGGTCGAGAAACCGCCCGGTTGTGGTGCCGGCCGCGCGGGATACCCCGGTGATCGCGAGCTGGAATTCACCCCGACTGAGCGCCTCAGTGCTGGGCGCGTAGATGCGGCACCGGAGCTCGGTGTGCGGCTGCGGCTGGATCTTGTCAACGGCCCCAGCCGAGAGGTTGGCGATCATAGTGTCATCGAGCACGACATCCGTTTGCTGCCGCAGTGCGGCGTTTTGCGCCAACGCCAACAGGGCCACATCACGCTCGGTCAGACCGGGGGTGGCTGGGTGGTTCAGGCGTGAATCGCGGTAGCCGGCGGGAAACCCGAGTCCACTGTCGACGTCGAGCAAATCGTGGACGCCGACCAGGGCACCGAGTCCATATCGTTCGCAGAACCGCCGATGGTACTCCTGCCAGCGCGGGGGGCCGAACGGGTGCGGGGTCAGCCTGACCAGCGCCGCTGCGGTGTTCTCAGCCTCCCGCACCACCGCGGGCGGCAGGACCAACCCGCCATCGAGCCGGAGGTCCACCGCGACCGGTCGTTCAGCGGTGACGATCGTCGCCATTCCGCGAAAGGCGCGCGCTCGGAGGTTACGGGCCTGGGTGGGTGAGGCGGCGTTATGCCGTGCCAGATCGGCGTGGATGTCGTGCAGCTCGTTCAGCAGGCCGACCACCTCGGGCACCGCGTCGGCCCCCACCGCGGCCAGCGCATTGACGACATGGGCCAGCGGATCGATGGCCGTCATCGGCGGGCGGAGGTTGGTGACCAACATGCGCTGCGCCACCAACCCGGCCAGCATCCCGTTGATCACGACGTCCGGTCTGTCCGGGAACTCCGCCGCCAGCTTGCCGGCCAACTCACCCAGACGAATAGGGGCCGCAGCGGCCTGCAGGACAATCCGAACGGCCTCGGTGTAGCGAACCGATACCTCCGCTGACTCGGCCCCGCGTGCTGCGCCAGCCTGCTGCTGGCACCCCACCACCAGCCGTCCGTCGCGGACGAACGCGAGGTTGTTCCGCACCACCAGCAACCGATGCCACAGCTCGCGGCTGTTCTCCAGGCGCGTAATCACCCCATCGAGCCATCCAGCATCGATCCGCGCGACAGCGCGATGGTTCTCACCGAACCAAATCTTGGGTGCGGACCCGAGCCCGACCGGCGCCACACCGGAGAACAAGCCGAACGGTGTCGCACGGCTTGTCATTCGCAGCAGATACCGGATGACCGAAATCGTCACGCGCCGAACTTGGCGTGTCGGCAGACGATATCCGTCGCACATCTCCCAGATGCGGCGAGCCAGGGTCGGGCTGGCGACCTCAACGCTCGCCGCGAAACCCGCCGTCGCCCAGACCTGCTGCAGCCAGCGACACCACTGCGTCACATGCTCTTCGGTGTCACCGGTCAAGTCCGGCCAGGGCGGAACCGCGCCAGGCAGGCAGACCGCTGCCCGCACCACAGCCGCATCCACAAACCGGTACAACCGCGCCCCCACAGGACTCGGACCAGCGTGGTGGCGAAGACGTGACGCCCCCGCCACCACGACCACGGACATGCGTCAAAGCAGACCGGGCTAACCACAACCGCTTTGGGCGGTACAGGCGCTCTCACACGTGGTTCCGCAGCCATCGTCGGTCAAACGCATCAGATCGTTGATGACAGGGCCGGACTCGACGATACTAACATCGAGATCGAACTGTGCATCGCCCACTCCGACCGCCATCTGATCCACCTGAACTGTCACGTACTCCTCCTTCCCGTGCGTTACCCGAGAGCCTTATGGGCTTTCGGTCCTGGATATCCTGCTGTCAGGGCCAGGAGATGACGACTCGCGTGTGCTTCTTGTCGATGACCCGACCTTCGGGAAGCTGACTATTGGGCGTATCCGCCGGGTACACCGTTATCCGTGCACCCGAACCACCTCGGTGGTCCCGATCCCACGCCTGGATCAGGTCCACGTATTCCTCGGCGAGGCGTTCACCGCCCGGACCATGCCCATAGATGCGGAATTGGAACTTCGTACGACTGCCGTCTATTGGTTGCGGGAATGCCCGGTACGCGAAACTCCCACCTGCTATGACTGCTCTGCCACCTAGGCGTGTGGTTTTGCTAACCAGTTCGCTGTCGATCGCTTCCTCTGTCGCTTTCAGCAGGCCGAAATCGTCCACAACGGTGATAACCCACATGTCCAGGTCGTGGAGAGGTTCGCCGGCTCTAAATGTGCACACCCGACGCTCGACTCGTGGACTGAACAATGCATCCCGCAAACGGTCCGAATCAACCGGCTGGTCTCCGTCGATCTGCAGCGTGACCTTCCCCTCATCGAGGGGGATTACCCGCTCGCTGTGGGCGCTGGCGCCTTGCATCGGCACGAACCCGCAGAGCTTGTAGTCTCGGCTCACCAAGTGGTGTTCTCCGCGCTCCAAGCTCACCGAGCGGGTCAATCCGCGCATCCGGAGCGGGACGACGATTCGCCCGTCCCCGGCCAACTGGTCAGTCCACGCCGGTGGGATGTCCCACGCCGCGGCGGTCACGATGACCCGGTCGAACGGAGCGCGGTCCGGCACGCCGTGCTCGGCATCGGCCAACACCACGTTGACCTGGTCGTAACCCGCCGCAGCCAGGCAGCTCCGGGCTCGATCGACAATGTCGGGGTCGATGTCGACGGAGGTCACCTGGCCTGACTCGCCGACAAGTTCGGCGATCAACGCCGCGTTGTAGCCGCCCGTTCCGATCTCCAGAACCCGCATGCCAGGTTCGATCTGGGCCTGTTCCAGCATGGTCGCCTGAATGTGCGACTCGGACAGCGAACTGATCGCCGCGCCGTGCTCGTTCCTCTTGGTGACGATGGAACGGGTGGCGGCGTACACCGTGTCCAGCGGCTCACCAGGAGCGAACAGGTGCCGCGGCACCGTGCTGACGGCAGCCGCGACCGAGTCGCTGTGGATCGCCCCCAGCTCACGCAGTTCGCGGACCATCTTCTCACGGGTGGTGCCGTCAGCAGCGCTGACGTTCCTGTCTCGGAGTGTGCTCAACGGGGTTACTCTCCAGTGGGTTGGGTTCGGAATGCAAAGGCATCCACCGAGTAGGGGTGGGATGGTCTTTGTAGAACTTGACATCGGCCAGGAGATCGCGAGGCGGCTATGCGTCTTCTCGATGACACGCCCTCCGGGGAGCTGGTCGTCGGGCGTGCCCGGCCGGGTAGACGCGGATACTGCGGGCGGCGCCGTCGTGGTGTTCCCGGTGCCAGATCCGCAGCTGTTCGGCCACGTGCTCAGCGAGCCCGGCTGCGTCCCGGCCCAGAATGCGCCTCGATCGGTGGAAGCAGTCACACGGCCCCCAGGCATCAATACAGACTGACAGTAGCTGAGTGAGTGCTAAATCTGGTCAATCGGTCACCGGTGCGACTCGCAAGAGTTTCACAAGGCACCGCGCTCGGTTGGGACTCCATCACGGTGCGGACACCGGGCCTCAAGGGTGATGCCGGCCCAGCGGGCGAAGCCAGCGAGGGAGTCGGTGGCGCGGCGGCCGTGCTCGGCGAGCAGGTGCACGGTTTCGTGCACGCTGGGGTGGTAGCGAGTCTGCTGGGGGGCGATCCGGCGGGCCTCCTGCAGCGCGGCGAGGGCCTTGGCGCGATCACCGTGCAGGGTCCAGGCGCGGGCGACGTTGACCCAGTGGTGGCCGGCGATGGTGGCATGAGTATCGGGGAGGAACTGGACCTGTTCGGCTCGGCTGACGGCGGTGGTGCCGTCGGCGAGTTCGACGGGCACTTCGACGTGGTGCATTTCGATGTTGGCCGGTGTCGCGTTCACGCTGTAGTAGGGGCGGGTGGGTATGCCGCTGACCAGCAGCCGACGTGCCTCGCCGACGTGCTCATCGGCCCGATCCCGTGCCCCCAGCCGGGCCTGGACCCGCGCCTGGCGCAGGTGCACGACGGTTCGTACGGCGTCGGCGGTGGGTGAGTGCTCGCTCTCGATCAGACCGTGAGCACGGTCGAGGGCTCGGAGTACACCCGCGTGATCACCGCGGCGCAGCCGCGCGCCGGTGTAGCGGAAGGCCGCCACGGCGGCGCGCACGGGGTCTCCGGCCTTGGTGGCGGCGTCGCGCCCGCACCGGGCGGCCAGTGCTCCCAGGTCGTAGT
This sequence comes from Pseudonocardiaceae bacterium, assembly GCA_035714625.1. Lineage (GTDB taxonomy): Bacteria > Actinomycetota > Actinomycetes > Mycobacteriales > Pseudonocardiaceae. The sequence continues at coordinate 29,562 of DASTLT010000169.1, read as the reverse complement.
AGCCGAACCGCAGACAGACGACCTGGGCGAGTTCGTAGGCGTCGTCGAGCAGGGCCCATGCGGTGTCGGCTGCGTTGCCGGGTCGGGCGCCGGCCACCAGGGCGTAGACGTGATTGAGCAGGTCCGGCAGTGCAGCGATGACCAGGGAGTACTGGGCCTTCTGCCGCTGGGCCTGGCAGGTATCGAGGCGGGTGCGCAGGTCGGCGGGGGTCAGCGGGAAGCCCTCGAGATCGGGGTCTTCGTCGTTGTCCAGGGCAGCGCGCAGGGCGGGGATCCCGGCATGCTCCGCCTTGGGTCAGTGATCGGCGGGCCGTAGGGTTCGCCGGTCAGGGCCTGAGGCTCCAGGCCCAGCCCGCGGGCCACGGCGGCGGTGAATGCCGGGGAGGCGGGCACCACACCGCGTTCGACTTGGGAGATCAGGCTCTTGCTGACGTGGGCGCGGGCGGCGAGCTGGTGTTGGGTGAGCCCGGCCAGCTTGCGGGCGCGGGCCAGCCGGTGGCCGACCGATCCGGGTGGGGCGGTCTCAGTGCCGTTGCCGTTGCCGTTGGCGTTGCTGTTGGCGTTGCCGCACATGGGTGCGCCTCCAACGTGGGGTCAGGGGGAGCCGGGGGTCAGGCCGGCCCAGCGGGCGAATCCGGGCAGGGTGTCCGGGTCGCGGCGGGCGGTCTCGGTGAGCAGGTGCACGATCTGGTGCACCTGGGAGTGATAGCGGGCCAGTTGCGGGGCGGTGTGGCGGGCCTGGTGCAGCGCGTGCAGGGCCGGGGTGGGGTCGGCGCGCAGGGTATGGGCGCGGGCGAGGTCGATCCAGTACCGGCCGACCACGGCGGCGGACTCCCCGGTCGGGATCTTGATCTGCTCGGCGCGGGCCAGCGCGGTGTCCGGGTCGTCCAGCTCGACGGCGACGGCCACGTGGTGGATGTCGAGGGTGGTCGCCGTGGCGGCAATGCCGTAGCGGGGGCTGGGCGGCAACCCGCGGGCGAGCAGGTCGGCGGCCCGGTCGAGGTGCTGGTGGGCCCTAGTGGGGGTGCCGAGGCGGGCGTGGATGATCGCTTCCCGCAGGTGCAGCGCCACCCGCAGCGCATCCGCAGCGGGACTGGTCTGCTCGGCTAGCCGCAGGTGGGCCCGCTCCAGCGCCAGCAGGGCGCCATAGTAGTCGCCGCGGTAGCGGCGCAGCCCGGCTCGCTGGTAGTCACAGAGCGCGACGCGCAGCGGATCTGCTGCCTGCCCGGCTGCGGGCCGGGCGTGCTGCCCGCACAGCAGGGCCAGGTCGAGATAGCCGAACCGGTAGGCGGCGGCCAAGGCGAGCAGGCAGGCGTCGGTGACCAACGCCCACGCCGTCTTCGCCGCACCGGCGTCGCGGGCCTGGTGGGCGAGCGCGTAGGCGCGCGCCAGCACCTCCGGTAACGCGATGGTCAGCTGCCGGTAGCAGCCAGCGGCCCGGTGCTGCTCGCAGGCGTCGAGGCGGGCCCGCAGCTCAGTCGGGGTGCTCGGCGGGCAGTCGGGGTCGGGGTCCTGCTCGTGGCCCAGCGCGGCGCGCAGCGCGGGGATCCCGGCGTGATCGGCGTCCGGGTCGGTGATCGGCGGCGGATAGGGCTGGCCGTACACGCTGGCCACCTCGACCCCCAGCGCGCGAGCGACGGCGGCGACCAGCGCCGGGGAGGCCAGCGCGAGCCCCCGCTCGACCTGCCCGAGCAGGCTCACTTCCACCGCGGCCCGGGCGGCGAGCTGGGCCTGAGTCAGCCCGCACAGCCGGCGTTGCCGGGCCACCCGCTGGCCCACCGACGCCGGCACGGCGGGCGCGCTCAGCTCGTCCTGCACCGTGACCTCCCACCAGGACCGATCGTGCCTCGATGACGACAGTCTGCGACACCTTCCACCGCCGTGGGGCAGAGGGAGTGATGCTCTGCGCCTCCCTTGTGACTCAATCGCGTCTTGATGTCTTGACTGTCGCGATAGTCGTCACTGTGGGTCCGTTTAGCAACGGGGTGCGTGGCCGCCCGGCGCCTGGGCCACTCCAGGCCAGGCCGCGGTCCGCACCGGTGCGCGGCGGGTGTCAAGCGTGGGCAGCAGTGCTATCTGCCGCGCGCAGAGGGGAGTGTGAGCGATGTCATCACCATCACCATCACGCGCCGGGCGTCTGCCGGATGTGCAGGCGCTGCTGCGGGAGACCGCGGTCGGGGCAGTCACCCGGGGTTGGCCGATCGTGGCCGGGACCTATCCCGCCGACACCGCAGGCCGCTGGTGCGGCCGCCACGGCAGCAGCGACGCGACCGGGTTGGGTCCGCTCGACGAGCGCTGGCCAGATCAGCCGATCACAACCTGGGAGCAGGCACATGCCACCTGGAGCCACCGCCGCTATGGCGTCCTGCTGGTCTGCGGGCACGGCGTAGACGCCGTGGAGCTACCCACCCCACTGGCCGCGGCGGTACTGCTCGCGCTGGACACGGCCCCGGTGGCCGGGCCGGTCGTGGCGCTGGGCGCGGACCGCTGGCTGGTCTTGGTGGCCTCCGGCGCCGGGCTGCTGCCGGCGATGGCGGCCTGGCCCCGCGATCAGCTACCGGGGGCCGAGCTGCTGGGTACCGCTGCCACCCACCGATCTGGGCCAGTCCACAGCCCGCTGGCATCGGGCCCCCGAACCGGGTGCCGCCCTGCCCGCCGCGCTACTGGGGCACTCGCGGCGGGGTTCCCCGGCGGATCAGGAATTGCGGGGCATGGCCCGCCGGGCCGGCCTGCCCGGATAGCGCTCGGGGGTTTGTCTCAGTGCCGAGACAGGCAGCCGCGGAACCGGGAATCGCCCCGCGGATGCGGTGCTCGTCGAGGCTGGTTGGCTAACGCACTCGTAGTATGATCCGTGACGGTCAGGTGCCGAAGGAGCGCTCCACGACGGCGCGGGCGCGGCGGGTGATGCGGCGGTACTCGTCGACGACCTTGCCGGGGTCGTCGTCCGCGGAGTGGCCCAGCACGCGGGCCACCGCCGCCAGCTCCCGCCCGGAGCTGGGCAACTGGTCAACCTGCTTGCCGCGGACCAGGGTGAGCGCGTTGCGCGTCCTGGTAACGAACCTCCATGCGGCCAGCAGGGCTTCGGCTTCGGATCGCTTGAGCAGGCCGGCCTCGGCGGCGGCCGACAGGGCGGCGCTGGTGGACGGGGTGCGCAGGGCGGGCACCTGGTGCGCGTGCTGCAACTGTAGGAGCTGGATGGTCCACTCCACATCGGCCAGCCCGCCGCGGCCAAGCTTGGTGTGGGTGGCCGGGTCGGCACCCCGGGGCAGTCGCTCGGAGTCGACCCGGGCCTTCATCCGCCGGATCTCGGTGGCCCGCTGCGGGCTCAGCCCGCCCGCGGGGTAGCGCACCGGGTCGATGGCCGCGGCGAACCGCTCCCCCAACGCCGCGTCACCGGCCCCCGGCCTGGCCCGCAGCAGCGCTTGCGCCTCCCAGGTCTGCGCCCACTGACTGTAGTAGGCCTGGTAGGACGCCAGGGTACGCACCAGCGGACCCGAACGGCCCTCCGGACGCAACCCGGTGTCGATCACCAGGGGCGGGTCCTGGCTGGGTGAGCCGAGCAGCGCCCGCACCGACTCGGCGACTGCGGACGCGAACCGCACCGCCTCGGTCTCGTCGGCTCCGGCGGTGGGCTCGCAGACGAACAGCACGTCGGCGTCCGAGCCGTAGCCCAGCTCGGCACCCCCGAGCCGGCCCACCCCGATCACCGCGATCCGGGCTGGCGCGGCCTGCCTGCGCTCAACCTCGGTGCGCAGCGCGGCGTCCAGCCCGGCGGCGAGCACGGCGGTCCACACCGATGACAGCGCGGCGCACACCGCGTCCACATCCAGCAGGCCGAGCAGGTCGGCGCAGGCGATCCGGAGCAGCTCGTGGCGGCGCAGCGCGCGGGCCGCGGCCACCGCCGCCACCGGCTCCCGGTGCCGGGCCACGGTGGCCCGCAGTGATGCCGCCACGTCAGCGGGGTCGCGGCCGGCCAACTCGTGCCGGTCGGCGAGCAACTGCAGCACCTCCGGCGCCCGGACCAGCAGGTCGGGAACCATGCGGGCGGTGCCGAGCAGGGTCATCAGCCGCTGTGCCACCGCCCCCTCGTCACGCAGCAGCCGCAGGTACCCCGGGGTGTCCTTAAGGGCCTCGGACACCCGGCGGTAGGCGGCCAGCCCGCCATCCGGGTCGGGGGTGTCGGCGAGGAACTCCAGCAGCACCGGCAACAGCGCGGACTGGATCGCCGCCCGCCGGGACACCCCGTGGGTCAGCGCCCGAAGGTGCCCCAGCGCGCCCTGTGGGGAGGCATAGCCCAAAGCGACCAGCCGAGCCCGCGCTGCGGACTCCGAAAGCCGGTACACCTCGGTGGGGACCCGGGCCACCGCCTCCAGCAGCGGCCGGTAGAACAGCTTTTGATGCAACCGGCGGGCCCGGTGCGCGTGGCGAGTGTACTCGGCCCGCAGCACCCCGACCACGTCATGGCGCCCATCCGGGCGTATCCCTGCGGCGCGGGCCAGCCAGCGCTGCCCCGCGGTGTCATTCTCGGCGGGAAGCAGGTGGGTGCGGCGCAGTTTCTGCAGTTGCAAGCGGTGCTCCAGCAGGCGCAGGAAGCGGTAGGAGGCGGCCAGGTTGGCGGCGTCGTCACGGCCGACGTACCCGCCGGCACCCAGCGCGGCCAGCGCCGCCACGGTGGAGGCGACCCGCAGCGAGGAGTCCGCGCGGCCATGCACCAGTTGCAGCAACTGCACGGCGAACTCCACGTCCCGCAGGCTGCCGTGACCCAGTTTGAGCTCCCGGTCCACCAGGTTGGCTGGGACGTGGTCGACGACCCGCCGGCGCATCTCCTGAACCTCCGGCACGAAGTTCTCCCGGTCCGCCGCGCTCCACACCAGCGGCGCGACGGCCTGCAGGTAACGGGCCCCGAGCCCGGCGTCGCCGGCCACCGGGCGGGCCTTGAGCAGGGCCTGGAACTCCCAGGTCCTGGCCCAGCGGCGGTAGTAGGAAAGATGCCCTTCGAGGGTGCGCACCAGGGCACCGGCCTTGCCCTCCGGGCGCAGCGCCGCGTCGACCTCGAAGCACGCCGCACCGGCCACCCGCATTGTCGCCGCCGCCAGCTTGGTGGCCGCGGCCAGCTCCTCCTCGGACCCACCCACGAAGATCACATCGACGTCGGAGACGTAGTTGAGCTCCCCCCCACCGCACTTGCCCATCCCGATCACGGCAAGCCGGGGTGGCACCGCTTCCGGTCCGGCCACCTCGGTCACTGCGACGGCCAGCGCGGCGCGCAACGCCCCCGCGGCCAGTTCGGCGAGCGCTGCGGCGACCTGCTCGAAGGGGACGATCGGCAACTCCGGTTCCACCACCGCCCCCAGATCGGCGGCCGCCAGCTCGGTGATCAGGTCGCGGTAGGTGGCCCGCAGCACCCGCTGGGCCGCGGTGTCGGTCAGCGCCGCCCGGGTCCCCCCCTCGGCACCCGGCGGCGGCGCGGCGGGATCGGCGCCGACGGCGCTGAGCAGCCGCGCCACGGCTCGCTCCGCCCAGCCGGGGTGAGCCGCCTCGGCACCGACCAGCCCTCGCCAGCGCTGCGGCTCGGCGGCCAGGTGGTCACCCAACGCGGTGGATGAGCCAAGCACCGCGAGCAACCGGCCCCGCAACCCGGGATCCTGGCACAATGCTGCATCCAGCTCGGCCCACCCGGCACCGGCTGTGGCGGCCAGCCGGCCCAGGGTGCGTAACGCCAGGTTGGGGTCGGGTGCCCGGGCCAGCGCCCACACCGCCTCCACCGCGTCATCCCGGACCTGCCCGTCCTGCCACCAGCCGAGCCGGGCCAGCCGGTCCGCGGCACCCTCATCGGTCAGCCCCAGGCGCGCCGGAGACAGCGGAGGGCGCTTGTGATCACTCGCCACAGGTCAGACGCTAGTGGTCTCAGCCCTCGCGGCCATGCAGTGGGAGTACCGTACGGCCCCCCGGACTGTCCGCTGAGCCCAACGCTGGGTTCGAGGCCGGGGCCAGCTCACCTGCGGCCAGCGCGACGAACCGGGCTGCTATCGGCCGCCATATCTCCGCCAGTTCCGCGTGCACCTGCTCCAGGTGCTCCGGGTCGAGTTGGCCGGGCCGGATCACAGCGGCGGCGCCCTGGTCACGGCGGGCCCAGGACAGCACCGTGGCGGGGCTGGTCTCAATATGAAACTGCAGACCGTAACCGGTCCGGCCCACCCGGAACGCCTGGTTCGGGTAGCACGGGTGGGGTGGGGTGCACGGTGATGAGGCGAGCAGGGTGGCCCCCGGCGGCAGCCGGTGGATCTCGTCATAGTGGAACTGGATCACGACCGGAGTCAGCGGCAGCTCGGCGAACAGCGGATCGCGCGCGGCGGCATCTCGCTTGGCGACGAGCAGGGTGCCCACCTCCGGGCCGTCGATCCCGCGCCGGACGGCGCCACCGGTGGCTGCGGCCAGCAGTTGCCCGCCCAGGCACACGCCGAGGACCGGCAGCCGCGCTGCGACCGCGACCGCCAGCAACTGGCGCAGACCGGCCAGCCACGGGTGGTCGGCGTCGTCGTTCGCGCCCATCGCACCACCCAGGCAGACCACTGCGGCAAAGCCGTCCAGGCTCTCCGGAAGCCCCTCGGTCGCCGGGCGGCACAGCGTGAGGTCCGCCCCGGCGCTCGCGAGCCAGTCGCCGAGGCGCTCGGGAGGATCGGCATCCGAGGGTTGCAGCAGGAGCAGACGGATGGTCACCTCCACCAGATTAGGCCCCTGCCTGACCGGTCTCAGGCCGGGCCGACCAGCCGGGCCACGATCGCCGCGGACTGCGCCACCAGCGGCAATCCCCCACCCGGATGCGCGGACCCGCCGACCAGGAACAGCCCCGGCAACGGGGATCGGTTCGCTGGACGCAGGAATGCCGCTGCCAGACCGTTCGACGAGGTGCCATAGATCGCCCCACCCGGGGCGCCGGTGTCGCGTTGCAGGTCAGCGGGGGTGCGAATGCCCCGGTACACGATCCGGTCCTGGACGTCCACGCCGCGCTGCGCCAGGACGTGTAACACCCGCTCGGCGTAGCGCTCGGTGAGCTCGGCGCAGTCCCAGTCCATGCCCCGCTGGGGGTCCTGCAGCGGGGCGTTGACCAGGACGAACCACGCCTCGTGCTGATCATCTGGGCCCACTGCGGGGTCATCGGGAACGGCGAGGTAAATGGTGGGGTCGGGCACTGGTCGCGGCCACTGGCGGCCCGTGCCCAAGTGACTGCCACGGGGGGCCGTGCCGAAGACACCGTCCCGGCGGGCCGTGCCGAAGATACTGTTGAACTCGGCGTCGTAGTCGGCGGGGAAGAGCACGGTGTGATGCACTCGGCCGGGCGTGCGTCCGCGCACGCCGAGCAGCAGCACGAAACCGGACAGCGATGGGGTGGCCCTGCGCAGTCTGCGCAGCGGGACGCGCGCTGCGGGGGCGTCGAGCAGTTCGCCGTATAACCGGCTGGCGTCGGCGTTACACACCACGACATCGGCGTGCAGGTGCTCGCCACTGTCCAACTGCACACCACCGACCCGATCCCGCTCGGCGCGCACCGCAGCGACCCGAGCACCGAGCCGGATCTGGGCCCCCGCCGCGGTGGCCCGGTCGGCGAGGGCCTCAGCCAGCCCGCGCAGGCCACCGCGGATATACCAGACGCCGTGGGCCTGCTCCAGCCACGGCACCACGGCCAGCGCGGCCGGGGCGCGGCGCGGGTCGGAGCCAGCGTAGGTGGCGTAGCGGTCCAGCAGGATGCGTAGCCGCGGGTCACGCAGGAACCGGGCACCGGTGCCCCGCAAGGTGCGCCACGGTGCGACCGTGCGGAGATCCCGCAGCCGCCTGCTGTGCCGCAACAGGTCAAGCGGCCCGTGCAGTGGCTCGGACAGGAACGGTCCGCGCACGACGCGCCAGATCGTCTCGGCGTGTCGACAGAATGCCCGCCAGTCCCGTGCGGCGGTGCCACCGAGTTGCTCGCCGAGCGCCTCGGCCACCCACCCCGGAGGCCCGTTGGGCACTGTGAGCCAGGTGCCGTCGGCGAACCGGTAGCGGAACACCGGGTCGATGCGTTCGAGCTGCAGGTGGTCGTCGAGCCGGACCCCGGCGGCTGCGAAGGTATCCGCGAAGACCTCCGGCCAGGTCAGCAGGCTGGGTCCGGTGTCGAAACGGAAGCCGTCCCGCTCGAGCACCCCCAGCTTGCCGCCGACGGAATCAGCCGCCTCGCAGACCGTCACCCGGTGCCCGGCTGCGGCCAGCCGCACGGCGACACACAGGCCACCCACCCCGGCGCCGATCACCACCACCCGCGCCACGAGGGCCGAGCCTACGGTGGTCGCCGCCGCACGAGGGGATGCGGGTCACGGTGCTGGGGTGAACTCCAACTGCACGGTGTCGTGCACGGGACGGAAACCGAGCCGCGGATAGATCGCATTGGGCACCGGGTTTGCCAGGTCGGTGAGCAGCACGACATGCCGCGCACCGGCCTGCCTGGCCCACCCCGCGGCCGCCGCCGTCACCGCGCTGCCGTACCCGTGCCCGCGGTGCTCAGGCAGGGTGTAGACCGGCCCGATTCGCGACATTCCCGCAACCGGGAGGTTGACCGAGGCCCAAGCCACCGCATCACCGTCGGCCTCCCACATCAGTGCCGCATTACCCGCGGTCATGCTGCGCCGGATATGGCGCGCAACGCCGCTTGTCTCGCGCAGGCCTCCTGTTGCCTCGGCGGCGAAGTCAGTCAACCACCGAGTCAGCAGTTCGACGTCGCCCGGACCGGCCCGGCGCGCCGTACCCCGTACTCCGGCCGGCGGTGTCAGCCGGCGCAGGGCGAAAAGCTGTTGCGCCATCCGCTCCCGCACCAAGGCACCGGTGCGCGCCGACCAGGTTGCCGCGAATGTCTCCGCCTCGGCTCTGGGTCCCACGGCGCCGCGCAATGAGGGGTGCACCACAGCGAGCAGGTCGGCCGCTGCGGGGGCCGCCGTCGCGGGCAGGGCGCTGGCAATCAGGTCGTAGGGGATCACGCACAGCGCCGCGCCCGCCGTCACGGCACCGTGATGGGCGGTCAGCAGCACCGGCTGATCCGCGGTGGCCTGTGGTGCCCGCAACTGGAGGGCGAGGGCAGTGAGCGCAATGCTGTGCCGGACCGGATCGGCCTCCAGTAGGGGCCTGGCCAGGGCGGCGAAGCCGGCGATGTCTGCGTGCAGCCGAGCCTTCATGCGCTGATGGTGCGCCGGGTGGCCGGGCACGTCGACCGAAAAACGGCTTTGCCCAGCAGCCTGACAGGGGGTGGGAGAAAACCGACACACCGTGCAAGAGAACCCGACACGCGGGGGCTAGAGGACGGGGAGGTAGGTGCGGAGCTCGTAGGGGGTGACGTTGCGGCGGTAGTTGTCCCACTCGCTGCGCTTGTTGCGCAGGAAGAAGTCGAACACGTGCTCGCCGAGCGTCTCGGCGACCAGCTCGGAGTGCTCCATCTCGGTCAATGCCTCGGAGAGGTTCTGCGGCAGCGCGGCGTAACCGGCGGCCCGGCGTTCCCGCTCGGAGAGCAGCCACACATCGTCCTCGGCGGCGAGAGGCAGGTCGTAGCCCTCCTGGACGCCGCACAAGCCCGCGGCAAGGATCACCGCATAGGCCAGGTAGGGGTTGCATGCCGAGTCCAGGGTGCGGATTTCGACCCGCCGGCTGGCGGCTCTGCCCGGTGAGTACATCGGCACCCGCACCAGGGCCGAGCGGTTGGCGTGGCCCCAGCACACCGAGGTCGGGGCCTCCCCGCCGGTGATCAGCCGCTTGTAGGAGTTCACCCACTGATTGGTCACCGCGGTGATCTCCCTGGCGTGCCGCAACACCCCGGCGACGAAGGTCTTGCCGATGTCGGAGAGCTCATAGGGATCGCTCTCGTCGTAGAAGGCGTTGCGGTCGCCCTCGAACAGGCTCATATGAGTGTGCATCGCGGAGCCCGGACGGTCGGTGAACGGCTTGGGCATGAACGACGCCCGCACGCCCTGGGTGAGGGCCACCTCCTTCACCACGTACCGGAAGGTCATGATGTTGTCGGCCATGGTGAGCGCGTCGGCGTAGCGCAGGTCGATCTCCTGCTGGCCGGGAGCAACCTCATGGTGGCTGAACTCCACCGAGATGCCCATCTGCTCCAGCGCCTCGATCGCGTTCCGGCGGAAATGCGGCGCGGCGTCGTGGCTGGCCTGGTCGAAGTACCCGCCGGTGTCAGCGGGCTCGGGCTCCGAGCCGTCGGAGGGCAGATCCCGCAGCAGGTAGAACTCGATCTCGGGGTGCACGTAGCAGGTGAACCCGGCCTCCGCGGCCTTGGACAGCCCGCGGCGCAGCACATGCCGGGGGTCGGCCCAGGACGGCGAGCCGTCCGGCATCGCGATGTCACAGAACATCCGGGCCGAGTAGTGCTCGCCGTTCGGCGTCGCCCACGGCAGGACCTGGAAGGTCGAAGGATCCGGCTTCGCGATCATGTCGGACTCGTAGGCCCGGGCGAAACCCTCGATGGCGGAGCCGTCGAAACCGATACCGTCAGCGAAGGCCCCCTCCAGCTCGGCGGGCGCGACGGCCACCGATTTGAGGTAACCCAGCACGTCGGTGAACCACAACCGGACGAACCGGATGTCGCGTTCCTCCAGTGTGCGCAGGACGAACTCCTGCTGACGGTCCATGGGCGCAGGGTAGACGACAAGGGCGTGCCCTCTACGATGCGCCCATGCCGCGCCGACACCTGCGCCTGCTGGCCTTGCTCGCCGCACTGACCACCGCGCTGCTCGCGTCCTGCGGTGCACCGCCGGCACCGCAGGCACCGCAGGACGCCCCCCCGGCCCTGCCCGACGGAGCCCGGCTGCTGGCCGACTCCGCCCAGGCGATGCGGACCGTGACCACCACCCGGGTCGGCATCACCGTGCAGGGCGCGTTGCCCGGGCTTCCGATCCAGGCTGCCGAGGGCCAGCTCACCCGGCAGGGGTCGGCGAAGGGCACCGCGACAGTGGACCAGCTCGGGCAGGTCGTCGAGCTGGACTTCGTGATCATCAAGGACAAGCTCTACGTGCGCGGGCCGACCGGTGGCTTCCAGGAGTTGCCGGCGGCCACGACAGGCGTGGTGTACGACCCCTCGGTGATCCTGGACCCGGACCGGGGGATCGCCGCGGTCCTTGCCGGGGGCGCCGCGGCCACCACCGAGGCCCGCGAGCAGGTCACCGGCGTGGACTGCTACCGGGTGCGGGCGAGCTTCTCCGGGCGCGCGCTCGGCAAGCTGGTGCCCGGGCTGAGCCAGGACTCCACCGGTCGGATGTGGATCGCCACCGACGGCCTCCGGCTGGTGCAGGCCCATTTCCCTACCCCGACCGGCGGGCTCACCTTCCAGTTCTCCGATTTCGACGCTCCCGTCGATATCACCCCACCCGGCTAGCACCGGCCGGCCGGCGATGACCACGATGGCTGCCCCGGGCCGGCGACGCTACCTGGCGCTGGGCACGGGTGGGCTGGTCACCCTGCTCGCGGCGCTGGACGCCTACGTGGTGGTCAGCCTGCTGGTCGACATGATCCGCGACCTGCGGGTGCCGCTGAACCACTTGGAGCGGGCTACCCCGATCGTCACCGGTTTCCTGCTGGGTTATGTGGCGGCGATGCCGCTGCTGGGCCAGGCCGCCGACCGTTTCGGCCGCCGGGTCCTGCTGCAGACCTGCCTGGTCGGGTTCGCGCTGGGCTCGGCGGTCACCGCGGCCGCCGCGGCGCTGCCGATGCTGGTCGCCGGGCGGGTGCTGCAAGGCGTCGCGGGGGGCGCGCTGCTGCCGGTGTCCATGGCGCTGGCCGCTGACCTGTGGCCGGGCCGCGGCCGGACCACCGCGCTGGGCGCGCTGGGTGCCGCGCAGGAACTGGGCAGCGTGCTGGGCCCGCTGTATGGGGTTGCGGTGGCCGCACTGGCCGGCTGGCGCGGCGTGTTCTGGGTGAACGTCCCCTTCGCGCTCGCCGCCGCAGCGGCGGTGGGGCTGGCCGTGCCCGGTAGCACCCGGCCGCGGAACCGGGTCCCGCTGGACCTGGTCGGTGGTGGCCTGCTCGCGGTGACGCTGGGGCTGCTGGTGGTGGGGCTGTACAACCCGGACCCCGGGCGTGCGGTGCTGCCCGCATGGGGATGGCCTGTGCTGGGCGCGGCCGCCCTGGCCGGGATCGGGTTCGTGTGGTGGGAGCGGCGCGCGGTGGCGCGGCTGCTCGACCCGGCGGGTGTGCAGTGGCGGCTGTTCCTCGCCACGCTGGCCGTCAGCGCGGTGGCCGGTGCGGCCCTGATGGTGACCCTGATCGACATCCAGCTCTACGCGCGGACCGTGCTGGACACCGGCAGCGCTGCGGCGACCGCGCTGCTGGCCCGGTTCCTGGTGGCGCTGCCGGTGGGGGCGCTGGCCGGGGGACTGCTGGCCGGCCGGGTGGGTGAGGCCGGCACGGCGGTGGCCGGCATGCTGCTGGCCGCCGCCGGCTTCCTGCAGGTGGCCCGCTGGCCGGCGGACGTGCTGGCCGCCCGCTACCCGCTCGGCGTGCTGGCCCTGCCCCGGTGGGACACCGACCTGGCCTTGGCCGGCCTGGGCCTGGGCCTGGTGATCGCGCCACTGTCCGCTGCGGTGCTGCGGGCCACCCCCGCCGACCGGCACGGCGTGGCTTCCGCCGCGGTGGTGGTGGCCCGGATGACCGGCATGCTGGTCGGGGTGGCCGCCCTGTCGGCATGGGGGCTGCACCGCTTCCGCGAGCTCACCGCAGGACTGGACACGCCGCTGCCCTTCGGCGTCAGCCGCGAGGTCTTCGCCCAGCAGCTCGCCAGCTACCAGCTCGCCCTGGACGCGGCGCTGCGCACGCAGTACCAGGAGATCTTCCTCCGCACCGCGGTCATCTGCCTGCTCGGTGCGATGGGTGCGCTGTTGCTGGTCAGGGAAAGCAGTTCTGCCGCTTCGGCAGCTCAAGGCGGATCAGGTAGTTCGCCACCGCGTCGTCCACGCACTTGACCCCTTGCAGGGCGATGGTGTGCTGATTGCCGTGGAAGCTGAGCAACTGGGCGCCAAGCTGGCGGGCCAGTTCGACACCGGCCTGATAGGGCGTGGCCGGGTCACCGGTCGTGGAGATCACCATCACCGGCGTCAAGCCCTGCACCTTCGGTACCTCCGGCTGGCTGGTCGGCGGCACCGGCCAGAAGGCGCAGACATCGCGGGCCGCCGAAGGCGGGTGGCCGTCGTCGAGGAACGGCGCCACCTCCCGGTAGCGCCGGTCGGCTTCCCGGATCACCGTCGGGTCGGTCACCGGCGGATCGTCCAGGCAGCGGATCGCGACGAAGGCGTCCTCACTGCCGGAGTAGCCGCGGGGGTCGCGTTGGTAGTAGACGTCGGCCAGGGTCAGCAGCAAGGTGCCATCACCGGCCGCCAGCTCGCTGAGCCCCTTGTTGAGCAGCGGCCAGAGCTGATCTGAGTACAGGGCCTGGATCGCACCGGTGGTGGCGTCGGTGTAGGACAGCTTCCGGTTCCCGACCGGCAGCGCGGCGGTGGTCAGCGGCCGCAGTTGCTCCTGGAACTTCTTGCTGGCCTGCTCCTTGGGGGTACCGCCAAGCCAGCAGGACGGCTGCCCGACACACCAGTCGACGAATGCGTTGAATGACTTCTGAAACCCCGCACCCTGGTTCACCAGGCTTTCCACCAGGCTCTCGTCGGGATCCAGTGCTCCGTCGAGCACCATGGCCCGCACGTTGCGGGGGAACTGCTTGGCGTACTCGGTGCCGATCCGGGTGCCGTAGGAGTAGCCGAGATAGGTGAGCTTGGCGTCTCCGAGCGCGGCCCGCAGCACGTCCATGTCCCGAGCCACATCCCGGGTTCCGCTGTTGGCGAGCACATCGTTGCCCACCCGCTTCGAGCACAGCGCGGCATATGCCTTGTCCTCGGCCTCGGTCTGCGCGACACCCGCCGGTGAGGTGTCCAGGTCGAGGTCGAGCCGTTCCGCGTCCTGCTCCTGGGTGGTCCGGCAGAGGATCTTCGGCTCGCTGGCCCCGATCCCGCGGGGGTCGAACCCGACCAGGTCGAGCCGGCGGCCCAGTTCGGTGCCGGCCACCGCACTGCTCAGCGAGGCGGCCGTGCTCATCCCCGAGGCCCCCGGACCCCCCGGGTTCAGCAGCAGCGACCCCACCCGCACCCCCGGCTCATCGGCCGGGCGGCGCAACACGCCGAGCCGCGCGGTGCGCCCTTCCGGTTTGGCGTAGTCCAGCGGTACCTCCACCCGGGTGCACTGCAGCCCGGGAGTCTCGAAGGCCGTCGCATCGGTGTCGGTGGTGGCGAACTCGCCGCAGCCACCCCAGGTCAGCCGCTGCCGGTAGAACCGATCGAGTCCTGGCGGCACCGGCCCCACCGCAGCGCCGTCCGGTGCGCCGACACCCGGGCTGGCCGGGGTGACGACCGGGACCTGCGGGGCGCCTCCCGCGTCGAGGGCACACCCGGCCAGCACGAGCGCGGCCAGCACGAGCGCGGTCAGCGCGGCAGTGGTACCTCGGATGGGGTGCGAGGAGAAGGGCACCGGCCCGAGTCTAGTGAGACCCCCACCGTGCACTTTTCTGGATGATAGGAGGCATGCCGCAGATCCGTCTGGCCCTGGCCCAGGTCAACCCCTGCGTGGGTGGCCTCGACGGCAACGCGATGTTGATCACTGCGTACTGTCGTGACGCGGCCGCGGCCGGTGCCCACCTGGTGGTGTTCGGCGAGATGGCCCTGACCGGCTACCCGGTGGAGGACCTGGCGCTGCGCGAGTCGTTCACCGTCGCGTCGGTACGCACCCTGGAAACGCTCGCCACTCGGCTGGTCGAGGACGGCTGCGGGGCGTTGACCGTCGTCGTCGGGTACCTGGACCGCGACCAGCACGGCCCGCGCAACGCGGTCGCGGTGCTGTTCGGCGGACGCGTGGTGGCCCGCCAGTTCAAGCATCACCTGCCCAACTACGGGGTGTTCGACGAGCGCCGCTATTTCGCGGCGGGCACCACTTTGAGTGTGTTGCGGCTGCACGGCCTGGAGATCGGGATGGTGATCTGCGAGGACCTCTGGCAAGAGGGCGGCCCGGTCACCGCGCTGGCGCAGGCCGGGGTGGACCTGGTGGTCGCGCCCAACGCCTCACCCTACGAGCGGGCGAAGGACGACATCCGGTTCGCACTGGTGGCCCGCCGCGCCGCCGAGGCAGGCGTGCCGCTGGCCTACGCCAACCTGGTCGGCGGGCAGGATGAGCTGGTCTTCGATGGCGACTCGATGGTGGTCGGCCGCCGCGGCGAGTTGCTGGCCCGGGTACCGCAGTTCACCGAGCAGCTCACGGTGCTCGACCTGGATCTGCCCGGCGGGTCGGCCCGAACCGAGGGTCATTTCGCCGGGCTGGAGGTCCGCCGGGTGGTGCTGGTCGAGGACCCGCTGCCGCCCTACCCACCGCGGCCCGCTCCCGCGTTGACCGAGCCCCCGTTGGGCGAACCACTGCCCGACCAGGCCGAGGTGTGGGGCGCGCTGGTGTGTGGCCTGCGGGACTACGCCCGCAAGAACGGCTTCCGCTCAGTGGTGCTCGGGCTGTCCGGGGGCATCGACTCGGCGGTATGCGCCGCGCTGGCGGTGGACGCGCTGGGCGCCGACGCGGTGCATGCGGTGGCGATGCCCTCGTCGTATTCCTCCGCGCACTCCCTCGCCGATGCCGCCGACCTGGCCGAGCGCACCGGGCTGCACTTCCAGGTGCAGCCGATCGCGGAGCTGGTTGAGGTTTTCGTCCGCCAGCTCGGGCTGTCTGGGTTGGCCGAGGAGAACGTGCAGGCCCGCTGCCGAGGAGTGACCCTGATGGCGCTGTCCAACCAGCACGGCCACCTGGTGCTTGCCACCGGGAACAAGTCCGAGCTCGCGGTGGGCTACTCCACGATCTACGGGGACGCGGTCGGTGGCTTCGCCCCGATCAAGGACGTGCCCAAGACCGCGGTGTGGGCGCTGGCGCAATGGCGCAACACCGAGGCCGAGAAGCGCGGCGAAACCCCGCCGATCCCACCGAGCTCCATCACCAAACCCCCCTCCGCTGAACTGCGTCCTGGCCAGCTCGATACCGACTCGCTACCCGACTACCTGCTGCTCGACGACGTGCTGGACGACTACGTGGAGGGCGACCGCGGCTTCGGCGACCTGGTAGCCGCTGGTTTCGACGCTGAGCTGGTCGAGCGCATCGTGCGGTTGGTGGACGCGGCGGAGTACAAGCGCCGCCAGTACCCACCCGGCACGAAGATCACCTTGAAGGCGTTCGGCCGGGACCGCCGGCTGCCGATCACCAACTGCTGGCGGGAGCGCGATCCCACCGGGGACGGCAGCCCGTGATGGCAGCAAAATGGTGTCATGATGACATGCGTACTACGGTCGATCCTGGTGGTCGCGTCGTCATTCCAAAAGCGATCCGGGACAGGCTGTCCCTGCACGCCGGGAGCGAAGTCGAGGGTGGTCGAGGAAGTCGCACCTGATCTCCAGGGTGGCCCGGTGGTAGTCCAGCCAGGCGGCGAGCATCGCGCGCTGGTCGGCGACGAACGGCGGAGGGGTGCGGCCGCGGATCGGTACCGGTGGTCATGGCTTCCTCCGGATGTAGCTGTGAGTCTCGTCGCACGGTAATGCCGGGCACCGACATTCAGTGCCACGCTCTGAGGTACCAGCCATCCAGCACGACCCGGGGACCGGCGACGGACGGCCGGCCTCGAGGGAGGACGGTCGATGATGACCGCAGTTGCTGTCGAGCCCACCTTGTACGGTGGACCAATCGACCCGCTGCAGAACGTCAGACGGGTCCGGGTTCAGGACCTTCTCGCGGCCAAGCGCCGCGGGGAGAAGTGGGCGATGCTCACCGCCTACGACTACTCCACCGCGACGCTGCTGGATGCCGCGGGCATCCCTGTGCTGCTGGTAGGCGACTCCGCGGCCAACGTCGTCTACGGCTACGAGACAACCGTGCCGGTGACTGTCGACGAACTGGTGCCGCTGGTACGCGGCGTGGTACGCGGCGCCCGGCGGGCGCTCGTCGTGGCCGACCTGCCCTTCGGCTCCTACCAGTCCTCGCCGATCCAGGCGCTGGACACCGCCGCGCGTTTCTTCAAGGAGTCCGGCGCGCACGCCGTGAAGCTGGAGGGGGGACGGCGGGTGGTCCCCCAGGTTGAGGCGCTGACTGAGGCGGGCGTGCCAGTGATGGCCCACCTCGGGCTCACCCCGCAGTCGGTGCACGTCCTGGGCGGTTACTCGGTGCAGGGTCGCGGCGAGCAGGGCGAGCGGCTGGTGGCGGATGCGAAGTCCCTGGAAGCGGCGGGGGCATTCGCCATCGTCTTGGAGGTGGTGCCCGCCGAGCTCGCCGCCCGGATCACCGCAGCCACCACCGTGCCCACCATCGGTATCGGTGCCGGACCGGACTGCGACGCCCAGGTCATGGTGTGGCAGGACATGGCGGCTTTCCGGATTCCCGGTGGGCGCCTGCCGAAGTTCGTCAAGACCTACGCCGGGCTCGGCGACGGGCTTCGGGAGGCCGCGAGCCACTTCGCCGAGGAGGTCCGCTCGGGCGGCTATCCCGGCCCGGAGCACACCTATCACTGACCCACTCATTCGTGCTCCGCGTACTCAGCGAGCACGTCGGCATGGCAGATCTGCGGCGCACACCAGCAGCCCAGCGCCCGGCCGGTCAGCTCCCCGTCCCGGATCTTGGCCAACAGTTCCGGCTGATTGTCGAGCCATCCGCGGTAGCGGAGCACCATCGCCTCCCGGTCGGTGCGGGCCAGCCTGAGGAACGGGTTGGCGAAGTCCGAAGCCGGCCAGGAGTGCCGCGCCCCGGCGTGGCCAACGTAGATGATCAGCCCCTGGTCGATCAGCCAGGGCACCAGGCGCCGGTGGGGTCCACCACGACGCACATTGACCACCACCGTGCGGCCTTGAAGCACCTGCCGAGCCAACTCCCGTTCGGCGGCGGTCCAGCGGGGGGCCTCGTCGGGCAGCCGGTCGCGCACTGCCAACACGCTAGCGCCCTCTTGGCGCTAGGAGCCAACCACTCCCATGCGCCCGGGAGTACAGGTGAAGCCTGCGCAGCGGGCACGAAGACCCGACACAGCGGGCACGAAGACCCGACACGCGGGATTTAGAGGTTGGTGATGCGGAGGCCGGCGTGGGTGCGGTAGCGCTTGTTGATCGCGATCAGGTTGGCGGTGAGGGCCTCCACCTGGGCGGCGTTGCGCAGCCGTCCACCGTAGATCCCGCGGATGCCGGGGATGGCGTCGGCCAGGGCTCGCACCAGGTCGGTGGCTTCCCGGTCATCGCCCAGCACCAGCACGTCGGTGTCCACCGTGGTGATCTCGGGATCGTCCAGCAGGACCGCGGAGACGTGGTGGAACGCCGCGGTGACCCGGGACCTGGGCAGCAGCGCGGCGGCCTGTCCGGCAGCACTGCCTTCCGGCACGGGCTTGGCGTGTGGGCCACGCTGATCGAACCCGAGGGGGTTCACGCAGTCGATCACGATCTTGCCAATGAGTGGGTCCCGCAGGGAGCCGAGCAACGAGGCGTGGCCGTCGAAGGGCACCGCGACGAGCACCAGGTCTGACTCCGCGGCGCAACGGGCGTTGTCCGCTCCGCGGACCCGGGACGAGCCGCTGCGCTCCCGCAACTGGGCAGCGGCGTGCCCGGCCCGGTCGGCGTCCCGCGAGCCGATCACCACCGGCAGCCCGGCCACCGCCCAGCGGTAGGCCAGTCCCCGGCCTTGCGGGCCGGTGCCGCCGAGCACCCCGATGGTGTGCCCGGCGAGGTCGGGATGGGGCATCGGGCTCAGAGTTGCGGTGCGGGGCCGGGGCCCGCGGGCGGCGGGGGGCAGCGGGGTATCGGGTCCAGGCAGGACACCAGGACCTCCCGGGACTGCGGATCGGGTACCACCGCGTCGTGGCGGTCGCGGTACACCAGCTCACCGGCCGCGTCGATCTCCAGCAGATACCCGGCCTCGGCGAGCTGGCCCTCGTCTAGGTCGACCAGCCGCTCGGTCCGGCTGGGCACTACCTGATAGAGCGGCCATGGCAGGTCGCCGTAGGTCTGGTGCAGCTCGTCGATGAGCCGGGCCATCTGTTGCTGCCAGGGCAGCGGCATCGACTCGGCCAGCGAACGCGGCAGCACGACGTAGCCCTCGTTGACCCCGAGCGTGACATCCGACAGAAAGTCCCGCAGGGGGGTGGCCGAGGCGGGTGGTCCCGTTGGCCGCGGGATCGGTTCTGACGTGTACACCTTTCACCTCCGCACTCAGGCGCTGACGTCCGGCACTCCTGGCCGGACGGCGAACGGCATCAGCTCGTCCTCATCGAAGCCCACGGACCGTTGCCGCAGCGGCACGCTGGGGTTGGCCGCCTCGACCATCTGCCCGTTGCCCAGGTACATCGCGACGTGGTGAATGCTGTCCGGGTCGGCGGTGTCATAGCCCCAGAACAGCAGATCCCCGGGTTGTGCCTCGCGCACCGGCAACTGGGTACCGGCCCAATACTGCTCCCGGGAGGTGCGGGGCAGCGTGACCCCGGCGGACTCGTAGGCCCGCATCATCAGTCCCGAGCAGTCGTAGGCGTGCGGGCCTTCGGCACCCCAGACGTAGGGCTTGCCGATCTCATCGAGGGCGAAGGCGATGGCCCGCTCGGCGACCTCGGACGGCGGGACGGCCGGCAGTTCCTCGGGGCAGAAGTCCTTGGTGAAGGCTTCGATGTCCCCGCCGCGGGTGGTGATCAGGTCGACGGCGAGGGTTTCCCACTGGTGGTACCGGGTGGGAAAGGCGGACCGCTCGACGGCCTGCGCGGAGTCCCCGGGACGGCGGGTCTCCCAGTCCGGTACCTCCAGCAGCACGTCGTAGAACTTGTGGATCTGGTAGACGGGGTCGGTGACCTGCGCGGGGGTGCCCCAGCCCTGCGAGGGACGCATCTGGAAGATGCCGAGTGAGTCACGGTCGCCGTAGTCCAGGTTGTGCAGCCGGGATTCGGTCATCCCGGCCTGGATGGCGATCTGCCAGGCCCGGGGCGGCAGGCCGCGCTGCTTGCCGATCGCGATGATCAGCTCGGCGTTGCGTTGCTGCTCCGCATCCAGGTCACCGGCCCGGACCACCATCGGGGGCGCTTCGCGGGGATCGGCGGCGGCCAGCACCACACCACAGGGCGCTCCCATGGCCCCACCGCTGGTCAGCCCACCGAGCAGAGTGGCGATCGCGCCCACCGCGATGAGACTGCCGAACGCAGCGACCACCAGCAACGCGACCAGCCATCGCCGCATGGCTCAGCCCGCCTGCTCGAAGCTGGACACCCGCCACCCGGCGGGCGTGGGGACCAGCAGCAGCCGCACCACCCCTGCCGTGGTGGGCACGTCCACCTCGGCCTTGCCTGCGGCCAAGGTGACCGTGCGGGGGGTGCCGATGACCCGGGCGTCCGGCACGTTCGCCGGGTCGACCGACTGCAGGGTGGGCAGGGTCTCCGCGGTGGTGTAGGGCCGCATCTGCTCGGCCCACTGCACCGAGCTGATGCCCTCGGGGACGGTCAGGAACGCCCGCACCCAGGCCTCCGCCACGGTCAGTGCCTCGTGCGGGGCCTCGCCGAGCCGGGAAGCGGACAGGTCTGGCCTGGCGCCGGGCAGCTCCGCGCGGGAGGTGGGGTCGAACGGGTTCACCCGGGCGCTGCTCGGCGGCGTCGCCGTGGTCGGGCTGCTGGTCCCGTCGGGCAGCACCAGGGCCAACCCGGCCGCGACCGTGGCAAGCACCAGCACCAGGGCCGCCAGGTGCCTGGGCGACCGCACCGGCCAGCCCCAGATCGCGCGGTAAACTGCGGCGCGGCCACGATGCGTCCGGATCGGCACTGCGCTGCCCTCCCCCGCTCAGTCTGCGGCCCGGCCGCTGTCACCGTCGTTGACCTCGAGCCCGGCCGAGGGCCGGTACACCACCCACACCGGCCGGCCGGCGACCTCCTCCAGCTCGGCCCGGCGCGGCTCTGCGGGCGGTGTCGCCGACCGGGACGGCACGTACACCGGCTCGTCGTCGACCCGGTCCCAACTCGTGGTCTGGACCACCGGCGACACGTCCGACAACCGGCTGCGGGCGCTGGCGGTGGAGCTGTGTTCGGCCGGCAGTGCGGGCACCGGATCCAGGCGGGAACCGTGCCCACCCCACCCTGACGACCCAGCCGACCCAGACCCAGCCGACCCAGACCCAGCCGACGCCGGCCCAGCCGGCCCGGACCCGGACCCGGATCCGGCCGGCAGCGCCGCAGCGCCGTCGTGCCCCGGCCGTGACCAGGGGGCGGTACCTGGCCGGCCCGGGTCAAGCGCAACGGGCACCGGGACCACGGACGGCCCACTGCCCGGGCGGTCCAACCGCTGCGCGGTGGCCGTCACCGGGACGCCCCCTTCCGGACGAGGCCGGCCGGGGGCGGCGTCACCCGCCGTACCTGGAACGCCCCCGCGGGTCTCGTCCCAGAACCGCTCCGAGGCGGTGGGTTCCTCGCCCGCCGGGCGTCGCCGCAACCGGGCCAGCACTCCCGGCGCAGCGGCGGGCACCGTGCCCCCCACGGCGCCGACCGAGAGCTGCACCATCTGCCACATCCGCCGGACCGGACGCGCCACCAGCAACATCACCAGCGTGATCAGCCCGGCGAGCAGCATCTGGGCCAGCACCGACATGCTGTGGGCAGGGTTGAACACCCACACCAGGACCAGGGCGTGCAGGGCGGTCAACGCCGAGAGCACGATGACGTTGAGCAACGCGGCGCCCACCGCCCGGCCGATCCCGCGTAGCAGCTCGTGGTACAGGATCGCGACCAGGCCGATCACCGGGCCCAGCAGCACGACCACCCGCAACACGATCTGGGCCAGCAGCAATGCGGCCTGGGAGAGCAACTGGAACAGCGCGAACATGCCCGACTGCAGTGCGGCCAGGAACCCGACCCCGATCCGGCTGCCGTCCACCCCCTGGAAGTAGCCGTAAGCGCTGCCGGTGCGGGTGGCGATGGTCTCGTACTCCTGTTTCTTGCGGGCCTCCACCCCCGAGCTCGGGTCGTCCGCGCCCTGGGCGATCTCCTGTTTGGTGTAGGCCTGCGCGCGCACCAGATCCCGGCCCAGTTGCTGGGCCTGTGGCCCGTCCGGAGAGCCGAACTCCCCGCGCAGCCAGTTGCGGTAGACGATCTGGTCGTGCAGCAGGGTCGGCAGCGCGTCGCGCTGCTCGATCCCGACCTCCTGCAGGAACCCGGTCCGGACCTGGTTGCTGCCGTTCACCAGCACCTCGTCGAGCACCTGGGTGTACAAGATCGGCGTGAGGTAGGTCGCCGCGGCCAGCCAGATGCCGGCCAGTGCCCAGGCCGCCCGCTTGCTGACGGTGGCCAGGTCACCCCGCCAGATCGAGCGGAACATCACGATCGCCAGCAGCACGGCGACCAACCCGAGCCAGGGCGCGTACACGCTGTCATAGAGCCCGGCGGTACCGGAGACGATCAGGTCGTCCAGTGGGGCGAGCAGGCCCCCGTCGGCCAGTGCGTAGTGCAGCCCGTTGGCCGCGCCGACGATCACCTTGCCGACGTTGAACAGCAGGTTGCCGGTCCAGGTATCGATCACCGCTTCCGGGTTGCGCACCCCCGAGGGGCCACAGCCCAGGTCGTAGGTGTGCCAGACCAGCCCGGCGTAGCCGACCTCCCGGTACACGCTGTCCGGCGCGCCTGCCTCCAGCGGTGTCGGATCCAGCGCGCCGACCATGCCGGCTCCGGGCCGTTCCGGGTTAGGCGCCTCCTTGCAGTCCTCCACGCCGGGGACCTGCGCCCACGCGGGCACGCCCAGCAGCGCCTGGACCCCCAGCAGCGCGAGCACCATGACGAACACCAGCCGGATGATCACGCGTTCGCCCTGGCGGTCGGTTCGTCCGCGGCCGCCTCCAGCTCCCCGTTCAGTTTCGGGTCGAACTCAGCGCCGCCCTGGCCCAGCACCTGACCGGTGGCCGCCTCCCGATCGGGCTGGAGGGTGGCGGCCTCCGGCCTGGTCGGGATGTTGCGGCGCTGGGCGTCGGGGGTGGTGTCCAGCACGGCGCACAGGTGCTCCAGGTGCGGGCCGGAGAAGTCCACCCGGATCCGCTCGACCCCGCCCGCGCCGTCACCGAAGATGAACTGCCGCGGAGCCCGGTCCCGTTCGGTGGCCAGCCGGTCCCCGCCGGGACGGCGACCCAACGCGGCTACTACGTGCTCATAGCCGGCGTCGACCGGCACCTTGAGCAACCGCAGCGCGTCGGCCTGCGCGGGCCCGTCGTCCAGCCGCCCGACAAACACCGAGTCCAGCAGCGACACGAAGCCCTGGATCTTCAGGAAGTCCGCCGGGATCTGTGACGACAGCAGCACCCGCACATTCCACTTCCGCGAGTCGCGGGCGAACCGGTTCATCAGTACCCGGCCGGTGGGCACTTCGGACAGGAAGAACGCCTCGTCGATCCAGACCCCCTTGCGCTGATCCCGGGGCCGCTCATAGATCGAACGCTGGGTCAGCCACGCGGCCAGGTTCAACAGCTCGATGCCCAGCGCCTCGGCATCGGTCCAGTGCTCGCGCCCCACCCCGTCCTTGGGCAGGTTCAGCCCGGTCATGGTCAGCACGGTCAGCCGGTCGTCGCGCACCTCGGTATAGGGATCGGCCCCCTCGTCGGGAATGAGCAACGACATCCGCTCCCGCATCTCGTCGAGAAAGTCGGCCACCACCACGGCATGCTCGTGATGTTCGGACGGATCCCGGCGCAAGATCTCGAACACTTGCCCGGGGTGCGCATCGGGGCGCCCACCCACCGCCCGCACCGCCCGCAACAGCACAATCCGGGTCTGCGCCATCCGGGCCACCTCAAACGGCAGCACCCCGGTGAGCACGTCGAGCACCAGCCGCCGCCGGGTAGCTGCGGTCAGCGCCTTCTCCCGCCGCCAGGCCCGTTCCGGATCCTCCTCATCCAAAAAATGCACCAGCTCCGGCTCAGCGACCACCCGGTAAGGATTGAGAATGCCCGGCTGGGCATTGAGCAGGTTGATCGGCCGGGCATAGGGCCGCAACTCAGGTAACTCACACAGCCTGGTCAGCGGACCCGAAGGATCCAGCAGGGTCCAGTACGCCCCGGCCCGCAACGTCTTATACACAATCCCGCCACCGAGGAACGACTTCCCACCACCGAGCCCGGCCACCAATGCAGTCAGGCCCGAGGAATCCCGGATCTCCTGCGCCATCCAGGGGTCCCAGGCCACCGGACGACGGGTGGCGGTGCACGTCTCGCCCAACAGGATGCCGCGCCGGTCCCCTACCTCCGCGGTGGCCGTCGGCACCGCAGAGGCCGCCCAGACCACCGACCCCCGGCGCAGATAGGCCCCGGAGGACAGCGGCTCGCCCGGGATGAACTCCCGGGCCAGCGCGTACTGCGCCTCGGGGTGCTCGATCGCGACCTTGGGCTTGTACAGGTCGAGCAACTGCTGAGCCAGCCGCAGGGCATCCTTCTGGGTGGGGCCCGCGACGCTCAGCCGCCACCAGGAGCGCACCCGGGTGGCCAGCGCGGTGAACCCGGAAGTCATCTCGTCGTCGATCTCCAGCACCCGGGCGGCCTGGCGGGCCAGCGACTGGGGTGGCTCCAGGTCGTGCTCGTCGGTGTAGTGGCGCACCTGCGAGCGCACCTTGTTCATCTGCCGGGCCAGTTCCCCGGCCACATCCTCGGGACGGCGCACGTAAATCCGGGCCGACCACTCCACTCCGGCGGGCAGCCGGTCGGCACGCTGCACCCAGGGGTCGTCGATCTCCGGGATGGCCAGCCCGTGCATCTGTCCCACGGTCAGCACCGCCAGGTGCCGGGTGGTCCCGGCATTGGAACCGGTACGGCCGCGCACGGTCAGTGTGGGGGCATAGGGCTCGGCGTGAAAGTCCGCGGCGTCGGTGAAGCTGGCCAAATCCTCCGGCTCCCAGCCCACTCCGGGCGCGGCAGGCAGGTTGCGCGGCGCGGGCAGGCCCAGCGAGCACGACCGGTGCATCAGCCAGGACATCTCCTCCGCGCTGATCGGGCGGCCTTCCAACCCGGCCGTCCCGATCACCTGGTCCAGGTGCTCGATCTCGGCGTCGAGGGCGACCAGTTCGGCGTCCACCGCGCTGGGGAACACCCGGCGCAGCACCGGCGCGGCCCGCTCCACCGCCCGGTCGACCAGGGTGCGGGTCTGCACCTGCACCCCCAGATAGACTTCCTTCTCGGCCATCGACCGACCCAGCAACTGCTGCTGCTCACCGACCAGGTAGTCGTCGAAGGACAACGCCTCGTCCACGTCGGGCAGCCGGTTCACCGCATTGCGCACGTGCGCCTCAGCCCACATCCGGATCGGATACGGCCGGGTGGTCACCCGCAGATGCAGCCACCGGCCCTGCAACTCGGCGTACTGGCCGGCGATGGCGTGAATCAGGTCCTGGCGTTGTGCATCGGAACGAAACGACCAGCGCTGCGGCGCCAGCCGGTACCAGGCGTAGACCTCGTGCGCAGTACGTACCAGATGCCCGTCGATACAGCGCAGCGCGATCGACGGGGTGTAGGTGGGGGCCACCGCCTCCCCGGGCAGCTTATGGCCACCTCGACGTCCCAGCCCAAACACCTAGCTGCCCTTCTTCCTGACCCGGCCGACACGGCGCTTCCTGACCCGCCCGACCCCGGGCCGCGAGCGCTGACCGGGCCGGGGACGGCTCGGCCGGATCTGGATCTGCGCCGCACTCGCCGCACCCCCGCTGGCGGCGGTGTTCTCCCGCGGCGTGACCAGCTCACGACTCCACATCGCCGCCACCGCCAGCAACGGGCGCTCATGGCTGATCCGGGACCCGATCACCCGGGTGAGCAGGATCGTGACCAGCAGACCCCAGACGGTGGAGAAAAACCCGAACCCGATCCCCATCTGACGCTCGATGCCCAACACCACCAGGAACACCACCGTGCCCACCCCCCAGGACACATACCTCGTCCGCCAGGGAAACGTCGCCTTCGGCGGGCCCAGCCAGACCGAATCGACCCGGTAGACCTCGTCATCGGTGCGGATGCGCACGCCAACCTCACCCGCTGAACAGGCCGGCGATCCAGGTCCCCAGTTGCACCCCGGCACCGGAGACCGCGAGCCCGATGATCCCCAGCGCGATGATCACACCCCCCACCCGACGCATCACCCCGGCGTTGTCCCCCTTTCCCCCACCCAGCCACAACAGCAGCACCGCCACCGCCAGCAACAGCAGCGGGATGATGTTGTTCAGCATCCACTCCCGCAGGTTGTTTGTGCCCAACTCCGCCTGGGCAACCACGGTCAGGTACATCGCAACCCCCAGGGGTTCGGTCGATCATGGCTGAACACCGAGCGGCGCCCGAAGTTTATGGGTACCATAGGGGAGGCGTTCCTAAGCGCGCCTGCGGGGTCACTCCTTGTACTCACCCTCCTGGGCTCTGGCGCATTCGTCTGGATCATGTCCTATGACCCGGGCGGACACCCTCCGGGGTCGGCAGGGCATCGGCCGCCGCCTCCAGCCACCGAGTAGTGCGGTGCCTGGCTGGCAGGGCCCAGGAGGCGTCACGTACCGGTGAACCGCCCGGATGGCGCAATATTTAACCTGCCGTAGTCCCTCCGCCCCCTGGGTGCGCGCGGATGAGCGCCTACAGTCAACTTATCAACGACAATCAGGCAGGAGGGATCCCGATGGCCATCGAACTCAACCACACCATCGTCATGGCCCGGGACAAGAAGGCCGCCGCGAGCTTCCTGACCGGCATACTGGGCCTGCCCGCGCCCACGCCGTGGGGACCATTCGTGGGGGTGCAACTGGCCAACGGCGTGGCGCTGGACTACCTGGACACCGACGCCGACATCGCACCGCAGCACTACGCGTTCCTGGTCAGCGAGGCAGAGTTCGATGTGATCTTCGCACGCCTCGGGGAGCGCAACCTGACCTACTACGCCGACCCTCACCACCAGCAGCGCGGCGAGATCAACCACCGTGACGGCGGACGGGGGTTCTACTTCGACGACCCCAACGGGCACAACCTGGAGATCCTGACCCGCCCCTACGGCAGCGGGCCGTGACCACCCACTTTCCCGTGGCCACCCCTACTTGCGGCCGGGCTTGGTGACAGTGCGGGTGATCGCGTCGGCCACATAGCCGCGGGCCTTGGCGTCGGCTTGGGCGGCCTGGAACAACCGGACCAGCCGGTCGAGGTCGAGCAGGTCCACCGCGACGGCGACGGTCTCGTCCCGGGTGACCTCGCCGAAACGGAACACCACTCGCTGCTCAGCCGGGCGGAACTCAGACTTGAGCAGCAATCCCATCCGCAGCAGCACGTACAGCACGTCGGAGCTTCGGCGACTCATCGCCCTGCCCCCTGCGCCGCCGGGTCGAGGGCCCGCTGATCAGCGGACGAGTACCGGTCGGCCAGGTGCTGACATTCCCGGCCGAATGCCTCGGCGGCCCGCGCCAGTATCGCTGCCACCCGGGCCGCTTCCCAGGCTGCCTGTGGCCCTTCTCCCGGAGTCAGCCACACCGTCGCGGACCCGTCGGAGAGCACCAACGACGGCACGTCCTGCCGCACCAGGCGCGCGTGGGTCGACAGGTCGGGGGTGATGCTGAAGTACAAGGTCACGACGGCTCTCCTTGGTCCGGTCGGAACTCGACCTGCGATGCCCGCCACAGCCGAGAACCTCACCGTACCAACACTCAAAGTACCAATCAATACTTTTATTTCATGCCGGTTCTCTAGCTGCGGGTCACGGCTCGACCTTCAGCCGGGCGGCGAGTTCCTGCACCTCAGATGAGGTGCGGCGGTCTCCCCGCAGCAGATCGGCGACCAGGGTCCGCACCCGGTCATGGGTCTCGATCTGCTCCGGGGCGATCCGCAGCGCCTCGCGCAGGGAGGACACCACCGCCTCGGGGTGCCGGAGTTGGGCATGGGCGCTGGCCACGTCGATCAGCAGGCGGGCCTGACGCTCGGGAGACAGCCACACGGCATCCACGCCGGCGGCCACCCGCACGGCCCGCCCGGCATCGCCCAGCTCGACGGCCACCGCGACCTCGTGCAGCAGCACATTCGTCGGTCCGAACTCGGTGTGATAGTCGTTGCGGTCCGCGCCGAGCTGTGCCGCAGCCCGGCGGGCCGTCTCCAAATGGCCGTACGCCCCGTCGGCGTCAGTGCTCTGTGCCGCAGCCAGCGCGAGCTGCAGGTGCAGGGCACCGTGCATGGCCACCGCCGCCTGGTCGCCCTGCTCGACAAGTCCGGCGATCGCCTCAGCAGCCGACGAGGCAGCGCGCATCGCCAGGTCGAATCGCCGCGCGGCCTGGAAGACACTGGCCAGCCGGAAGGCGCCCTCGGCCATCAGCAGTGGGTCGCCCGCCTGCTGCGCGGCGTGGATCGCCCGGTCCACCGCCACCCAGGCCGCCGCCGTCTCGCCGAGCTTGGCCAGCACTGCGGCAGCCGCATGATAGGCCTGTGCCTTGGCCACGCTCGCCTGCCGGCGCTGGTCGGCCCCGCTGTGCTGCTCGGCCTGTTCCAGCTCGGGCAGCAGCGTTGCGAGCAGATCAGCGAGCTCGTCATCGCGGGAACCGTGCGCGTAGTCCCAGGCCCGCGCCGACTGCGCGGCCAGCCCAGCGAGATCGACCGGACCCGCCTCGGACAGCACCGCGCGCAGCGCGTCGCTGGCGGCCAGCGTGCGGCTGAGCGTGGTCACCGCCGGGGGGGTCTCGCTCGTCGTGGCGACGACGCTCTGTTCCGGTGCCAGCTCGGCGACCGGTACTGCGAGTGCCCCGGCCAGCCGCTGCAGCACCGACATCCGGTCGATCTTGCGCACCCCGCGCTCGACCTGGCTGACCCAGGTCTCCGACCGGTTGATCACCGCGGCGAGCTGGCGCTGCGAGTACCCCAGCTTCTTTCGATAGAAGGCGACCCGGCGGCCGAACGCCTTGCTGTCCTCGTTGGCCATCAGCTCACCTGCCCGTGCCGGAGCCGAGGCTCCCCCGGATCTCTGCAGCCGTCAGCACCCTTACCTCCTCCAGCGTGCGGGAGGACCTACCGTACGGCTGCGCACCTCGGCTGCGCCTACCGGCACCGTGCCGCTCCGGCCCCGGAAGCTGACCTCAGCGTGGCCTGGCCGGCGGGCCAGGCCGGTGGGCGGGTGCGCCGCCCGGCGTGGTGACGGTTCTGGTGATGGCGTCGGCGAGGTAGCCGCGAGCCTTGGCGTCGGCCTGGGCGGCCTGGAACAACCGGACCAGCCGGTCGAGATCGAGCAGGTCCACCGCGACGGCGACGGTCTCGTCCGGGGCTGCCTGACCGAAGCGGAACACCACGCGCTGCTCGGCTGGGCTGAACTCGGACCTGGTCAGCAACCCGGCGCGCAGCAGCACGTACAGTACGTCCGAGCTGCGCCGGCTCACCGCCCCTCCCCCGGCCGCCGACCGCACTCTGGTGACGGCTGCTCATCCACTCGCGCAGGCGAGTGCGGGTGCACGCGATGAGTTCCCGGTGCCTGCGCCCCGGGATCGAGGGTGGCAGCAAGCTGGGCGG
>DASTLT010000168.1:0-6905 GCA_035714625.1 Pseudonocardiaceae bacterium | reverse complement strand
CTCGACGAACCGGTCGGCCAGGTCCTCGGCGTAGAGCAGGTCCGTGGCGAACAGGTGGTCCTCGTCGTCCATCGAGTCCTGGCGGTCGACGAGGAGGTCCAGCACGCCGGCGGCGTAGTCGGCCTCGGCCTTCCGTTCCCGTTCGGCGGCCTGCTCGGCGGACCTGTCAGCCGCCTTGTCACGGCCCAGCAGGTCGACCAGTTCGTCGAGCAGCGGCACGTCTGACACCGTCCAGGCGGCGCCATCGGCGCGCGACAACGCCGGGTCCGCACCGGCCGCCCGCAGCCGTTCGGGGGAGGTGTACAGCGACGCCAACAGCGTTTCCGGCGTCAGGATCGGCCAGAGTTCGTCGAGCGCGGCGGTGAACCTGTCATCGTCCGCGAGCTCTGTGAGCAGGTCCGCCCGCAGTTGTTCCCATGCTTCGCGGTCGGCCCGGGTCAGCCAGCCCCGGCCGATCCGGGCTATCGCCCGTTCGGTGAGCACATAGGTGACGATCTCGGTGAACACCGCCCGGGCCTGGTTGTGCGGCAGCCCGCTGTCGCGCGCCTCCTGCCTGGCCCACTCCGCGGTCTCGGCATCGATCCGCACCGTGATGTCCGCCAGTTCGACCGGCAGTGGATGTTCCGGCAGCCGCTGGCGGTCGGCGATCGCCGCCGCGAGCACGTCGAGGATCGCGCACGAGCCCTTGAGTCGCGCGGCTTGCGGGGTGTCTTCGGCGGTGACGTGCAGGCCGGGCACGAGGTCGCCGGGGGTCATGAACACCACGGCGGACTCGCCCAGCGACGGCAGAACGCGGCTGATGTGGTTCAGGAACGCCGGGTTGGGCCCGACCACGAGTACGCCATGGCGTTCCAGCCGCTCCCGCTGGGTGTAGAGCAGGTACGCGACGCGGTGCAGCGCCACCACGGTCTTCCCGGTGCCCGGACCGCCCTCGATCACCAGCACCCCCGGGTGATCGAGCCGGATGATCTCGTCCTGCTCGGCCTGGATCGTGGCCACGATGTCGCGCATCCCCTCACCGCGCGGCGCGTTGACCGCCGCGAGCAGCGCCGCGTCCCCCCGCTCGCCGCCGCCAGGGCGGCCGAGCACCTCGTCGGTGAAATCAACCACCTGGCGCCCGCGGGTGTGGAACTGGCGGCGCCGACGCATGTTCTCCGGGTTCGCGGCGGTGGCGACGTAGAACGCGCGCGACGCCGGTGCCCGCCAATCCAGCAACACTGGTTCGTAGTCGTTCTCCTCGTCGAAAAGGCCGATCCGGCCGATGTACAAATGATCGCCCGAAAGGGTGTCCAACCGGCCGAAACACAGCCCGTTGTCCGCGACGTCCAGCCGCTTCACCTGTTTGGCCGACGCGCGCACCTGGACGTCCCGTTCCACGGGTGTCCCGCCGTTTCCTCGCAACGCCGCGTTGTACTCACCCTTCACTCGCGCGCGCTCGGCGTCGAGCCGGGCGTAGAGCCCGGCCACGTAGCTCCGCTCGGACCGCAATTCCTCTTCGTACCCCTGAGTTGACACAGGCCCCTCACAGCGTTTAACCAAATTTTGTTCGGCGGGTTTTCCCTCTCGGCCACCCTTTCGGGTCACACCTGCGCGCTCAGCCGACGGGCACACCGAACCACTGGGGCAGTTGGCTGAGCAGATCCGCCTGATCGTCACCGGCCCAGGCCACGTGGCCGTCCGGCCGCAGCAGCACCGCGGGCACGTCCAGTTCCTCGCTGACGTCGACGACGTGGTCGACCCGATCCGCCCAGCCGGCCACCGAAAGCCGGCCGGTCTGGTCGAGCAGTAGCCCGCGGCCGCCGCGCATCAGCTCATAGAGGCGCCCCCGCTTCAGCCCCACGTCCCGCATCCGCCGGCCGAGCAGGTCATGCCCCTCGCCGAAGTCGTAGCGGACCCCGATCGCGGTGATCTTCTCGATCAGGTACCGGTTCACCTCCTCGAAGTCCATCAGTTCCGCCACCAGCCGGCGCACTGCCTGGGGACCCGGCTCGGTGGACATCAGCTCGGACTGCGCGCGGGTGTTGTCCAGCACGGCGGCGGCCACCGGGTGCCGTTCGGTGTGGTAGCTGTCCAGCAGCCCCTCCGGTGCCCAACCACCCACCTCGGCGGCCAGTTTCCAGCCGAGGTTGAACGCGTCCTGGATGCCGAGGTTGAGCCCCTGCCCGCCCATCGGTGGGTGGACGTGCGCCGCATCGCCGGCCAGCAGCACCCGGCCGACCCGGTAGCGCTCGGCCAGCCGGGTCGCGTCGCCGAAGCGGGACAGCCAGCGCGGTGAGTGCACGCCGAAGTCGGTGCCCGCGAACACCCGCAGCCGCTGCTTGACCTCCTCAAGGGCCAGCGGGATCGAGCGGTCCTCGGCCACCCCCTCGGCGGGCACGACGACGCGGTACAGCCCCTCTCCGGAGGGCCCAACACCAAACCCCTTCTGGGTCTTGCGGACCTCGGCCACCACGGCGGCCAACTCCTCCGGCGGCACGACCACCTCCATCTCGCCCAGCAGCCACTGGCGCCTGGCGGGCTCGCCGGGGAAGCCGACGCCGAGCAGCTTGCGCACCGTGCTGCGGCCGCCGTCGCAGCCGACGAGGTAGCTCGAGCGCAACCACGTGCCGCCGGCCAGCTCGACGCTCACCCCGTCCTCGTCCTGGCTCAGCCCGACCAGCTCGCAACCGCGCCGGACCTCGACACCAAGCTCGACGGCGCGCTCGGCCAGCAGGCGCTCGGTGACGGTCTGCGGGATGCCGAGGACGTACGGATGTGCCGTGTCCAGCCGCTCCGGCGCCGGCTTGCTGATGCCGGCGAAGAAACCACCGACCGGGTACTGCTTGCCGAGCGCAAGGAACCGCTCCAGCAGACCGCGCTGGTCCATCACCTCGACACTGCGCGCGTGCAGGCCCAGCGCGCGGACAACCCTGGTCGGCTCCGCCGCCTTCTCCAGCACGACCACCTGCACGCCCTGCAGCCGCAACTCGGCGGCCAGCATCAAGCCGGTGGGTCCGCCACCGGCCACGATCACGTCAATCATAAAAACTTCGACGTCCCCCGCGCGACCCATACATCGACCACGACACACGCACTTCGCGACTCCCATTTCCGCAGGTTCTGGCTTCGGTCGGTGATTCTGCGGCACTACCCGGGTCTTGCCGCAAGTCCCCCGGTGCGCTATATATTGAGAGTGGCAGGGAGTAGGCACTCTCCTGTCCGGCGTCGGGGGCGGCCACGGCCAGGCTTCCAGCTATCCCAAGATCTGCTGTGGCGACCACCGCTGTTCCAGCGTCTCCTCCCCCATCGCGGCCAACCCTGGTAGCCGCGAGAGCTTCGTCGGCTTCGAACGCTGTGCTCGCGACCACGCCGCCCGATAACCCCCCACCCGCCGTTATTCCCGGCCTCGCGGCCGACCGTCGAGGGTGAGCGGCCCAACCCGGTCGCGAGCGCCGGAACGACAGATCCGCGGGCCAAGCCACGCGAGATCTCCTCCCGCTCCGTCAACGACAACCGCAACTCCCACCGCCGCCGCGGCGCCGGCCGCACCCCACCACACCGTTTCAGCAGTGTTGCGATGATCCGTTGAGACGCCCCATCGGTGTCGGCGAACCGGTTGCGCGACGGCCCTCCAGGCGAGTTTACTTCGCACGTTCGCGTGATGATCGACTAGAGGGGACCGTGATGACCTACAATCCTCCGCCGTCCGGGTGGCCCGGCCAGCCGCAACCGGCACAGCCGCCCGGCCCACCGCCCGCTGCGCAGCAACAGGCTGGCTTCTTCAGCGCGCTCTTCGACTTCAGCTTCACCCGTTTCGTCACTCCCTCGGTGATCCGGGTGCTGTACGCGCTCGGCTTCATCCTCATTGTCCTGGTCTATCTCGCCTATCTCGTTTTCGCGTTCCTCGCCTACCCCGGCCTGGGTCTCGTGGTGCTGTTGATCGGATGGATCGTTCCGTTGCTTTACCTCGCGCTGTGGCGGGTGATGCTGGAGTTCTTCCTCGCGGTGGTCCGCATGTCCGAGGACATTCATCATCGTGGATCGGTTCGCTGAACAGGGGCACCCCCTGGGCCGAGTTGGGCTGGATGCGCCCAGCCCTGCCGGCAGGGGGAATGACCGGGTGCACCCGGCGCCGTCCCATGATCATCTCGCCGGGGCGGGCCTATGATGGCGGGGCGCTGTCGCACTGTGGCTGGAAGGGAGCCCGCCTATGCCGTATGAGGCTGTGAGTGCCTACACAGTGCTCATCGGAGAGACCGGCAAGGCCACCACGGTCACCGTGCACGGATCGGCGGACGAAGCATGGCGGGCGCTTGCTGAGGCGGTACGCAGTCGCAGTACTCGCTGGATGCCGCGCAGCGGCGAGCCCGCCAGCTTGGCCGACCGCTGGCGGCTGGGCGCGCCCGAGCGGCGGTTCTGGCAGGTCAGTGCCCACCAACTGCAGGTGATGGTGCCCGCCACCGGGGAGCCGCCCAGCCGGGCGCCCACCCCGTCCGCCGCGCCGACCGAGACCGGCAGGCCGCGGAGCTGGCGGCGGAGCTGGCGCCGGCCCACCCCGCACTCCGCCGGGTAAGTGGCTTCCTGCTGGACACCTGCCTCGCCCGCCCACCGAGGCACCCGTCCGCAGAGGTCCGCACCACACCCCGCCCAAGGGGTAGGAGCCTGACCAGGCCCGCCGTATCATCGGCTTTCAGTGGTGCCTGTGCGAACCGCCGACGTGGCAGGCACTATGCACGGTTGAGGCACCAGCGTGGGTGCGCTCAAAACATCCCGGTGAGGGGCTCGGCGCGGGCACCCACTCCGGCCAGGCCGGGCCGCTCGTGTCAGAAGTGACATTACGGTTTGGTAACTCGCTGGGGTAACCTGCGGGTAACCGCAGGTGGGTGCACGTCGTCCCGATGCGTGTACCGAGTACAGATCGAGACGACGGGAGGGCGCACGTGGCTGCCAACCGATACCGCCGCCGCTCTGCGGAGGGTCTGTACGACCCGGAGTACGAGCACGACGCCTGCGGTGTCGCCTTCGTCGCCGACCTCGCCGGCCGCCGGGACCACGCCATCGTACAGAAGGCTCTCACTGCCCTACGCAACCTCGAGCACCGGGGTGCCCGGGGTGGCGAGCCGGACACCGGGGACGGCGCTGGCATCCTGATCCAGGTCCCCGACGGCTTCCTCCGCGAGGTCGTCGGCTTCGCGCTGCCCGCGCCGGGTGGTTACGTCGTCGGCACCGCCTTCCTCCCCGATGACGACGCCGCCGAGGCGGCGACCATGACCGCCATCGAGACTATCGCGGCCCAGGAGGGCATGCGGGTGCTGGGCTGGCGGAAGCTGCTGGTCAACCCGGCGCGGATCGGCCCGATGGCCCGCTCGGCGATGCCCCGGTTCCAGCAGCTTTTCCTGGCCGCGGTGGACCCGGCGGAGACCGGGCTGGCGCTGGAGCGCCGGGCCTACTGCGTGCGCAAGCGCGCCGAGCGCGACGTCGACGTCTACTTCCCCAGCCTGTCCGCGCGCACCCTGGTCTACAAGGGCATGCTCACCGAGGAGCAGTTGGTGAGCTGCTATGGCGACCTGTCCGACCAGCGGGTCACCAGCTCGCTGGCCCTGGTGCACTCCCGGTTCTCCACCAACACGTTCCCGTCCTGGCCGCTGGCCCACCCGTACCGTTTCATCGCGCACAACGGCGAGATCAACACCCTGCGCGGCAACCGGAACTGGATGCACGCCCGGGAAAGCCAGCTCGGCACCGACCTGATCCCCGGTGACCTGAACCGGATCTACCCGATCATCACCCCGGAGGCCAGCGACTCGGCGTCCTTCGACGAGGTGCTGGAGCTGCTGCACCTGGGCGGGCGCTCGATGCCGCACGCGGTGCTGATGATGATCCCGGAGGCGTGGGAGAACCACCAGGAGATGGACCCGGCCCGTCGGGCGTTCTACGAGTTCCACTCCACCCTCATGGAGCCATGGGACGGCCCGGCGCTGATCGCCTTCACCGACGGCACGGTGATCGGTGCGGTGCTGGACCGCAACGGGCTGCGCCCGGCCCGCTACTGGGTCACCGAGGACGGCCTGGTGGTGCTGGCCAGTGAGGTCGGGGTGTTGGATCTGGACCCGGCCACCGTGGTGCGCAAGGGCCGGCTGGAGCCGGGCCGGATGTTCCTGGCCGACACCGCGGCCGGCCGGATCGTCGGCGACGACGAGATCAAGGGCCAGCTCGCCGCCGAGCACCCCTACGCCGAGTGGGTCGCCACCGGCCTGACCAAGCTGGAGGACCTGCCCGAGCGCGAGCGGGAAGTGCCTACGCACGCCTCGCTGGTGCGCCGCCAGCAGGTGATGGGCTACACCCACGAGGAGCTGGCGGTGCTGCTGGCACCGATGGCCATCACCGGCGCGGAGCCGGTCGGGTCGATGGGCAACGACGCCCCGCTGGCACCGTTCTCGCAGGGCTCCCGGCAGTTGTTCGACTACTTCAGCCAGTTGTTCGCGCAGGTCACCAACCCGCCGCTGGACGCGATCCGGGAGGAGCTGGTGACCTCGCTGCAGGCCCAGCTCGGCGCCGAACTCAACCTGCTCAGCGCCGACGGCGACTCCTGCCGCCGGATCGTGCTGCCGTTCCCGGTGCTGGACAACGACGAGCTCGCCAAGATCGTCCACGTCAACGACGACGGGGACCGGCCCGAGTACCAGGCGGTCACCCTCCGGGGCCTCTACGACGTACACGGCGGTGGCACTGCGCTGGTGCGCCGGCTCGACGAGATCCGCGCCGAGGTCTGCGCCGCGGTCCGTGCCGGCGCCCGGCTGATCGTGCTTTCCGACCGGGGCGTCGACGCTGACCGCGCGCCGATCCCGTCGCTGCTGCTCACCGGGGCAGTGCATCACCAGTTGGTGCGGGAGAAGACCCGCACCCAGGTCGGCCTGATCGTCGAG
>DASTLT010000167.1:0-2779 GCA_035714625.1 Pseudonocardiaceae bacterium | reverse complement strand
CTCGGCCAGCGCCAGGCAGTCCGGATGGGCCACCACCGTCCCGTCGGCCCGGGCCCAGCGCAGCAGCGCCTGCCGGGCCACCACCTGCCCGCTGTGCAGGCCGCACACCGGCTGGTAGACCAGGCTGATCTCGCCGGTCTCGAAGGCTCCCGGCATCTCCGCGGCGAGCTGGTGCCGGACCCGCTCCGCGGCGTCGGCGTCCGGCTCGTAGAGGCCCCACTGCCCGCGGCCACTGCGCTTGACCCGGTGCAGGGTGGCGTCCGCGGCGCGGACCAGCTCGCCGGGGGAGATCCCGCCGGCCCGCCGGCGCACCAGGCCCACCCCGGCCGACACCGCGAGCCCGCGGTTGTCCACGTACACCGGCTCGGCGAGCTCGTCGTTGATGCTCTGGCCGAGCAGGCTGAGCTTGGCGGGCTGCGGGGACTCCTCGATGAGGATCGCGAAGTCGTCGGTGCCCATCCGGGCCACCATCGCCGGCTGCCCCTCGACGAGGCGCTGCAGCCGCCCCGCCACCGAGCACAGCAACTGCTGCCCGGTGGCCCTGCCCAGCCCGTCATTGATCACCGAGAAGCTGTCCAGGTTCACCCGGCACACCGTGACCAGCGCTGCCGGGTCGGCGCCTTCCAGTACCTCCTGCAGGCGCGACATGAAGTACTGCTCGTTGGGCAGCCCGGTGAGCTTGTCGTACAGCGCCTGGTCGGTCAGCTCCTGCTGCAGCAGGTGCACTTCGGTGAAGTCCTCCAGGATCGTGATGTGGTGGGTCGGCATCCCGTCGGCGTCGCGCAGCAGCGAGCCCGCCAGGCGGGTCCAGGTGACGTCCCCGCTGGGGTCGGTGAGCTGGCGACGGCAGCGGAAGCGGGCCAGCTCCCCCGCGGTGAGCTTGCGGTAGAGCTCGCGCAGCTCGGCGTCGTCTGCGGCGTGCAGCAGTTCCAGCAGCGACTGCCCGATCAGCTTGGCCAACGGACGGTGCAGCAGGTCGACGAACGCCTGGTTGGCGTCGATCAGCACGCCGTGCAGGTTGCTGATCGCGATGCCCTCGGCGGAGGCGGAGAAGATCTCCCGGAAGCGCGCGTCACTGACCTGCTGGCGGCGCTCGGCGTCCTGCTTGGCCTTGCGCAGCGCCTGGTTGACCTGCTCCTGCTCCTCGAAGGTGTGCGCACGCAGCGCCTCGGCGTACCCCGTCGGCCAGTGCCCCGAGCACGGTCAGCACGGCCATGTCCAGCCCGTCGACGTGCTGCAGCTTGTCCAGTTGCGGCAGGCCGTTGCCCAGGATTTGGATGCTGCGGCCCAGGCTGCGCGGTCCGGTGACATGGTGCGCGACCAGCTCGGCGGCCGCGTCCCTCGCGGCCTGCTCGTTGACCCGTGGTGCGGTGACCGCGGTCACCAGGCGGTCGACCAGCCCGGCCAGCAGTCGTTCGACCTCCTCGCCGGACATCGGCAGGTAGGTGCTGCGGCCGGCCACGGCAGCCCAGGCCCGGGCCAGCTCGGGCACGGTCAGGGTGGGGCGTGGCGGGGTGGGGGCACTCACGTCAGCGCTTGATACCTACCCCGGCCAGCACCTGGTCGCGTTCTGGCAGGTCACCGGCGTCGCCGGGGGAGCTGGGGCGCCAGTCGGCGACGCTGACCACGCCTGGCGGCACCAGCTCGAAGCCGGTGAACAGCTCGGTGATCTCGCTCCTGGTCCGCGGGTGAATGGGGTCCTTGCTGTGTCGCATCACCTCGACCAGGGCTTTCATCTCGGTCGCGCCGGAGTCCCCGGTGAGGTGGGACAGCGCCAGGTAGCTGCCCGGGGCGAGCGCCTCCCGGAAACGGCTGAGCAGCCGCACCGGGTCCTCCTCAGGCGGGATGAAGTGCACCACGCAGACCATCAGCAGCCCCACCGGCTGGTCGAAGTCCAGGATCCGGCGGGTGATCGGCGAAGTCAGGATGCTGTCCGGGTCACGCAGGTCGGCGAGCACCACGTCGGCCCGGTCGTTGTCCTCCAGGATGAGCTCGCAGTGCGCGACAGCGACCGGGTCGTGGTCGACGTACACCACCCGCGCCTCGGGGTCGACCCGCTGCGCGATCTCATGCACGTTGCCGACGGTGGGGATGCCCGAGCCGAGGTCGAGGAACTGCCGCACCCCGGCGCGGTTGAGCTCCAGCACCGCCCGGCGCAGGAAGGCCCGATTCAGCCGGGCGATGTCCCAGCAGCCCGGGTGGGCTCCGCTGACCCGCGCCGCGAGTTGCCGGTCGGCCTCGAAGTTGTGCCCACCGCCCAGCAGGTAGTCGTACATCCGCGCGGCGCTGGGCCGGGTGACGTCCAGGCCCTCTGGAACCCAGCTCGCCACTTGGCTCATGGCTTACCCCCTTGCTGCTGGTCGAACGGTACGCCCGGGGAGCCTAGCTTCCTACACTGCAGCAGGTGAGCACTGCACGGAACGACCCGGGGCGGCAGCAGGATCCGGCGCTGATCGAGCTGGCCACCCCACTGTTCGGGCACCGCGGGTAGCCGGCGTGGATCCCGCACTCGCCGCGCTCGCCACTGGGCACGGCGTCGCGACCTGGTATCTCGACGGGCAGCGCCGCCGGGTCGACGTCGACCCCGACGTGGTGCGCCGGG
The DNA here is from genome assembly GCA_035714625.1 of Pseudonocardiaceae bacterium. Taxonomy (GTDB): domain Bacteria; phylum Actinomycetota; class Actinomycetes; order Mycobacteriales; family Pseudonocardiaceae. The sequence continues at coordinate 177 of DASTLT010000167.1, read as the reverse complement.
TGCTCGGGCTGCTCGGGGTCGCCGCGGACACCCCGGGCCAGGTCCGGGATGCGCTGGCGGCGGCCCGCCGGCCTGGTGCTGGGCTGCCCGGCACGATGGTGCTGCGCCCGCCGGTGACCGGCCAGGGGCGGGGCGGGGAGCTGCCCGCCGCCGGGGTGCTGTGCGACGAGGCCGGGG
>DASTLT010000166.1:0-26600 GCA_035714625.1 Pseudonocardiaceae bacterium | reverse complement strand
CGGTGGGGGGTCGAGATCGGGTGGGTCCGCTCCGGCTGTGGCCGCGGTTCCGGGGTCGGGGGGGCGGGGTCGGGTGCACGGCTGGGTGCGGGCTCGGGTCGGTAGTCGTGGGGATGGCTGGCGTAGGTGTGTCCGGTGGGGGTGGTCCAGGTGATCCGCCCGTCCGGTTCCTGGTGGACGTGCCAGCCGGGGGCATGGGTCTTGAGCCGGTGGTCGTGACGGCAGCAGCCGTAGAGGTTGTGCTGGCAGGTGGTGCCGCCGTCGCCCCAGGCGATGGGGTGGTCCAGGTCGGGTGGCCGCGCGCCGAAGCCCACGACGCCACCCGCTCGAACCCGATCACCGCGTCGATCAGCTCGGTGTCCGACAGGCGCTGGGGATCAGCCGTGGCGTGGTCCAACTCCAGGGCCAGCCACCCCGACGGGGCGCAGCGCGAGAGCGGCGGCTCGCCCCGGAGCTGCTCCACCGGGATCTTCTCCGGCGCAGCAGCTCCCTCGATCAGACTATCGAACACATGTCCGGTAGTCTGATCGTCTACCGACGCGCTGACCTTGCGGCCACCGTGAGTGGTTCGACGGCGTGGTATCGTTCCGCCGCTTCTTGATCGTCCGCCGCAGTTGCGGCGCGGGAGGGGCATAAGCAAGTGGACGTCGATTTGGTGTTGCTCGGCCTCGGCGGCGTACAACGGTTCATCGCCGAGTCCAAGACCACCGCAGATGTGGTCAACGCCAGCCGGATCATTCAACGGCTGGCTTCGACGGCAGCCCGGACTGTGTCGACCAGATCTAACGCCGCCCAGAGTCGTTCCACTAGGGCCGCATATCCAGTCCGTAGGCGTGGAGCTGGGTGTCGAGTTCCTTGACGGGGTGGGTGTGTTGCCAGGGTTGCAGGAGTGCCCGGGTGGTGCGCAGTTCTGTGGTCAGCCGAGGGTAGAGGTGAGCCTGGCTCGCGGCATTACCGAGCACCCGGGCAGCCTCGGTGATCTCTCCGGAAAGCACGAGGGCATGGCCGAGCCGTACCTCGCACTTGGCATATCGGGGGACATACGTCCGGTCGAAATGGACCAAGGCGTTACTGGCCGCGTCCACGGCTTGCCGGGGCCGGTCCAGCAGCACGAAGAAGGTGCTGACCTGGCTGTCAATGTTGGGATGGTCGACCCAGTAGGCGGGTGAGCCGGGGGCCGGTGCGGCCATCGCGGTGAGAAAGTCATGTGCGCGGTCCACCGCGGCCAGACAGGCGTCGTAGTGACCATCCAAGGCGTAGGCACCGGCGGCGTGCTGTTCGGCCAGGGCTTTCACTTGGGGGTCGCTGGTGCGGGCGGCGAGGCTGCGGGCGGCAGCGGCCGCATCCAGAGCAGCGGGGGTGTCACCGGCCAGCCGGGCCGCATAACTAAGGTGGGCGGCCGCATAGGCGGCATACGCGGTATTTCCGCCGTCGTGACCCGCCTTGCGGGCATGCGCGAACCAGCCTCGGGCTGCGCCGAGCTGACCCATATTGATCAGATAGTTGCCAACAGCCGAGGCCATGCTGCTATCGAGTAGGCGCAGCGGATTGCGCCACTGCTCTACTGCGCCTGCTTTCAGCAGGTGGTGCACCAGCTCATGCTGGGCCAGCACGGTCTCGAGCACTGCGCACGGGCCGAGTGTGTCCTCCAGGCGCCGGCAGTGCGCCAGCGTGGCCGCCAGATTGTTCACCACCTGGGCATCCACCTGCCCAGGAGCTGCCACCGCGCGGGCCACCCGGGTCTGCTCGTCAGCATCCAGACCAGACACTCCCACGGTGGCCAGCATCCAGCTCGCAAGTTGCATGGCCCGCCGCCGCCCTACGGACCGCACCAATCGCTCCATCATCGCCATGAGCTCCTGGGCTAGCTCACCGCTGACATCGGCCAGCACGGCATCCCGCCATGCATCGTCCCCAGTGTCGCGCAGCGGGGCAGGCACGAGTCCCGCCACCTGGGCCTCCGCTCGGGCGAGGGCCGCCGCCCGCTGGGCCGCCCGGTGCTCGGCCCGCCAGCGACCACGATAGTCCCGCTCCACCCGGGCAAGCGCGCTATGCTCGGCAATCAGCGCCCCCTCAGCGCGGCACAGCTCGTCGGCGATCTGCCACAGCGACTCGGGCATGCCCCGGGTGCCGTGCTCGACCTTCGACACCAAGCTGCGAGTCCGGCCCAGCGCCTGCGCCAGCTCCCCCTGCGACACCCCGGCGGCGTAGCGGCATCTGGCTAGCTGCGCACCCAGGCACCGGCGCATGCCCACCAGCCGGCCACGCTGGGCAATCAGATCCTCGGGATCCCCCGTCATGGACGCACTGTACGGGGGATGGCAACCACCCGTGACAACCCCCCAGCACCCCGCAGCCCGTCACCGCCCTGCCGTCACCGTGATCACCGCTGCGAGGGTGCACTCGCTGGCCGCTCCGGTGACGACTCGACAGCTAAGCCCTGTCACCGGGATGTGGTCATTCCACTCTAGGGGAAACACGGGCAGGGCCGCATGAACTCAGCTTTCATCACGTATACCTGGGTCGTCTACAAGGCCCCTGACGGGCGACGGCTGCGCGGTCAGGTAGTCGGCCCAGATCAAAAGTACTTCCCCTCGCCCTCCTCCGTCTTTGTCTCGTTCCCCTCGACCGGGTTCGTATGGCTGGTGCCAGTCACCGAGCTAGAACTCGCCGACGAACCTTAAACCATGACCGACGAAGATCGCGCGCTTCTTCAAGCCCTCGCCGACGCATGCGAAAAGTTCAGCTTGAGCGTGATCGAGCAGCGGCTCTCTCAAGAAGACCAGATTGAGATAGCGCTCGTGTTCCTCGACGTGGCGGACCGCGTACTGAAGCGGATCGTGGAGCAGCCGGATATCGAGGTTGACCGGTGAGCAGGAAGGGGTCATTACCACAACCGCCCATCGGCTGGCTGTACCTGCCCGAGGGCTACACCGTCTGCTGGCAGCGCGGCGACAAGGTCGCCTACATCTTTAAAGGCAAACAGATGAACGCCTACCCCGGCAAGACGGCCCTCGGCACCGTCCCCGTGTCGCCGACCGGCTGGACTGACGTGGCCGATATCCGGGCAGCCGGCGAGCGCTGGCTCAAGCAGCGGTGAACGTCTGCTCGTTGATCGATTCCCCCGGCTGTGGCGCTCGGTCGCGGGTTGCAACAGTGCCCGGATGTCGCGCAGTTCGGCGGTCAGCCGGGGGAGTGGTCGGCGTGGCGGGCGGCGCTAAGGCGTGCTGCCCGTGAACTGCCAGCTCGGGTCAGGCGCGGCGCTTGACCCGCAGCACAGTCCCGACCAGCAGCCCGACCACGCCAAGTGCCACCACCGTCGCGGCGAGCCAGGACAACGGCTCACCGGTCGGCATCGTGAGCGCCAGGACGGACATGTCACCTCCTCCATGGAGCTAGGGTCGCTACGATCGGGCGGGAGTCTGTCACACGCTGCGACGGGCAGGCTCCGCAGGGTGGTCCATCGGCAGCAAGGGGTTGCTCCCCCAGGGTCAGGCGGGTGCCGGAGGTGTGACACCCATCGGGGCGCTCGTGCCGCATCGCATCCCGCCCGCTCAACCCTGTACGGTGGTAGCTAAGAGAAACATTGTCGAGATGAACGGGGCCGCCGCTTCCCCCGGCCGCCCCGTCCCTGCGCGAGGGGGTCGAGCCATGGGGCGCGGCCGAGCCAAGGCCAAGCAGACGAAGGTGGCCCGGGAGCTCAAGTACAGCTCTCCCGCCACGGATCTTGAGGCCCTGCAACGTGAGCTCTCGGGCGAGAATGGCCGCCGACGCGACGACGAGCGCGTCCCGGACTCCTACGACGAAGACTACGACGAGTACCGCCGCTGACCCCCTCGCCCGGCCTGCTCGCCCACCCGTCGTTCCCATCCACCCCCTCGAGGTGCCCATCCACCCCCTCGAGCCGCAACGTGCTGGGGTGCAGTCAGAACCGCGGATGGTCGCCGCGTAGTAGCGCACGCTCACCGTCGGTGTCGGCGCCGACGTCGCATGCCTTGTGCACCTCGCCGAGCACCCAGGCCCGGACGTGCCGGGCGGTGAGCACCGCCATCGCCCGCTCGACGTCGTCGGGATGGACCACCGCGACCATCCCGACGCCCATGTTGAAGGTGCGTTCCATCTCGGCCTGCGGTACCCGTCCGCGCCGGGCGATCAGGGCGAACTCGGCAGCCGGGGTCCAGGTGCCCCGGTCGAGCACGGCGACCAGCCCGCGGGGGATCACCCGGGCCAGGTTCGCCACCAGGCCGCCCCCGGTGATGTGCGCGAAGGTCCGCACCTCGGTCTCCGCGATCAGCGCCAGGCAGTCCTTGGCGTAGATCCGGGTGGGGGTGAGCAACTGCTCTCCCAGGGTGCGGCCGAACTCCTCGACATGGCCGTCCAGCGGCATCCGGGCGATCTCCAGCAGCACGTGGCGGGCCAGCGAGTAGCCGTTGGCGTGCAGCCCGGACGAGCCGAAGGCGACGACGACGTCGGCGGGACGCACCCGGTCCGGGCCGAGCAGCGCGTCGGCCTCGACCACGCCCACCCCGGTGGCCGAGAGGTCATACTCCCCGGCGGTCAGCAACCCGGGGTGTTCCGCGGTCTCCCCACCCAGCAGGGCGCAGCCGGCCTGCCGGCAGCCCTGGGAGATGCCGGCCACCAGGTCGGCGATCTGCTCCGGCACGACCTTGCCGACCGCGATGTAGTCCTGCAGGAACAGCGGCTCTGCACCGGGCACCACCAGGTCGTCCACCACCATCGCCACCAGGTCGATCCCGATGGTGTGGTGCACATCCATCCGCTGCGCAATGACGATCTTGGTGCCCACCCCGTCGGTGGCCGACGCCAGGACAGGCTCGCGCCAGCGGTCGAGTCTGAGCTTGAACAGGCCGGCGAACCCACCGATGCCGCCGAGCACCTCGGGGCGGCTGGCGCGCTCGGCGTGCGGGCGCAACCGGGCGACGGCGCGGTCACCGGCGGCGATGTCCACGCCGGCGGCGGCATAGGTCGGATGCGGGCTTTCGGTCTCGGCCATGGCGGGCAAACTCTCAGGACACAGGTCTGGGCGCATGCGGTGAGCGGCGAGGTCACGCTACCGGCTTACGGGCGGCGCAGCGCGTCCTCGGCGCCGTACCCCATGCCTACCGCGGGCTCGGCGGCCCCCGCCACGCCCCGCTCCACCGCTTCGAGGTCCTCCAGCAGGTGCTTGCCGATGGCCTCGCTGGGCGGTAGCGGGATGGGGTAGTTGCCGTCGAAGCAGGCGGCGCACAGCCGGGAGCGGGGCTGCTCGGAGGCGGCGACCAGACCTTCCAGGCTGACGTAGCCGAGGCTGTCGGCCCCGATGGAGCGGCGCACCCCTTCAGTGTCGGCAGCACCCCCGATCAACTCGGCCCGGGAGGCGAAGTCGATGCCGTAGAAGCACGGCCAGCGCACCGGCGGGCTGGCGATCCGCACGTGCACCTCGATCGCCCCGGCCTCGCGCAGCATCCGGATCAGCGCGCGCTGGGTGTTGCCGCGCACGATGGAGTCGTCCACCACGACCAGGCGCTTGCCGCGGATGACGTCGCGCAGCGGGTTGAGCTTGAGCCGGATGCCGAGCTGGCGGATGGTCTGGCTGGGCTGGATGAAGGTGCGCCCGACGTAGGAGTTCTTCACCAGCCCGGAGCCGTAGGGGATGCCCGAGCCCTGCGCGTAGCCGATGGCCGCCGGGGTGCCGGACTCCGGCACCGGGATCACCAGATCGGCGTCGGCGGGATGCTCCTGCGCCAGCTTCCGGCCGATCTCCACCCGGGTGGCGTGCACCCCGCGCCCGGAGATCGTGGTGTCCGGTCGGGCCAGGTAGACATACTCGAACAGGCAACCTTTGGGGTCGGGGTTGGCGAACCGCGAGCTGCGCAGCCCGCTGGCGTCGATGGCCAGCAGCTCACCGGGCTCCACCTCGCGGACGAAGCTCGCCCCCACGATGTCCAGCGCCGCGGTCTCGCTGGCCACCACCCAGCCGCGGTCCAGCCGGCCCAGCACCAGCGGGCGCACCCCGTGCGGGTCCCGCGCCGCGTACAGCGTGCCCTCGTCGCAGAACACCAGCGAGAAGGCGCCGCGCAACTGGGGTAACAGCCGCCCGGCGGCATCCTCGATGCCGGTGTCCGCCGCGCCGGCCGCCAGCAGCCCGGTCACCAGGTCCGAGTCGGTGGTGGCTGGCTCGAGACTGGGCCGGGGGGCGGCAGTGCCCCCGGCGAGCAGGCCCTCGGCTCTGGCCCGCTCCCGCAGCTCGGCGGTGTTCACCAGGTTGCCGTTGTGGCCCAGTGCCAGACCCGACCCGGTGGCCGTGGTGCGAAAGGTGGGCTGGGCGTTCTCCCAGGTGGTGGAGCCGGTGGTGGAGTAGCGGCAGTGCCCGACCGCGATGTGGCCGGGCAGGCTGGACAGGGTCTGCTCATCGAACACCTGGCTGACCAGCCCGAGATCCTTGAACACCAGCACCTGGGAGCCATCGGCCACCGCGATGCCGGCGGCCTCCTGGCCCCGGTGCTGCAGGGCGTACAGCCCGAAGTAGGCGAGCTTGGCGACCTCCTCGCCGGGAGCCCACACGCCGAAGACACCGCATTCCTCGCGCGGCCCGTTGAGATCGTCCTGGTCCCGGTCTTGATGGTCCCGGTCTTGATGGTCTTGACGGTCACGGTCGAGGTCTGGTCGGGGCCCTGGGTTGCCCACCTGCGACTCCCTGTCGACGACACTCGTGCCTGGCCCATTTTAGCGGCCCCGGACGTCGGGCCCCATCTGGTCGTGCTGCCCTCGACGGCGTGTCCCAGCTTCAGCCGGTCCAGCGGGGCCCGGTGTCGATCTCGAAGGTCGGTTCGACACGGTACGGGGCCAGGCTCCCCCGCCCGCCCGGTTAGCTCACCCGGGTGATGGCGCGATCTCCAGTGCGCAGCGCCCGGGCATCACCTGGATGTCGGTGCCACCAGATGTCCGGGGCAGGAGATAGGGTCCAGGGCTGCGACCGAAGCTGCTGCCGGGTCGCTGGCTGTGTGGCGAGGAGGGGCCGTCGTTGCCTGGTGACTCATTCGTGCACCTGCACGTACATACCGAATACTCGATGCTGGACGGAGCGGCGAAGATAGCGCCGCTGTTCACCGAGGCGGCGAGGCTGAGTATGCCTGCCGTGGCCATGACCGACCATGGGAACATGTTCGGCGCGTATTTCTTCCACCAGCAGTCTGGCAAATCTGGGATCAAGCCGATCATCGGTATCGAAGCTTACGTGGCGCCCGCCTCCCGGTATCTCAAGCAGCAGATCCGCTGGGGAACCCCGGACCAGCGCTCCGATGACGTGTCCAATGGTGCCTACACCCACCTGACCCTGCTGGCCGAGAACGCGATCGGGTTGCGCAATCTCTTCCGGCTGTCGAGCGTGGCCAGCCTGGACGGATATTACTTCAAGCCCCGCATGGACCGGGAGCTGCTCGCGCAGCATGCGGAGGGCCTCATCGCCACCACGAGCTGCCCCTCGGGTGAGGTGCAGACCAGGCTGCGACTCGGCCATGATCGTGAGGCGTTGCAGGCGGCGTCGGATTTCCGCGACATCTTCGGTCCGGAGAACTATTTCCTCGAATTGATGGATCACGACCTGGGCATCGAGCGCCGGGTCCGCGACGGTTTGCACCAGGTAGCCGCTCAGCTCGGCCTTCGTCCGCTGGCCACCAACGACAGCCACTACGTGACCCAAGACCAGGCAACAGCGCATGCGGCGCTGCTGTGTGTCCAGTCCGGCAAGACACTGCATGACCCAAACCGGTTCAAGTTCGACGGTGACGGGTACTATCTGAAATCCACGGACGAGATGCGGGCGCTCTTCGATGAGCAGGTCCCGGGAGCATGCGACAATACCTTGCTGATCGCCGAGCGGGTGCAGTCCTACGACGAGGTCTTCCAATTCGTCGACCGGATGCCGCGCTTCCCACTCCCGGCGGGCGAGACCGAGAGCTCGTGGCTGGCGAAAGAGGTCCAACGGGGCCTGGCCCGGCGTTACCCGGATGGCGTCCCGCCAGACCGGCAGGCCCGCGCCGAGTACGAGCTGAATGTCATCGGGGCGACCGGGTTCTCTTCGTACTTCCTGGTCGTGGCCGACCTCTGCCAGTACGCCCGGCGCAACAACATCAGCGTCGGACCGGGACGGGGATCCGCAGCGGGATCGATCGTGGCCTACGCACTGCAGATCACCGATGTCGACCCGATCGAGCACTTCCTGCTGTTCGAGCGGTTCCTCAATCCGGATCGAGTGAGCCCGCCGGATATCGACCTGGACTTCGACGAGCGCAGGCGGGGCGAGATCATCCGTTACGTCACCGAGCGGTGGGGTGAGGAGCAGGTCGCCCAGATCATCACCTTCGGGACGATCAAGTCAAAGGCCGCGCTCAAGGACGCCGCCCGGGTGCTGGGCTACCCGTACGCGATGGGTGACAGACTGACCAAGGCGATGCCACCTGCCGTGATGGCAAAAGACGTACCGCTCTCCGGAATTGTCGACCCGACGCATCCCCGATACAGCGAGGCGGCCGAGTTCCGGGCATTGCTGGAGGCGGATCCGGATGCGAAGAAGGTGTTCGACACCGCGCGGGGCCTGGAAGGCCTGACCCGGCAGGCCGGGGTGCACGCGGCCGGCGTCATTCTCTCGGCCGAGCCCTTGCTGGACGTGCTGCCAATCTGGCGGCGGGAACAGGATGGGGCGATCATCACCGGGTTCGACTACCCCAGTTGTGAGGCCATGGGGTTGTTGAAGATGGACTTTCTCGGGTTGCGCAACCTCTCCATTCTCGATGAAGCGATCGAGAATGTCCGAGCGAATCAGGGCATCGAGATTGACCTGGACACCTTGGCCCTGGACGACGCGGCCACATACCAACTACTCGCCAGGGGCGACACGCTCGGCGTGTTCCAGCTCGACGGCGGACCGATGCGGCAGTTGCTGAAGCTGATGGCACCGACCAAGTTCGGCGACATCGCGGCGGTGCTGGCGCTCTACCGCCCGGGGCCGATGGCGGCCAACGCGCATATCGACTATGCGGATGTCAAGAACAATCGCAAGCCGATGAAGCCGATCCATCCGGAGCTGGAAGCGGCGCTGGAGCCAATCCTCGGTGAGACCTATCACCTGCTGGTCTACCAGGAGCAGGTGATGGCCATCGCCCAGAAGCTCGCCGGATACACGCTCGGCAAGGCGGATCTGCTCCGCCGGGCAATGGGCAAGAAGAAGGCCGAGATCCTGGAGAAGGAGTACGCGGCGTTTTTCGCCGGGATGCGGGCCAACGGTTACTCGGAGGAGGCCACCAAGACCCTCTGGGAGGTCATGCTCCCGTTCTCCAGCTACGGATTCAACAAGTCACACACTGCCGCATACGGAATCATATCGTACTGGACTGCTTATCTGAAGGCGAACTATCCGGCCGAGTATATGGCCGCACTGCTGACCAGCGTGCGGGACGACAAGGATAAGATGGCCCTGTACCTCGCCGAGGCCCGCAAGATGGGCATCAAGGTCCTGCCACCGGATGTCAACGAGTCCGGCCACCGGTTCACGGCGATCGGCACCGATATTCGCTTCGGACTCGGGGCCGTGCGTAATGTCGGCAGCAATGTGGTTGCCTCGATCATCCGAACCCGGGAGAAGAAGGGACGCTACACCAGCTTCACTGATTTCCTGGACAAGGCCGAGATCGCGGCGTGCAACAAGCGCACGATCGAGTCATTGATCAAAGCTGGGGCGTTCGACGAACTCGGTAACACCCGCATGAGCCTGTGCGCGCACCATGAAGAGGCCATCGATGCGGTGATGGGCGTGAAACGCCAACGGGAGATCGGGCAGTTCGACCTGTTCGGCGGTGAGCTGTCGTCCGGTGAGGACGTTCCGTCCATTGGACTCAATATCATCTACAGCCCCGAAGAATGGTCGCGCAAGCAACTGCTGAGTTATGAGCGAGAGATGCTTGGCCTGTACGTCTCCTCGCATCCACTCTCGGGTACTGAGCACATTATTCGTAAGTACCGGGACATGCCGATAGCCGAGCTCATCGGCGAGGACCTGCCCAGCCGGGACGAGCGGCAGAACGTCAAGATCGCCGGGATGATCTCGTCAGTGCAGCGCCGGGTCAACAAGAATGGTGAGCCGTGGGCGATCGCCACCGTGGAGGACCTGGAGGCATCGGTGGAGGTGCTGGTTTTCCCGCGCAGCTACGAGGTGCTGGCCCCCCACCTGGTTGAGGACGCGGCCGTCGCCGTGCAGGGCAGGATCAACCGTCGCGAAGGGACAATAAGCATCTTCGCCTCCGACATCGTACCGCTCAACATTACCGACGCCGACCTGCTGAGCCTCGATCAGGAACCCCCGGTGACCCTCGTGACCCAAACCCGGAAGGTCACCCCCGAACTGGTCGAGAACCTCAAACGGGTGCTCGGTTCCCACCCCGGAAAGCGACCGGTGCGGCTGCAACTGCAGGGCAGGCAGAACCTCACCCTCTCGCTCGGCGACTACAACGTCGAGGTCTCCGCAGCGTTTTACGGTGATGTCAAGGCGCTACTCGGCTCGGAAGGGGTCGTGGGCTGAAGCGCGGCGAGCGCGGTGGCGTGCCGGGCCAGCGTCATACGCCCATCGTGGGGGCCGCGAGCAGGCTGGTGATGACCTGCGGCGGACCCGGACGGGCGTACAGGTAGCCCTGGGCGGAGTCGCACCCGATGGCGCGCAGCCGGGCCGCCTGGACCTCGGTCTCCACGTTCTCGGCGGTGACGGTCAGCCGCAGGGTGTGCGCCAGCGACACCAGGGTCTCCACGATCCGCTGGTCCGCCGGGTCACCGGTCGGGGATTGCAACCCGTCCATGAACGCCCCGGCGATCTTCAACGCATGCACCGGGAGGCGGCGCAGGTAGGCGAGGTTGGAGTAGCCGGTGCCGAAGTCGTCAATCGCGATCTGCACCCCCAGGTCAGCCAGCCGGTGCAGGGTGCGCAGCACCTCCTGGTCGGTACCCATCGCCGCGCTCTCGGTCAGCTCGAGCTGCAGCCGGGACGCGCTCAACCCGGTCTCGTCGAGCACCGCCGACACCACGTCGACGATCCGGGGATCCCGGACCTGGCGCTCGGCGAGGTTGACCGAGACGAACCCGCCCGCCCACTGGGTGGCCTGCCAGCACGCCTGGCGCAGCACCCACTGCCCGAGCGGCACGATGAGCCCGGTCTCCTCGGCCAGCCCGATGAATCGGTCCGGACCCAGCCGTCCCCACTGCGGGTGCCGCCAGCGCACCAGTGCCTCCGCCCCGACCACCTTCGAGTCCGCCAGGCGCACCAGCGGCTGGTAGTCGAGGTAGAACTCCTCCCGTTCCAGCGCCGCCGGCATGGTCGCAGCCAGGGTGAACCGGGCGACCTGACGGGCGTGCCGGTCGGCGTCGTAGAGTGCCCAGCGTCCCTTTCCCTCGCCCTTGGCCCAGTAGAGGGTGATGTCCGCGGCCTGCATCACCTCCGCCGGGCTGGTGCCGTTCACCGCGCACTCGACGACTCCGATGCTCGCGCTGACCACCAGCTCGTGCCCGGCGATGCGCACCGGCTCCGCGAGCGCCCTGAGCACCCCGTCCGCCACCGCGACGGCCTCCTCGGTGCCCGCACAGTTCTCGACCAGGACGACGAACTCGTCCCCGCCCATCCGGGCCGCCAGCCGGGCCGCACCCCGGGCGCAGGTGTGCAGTCGCCGGGCCACCGCCACCAGCAACTGGTCACCGACATCGTGGCCCAGACTGTCATTGATCATCTTGAAGCTGTCCAGGTCCAGATAGCACAGCCCGATCCGGCCGACGCCACTGGTGCACACTGCGGTCAGCCGCTCCAGGAACAGCGCCCGGTTGGGTAACTGGGTCAGCGGATCGTGCAGCGCCTGGTGGCGCAGCCGGCTCTGCAGCCGGTACCGGTCGGTGACGTCCTCGGCCATCACCACCCAGAACCGGGACATCCCGTCCTCCCCGCGCACCAACGTCGCGGACAGTTGGGCCCACAGCACGTTGCCGTCGGCCCGCACCAGCCGCGAAGGCAACCGGAAGTGATCCTGCCGCCCGGACAGCAACTGCCGGGCCACCGCCTGAACCTTCGCCCGATCGGCGGGGTGCACCAGGTCGATGATCCCGAGCCCGGCCACCTCCTCGAGCGCAAGGCCGAGCATCGCCAGCAGCGCCGCGTTGGCGTCCAGCACCACCCCGTCCAGATCGATGATCGCGATCCCCACGCCGGTCTGGCTGAACACGGCATGAAACCGGGCGTCGCTGGCCCGCAGCGCGTCCTCGGTGCTGCGCCGGGCAGCCAGCACGGCGCGCAGCACCGACTCCTGCTCCAGGTGGGTGGCCTCGCGTAGCTCCCGGGCATACCCACCGGCCAGGGCACCCTGCACCGCCGCCACCCGCTCGTCGCAGACCCCGCCGCCCAGCTCTCGCCCGATCAGCTCGATGGTCCGCCGCAGCGCTTCCGCGCTGGTGACATCCACCGCCACCAGTTGCGCGCCAACGTCGGCGGCCTGCCCGGGACAGAACGGCTCGGAGCACAGCGCGTCCACCAGCTTTCGGGCGTACCCCCCGAGCAACACCTCCAGCTCGGCCTGGTCCAGCCCGACCGCGTTGGTATCCGCCACCGCCTTCGCCCAGACCCGGACGAATGCCGATCTCATCACGATCCCCTTACCCGATGCGGCCCACCCGCCTCGCGACCGCTGCTGCGCGGCCACGACGGCGACTCCTCCCCTACCTCCGGGCCCCGGTCCGGGTGCCCCAGCGCCACTGACCTCAGCCGGATAGGTGTGCTGGTGACCGTCACGGGGCGTGCACCAGCAACTCCCGCCGGTATTGTGCCACTGCGAACTTTAGCTCGCAGTGGCCCGCCGCTAGCCCCGCTGTGCTCCGCCGGCAGTGCTCAGCGGCAGCCATCCCGAGAGGTCGGCCCGGGTGCCGGAAGCCACCACCCGCCCCGCGGCCAGCGCCGCCGCCCAGCGCATCCGGCCGGTGGCGAGTTCCAGCCAGGTCCGCGGGTCGGTCTCCACCACGTTGGGCGGGGTGCCCCGGGTATGCCGGGGCCCGGGCCCGCACTGCACGGCGGCCAGCGGCGGAACCCGCACCTCCACCGTGGCCCCGGGAGCCATCTGGGCGAGGGTGCGCAAGCTCAGCCGGACGGCCGCCGCCAGCTCGGCGCGCGCGGGCGGCGGCGCCTGCCCGTCCAGCCACGGGGTGAGCGCCGCGACCGCCGCCCGCAACTCGTCCGGGGCAACCCGACGTGGGGGCACTGCGGCACCTTACCGAGCCCTTCCGGCTACCTGGGCGGTCAGCGGTCAAACAGCGCAGGCAGGGTGGCCTGCCAGGCGGAGCGCAACTCGTCCAAGCTCAGCGGGGCGAGGCCGGCGATGGTCAGGATGGGCGCGGCGCTGACCGCACCGAGCTGGGTCACGGGCACGCCATGGGCCGTGCACAGGCTCCTGACACGGCGTACCTGAGCGCCCGACACGCCGAGCAGGACGCGGGCGGAGGACTCGGCGAACAGGGCGACGAAGGGGTCGAGTTGGGGGGGCAGGCGTACCTGGGCGCCGTGGGCGCTGATCAGGGCGGCCTCCACGAGTGCCTGGGCCAGGCCGCCCTCGGACAGGTCGTGCGCCCCGGCCACCAGGCCCTCGCCGGCGGCGACGGCCAGCACCTGGGCGATCGCCTGCTCGCGGGCCAGGTGCACGGCGGGGGGGTGGCCACCGAGGTGGCCGTGCACCTCGTGCGCCCACTCGCTGCCGCCGAGCTCGTCGCGGGTCTCGCCGAGCAGCCAGATCTGGTCCCCGGGAGCGCCGAAGCCGGCGGGGATCCGGCGCCGCACGTCGTCGATCACCCCGAGCACTCCGACCACCGGGGTGGGCAGGATCGCGGTGTCCCCGGTCTGGTTGTAGAAGCTCACGTTCCCCCCGGTCACCGGGATGCCCAGGGTGACGCACCCGTCGGCCAGCCCGTGGACGGCCTGCTCGAACTGCCACATCACCCCCGGGTCGGTGGGCGCGCCGAAGTTGAGGCAGTTCGTCACGGCCAGCGGGGTGGCGCCGGTGACCGCGACGTTGCGGTACGCCTCGGCCAACGCGAGCTGCGCGCCGGTGTAGGGGTCCAGCGCGCAGTACCGCCCGTTACAGTCGGTGGCCACCGCCACCCCGCGGTGGGTGGTGTCGTCGATCCGCACCAGCCCGGCGTCGGCGGGCTGGGCCAGCACGGTGCCGCCGCGCACGTAGCGGTCGTACTGATCGGTCACCCAGGTCCGGGAGCACAGGCCGGGGCTGGCCACCATCCGCAGCAGGGTCGCCCTCAATGCGTCCGGGGTGGACGGGCGGGGCAGGGTGTCCGGAGTGGCCGCCTGGCGGGTGTCCTGGGTGGGCGGGCGGCGCACCGGGCGGTGGTAGACCGGGCACTGGTGCGCGACGGTGCGCGGTGGCACATCCACCACCGTCTCCCCACGCCAGGTGATGAGCAGCCGGTCGCCCCCGGTGACCTCGCCGATCACCGTGGCGGTCACGTCCCACTTCGCGCACACCGCCAGGAAGGCGTCCACATCGGACGGACGGACCACCGCGCACATCCGCTCCTGGGACTCACTGCACAGGATCTCGGCCGGGCTCATGTCCGGCGCGCGCAGCGGCACCGCGTCCAGCTCGACCCGCATGCCCCCGTCGCCCGCGCTGGCCAGCTCGCTGGTCGCGCAGGACAGCCCGGCCCCGCCGAGGTCCTGGATGCCGGCCACCAGCCCGGCGCCGAACAGCTCCAGGCAGCATTCGATCAGCACCTTCTCGGTGAACGGGTCACCGACCTGCACGCTGGGCAGCTTCTTGCGCCCGCCGCCGGTGCCGTCCCCGGCGAAGGTGTCACTGGCCAGCACCGACACCCCGCCGATGCCGTCACGCCCGGTCCGGGCCCCGAACAGGACAACCTTGTTGCCGGTGCCGCTGGCGCGGGCCAGGTGCAGGTCCTGGGTCCGCATCACCCCCACGCACAGCGCGTTGACCAGGGGGTTGCCTGCGTAGCTGGGGTCGAAGCCTAGCTCGCCGCCGATGTTCGGCAGGCCCAGGCAGTTGCCGTAGCCGCCGATCCCGGCGACCACCCCGGGCAGCACCCGCGCGGTGTCCGGGGCGCCGGCCGGGCCGAACCGCAGCGAGTCGGCCACCGCGATGGGCCGCGCACCCATGGCCAGGATGTCGCGCACGATCCCGCCCACCCCGGTGGCCGCGCCCTGGTAGGGCTCCACATAGGACGGGTGGTTGTGCGACTCGATCTTGAAGGTCACCGCCCAGCCGCCGCCGACGTCGACCACGCCGGCGTTCTCCCCGATCCCGGCGAGTACCCGTTGGCGCATCGCCTCGGTGGTGGTCTCGGCGAAGTAGCGCAGGTGGACTTTGGAGGACTTGTAGGAGCAGTGCTCACTCCACATCACCGCATACATGGCCAGCTCGGCCTCGGTGGGCCGGCGCCCGAGGATCTCCCGGATCCGGGCATACTCGTCATCGGCCAGCCCCAGCTCCCGGTACGGCTGCGGCTGGTCCGGGGTGGCGGCCGCACGCTGCACGGAGTCAACCTTGTGCACCCCCCGAGCCTACGATCAGTGCGGTATGAGCCGGGTGGCCAGTTCGGTGCGAGAGCGCACGTCGAGCTTGCGGTAGACCTTCCACAGGGCCGCCTCGCCGTGCTGACCGCGAGGCACAGCTCCGCAGCCACCTCCCGGTTCGTCCGCCCGGCCACCACCAGCGTCCGCGCCCGCTCGAACGGCATCTCCAGGCGTTCGCTCGCTGCCAGTGCCGCATCCACCGCTGCCCCCGCAGCGTCCAGATCACCACTGGCGACCGCCACCAAGGCCCGGGCCCGGGCGCCGGTCCGCACCGGCCCCGCCACCGTCGGATACGGACGGGCGGACCTGCGCCGCCGCTGTGTTGCGCCGTGCGTGGACCTTATCGCCGACCTGGTGGGCCAGAGCGGCCTGGGCCGGCTCGCCCCGTTCTGGGCCGGCCCCATCGACAATGACGTGCTGGCCCAAAGCCCCACGGTCGCCGACCCCGACGGCGGCACCAGCGAGGACGACCTCGTCACGCAATTCAGCGGCCTCATCGGAGAGTCACCCGCTTAGATTGGCTAGCATCGAGTGCTTGGTGACTGATGACGAAGCGCGCACAACCGGCCAGCGGCTGCGCACGATCCGCAAGCGTCGCGGGTTGAGCCTGGACGTGGTGGCCGGGCTGGTCGGTCGGAGCAAGCAGTACCTCTCGATGCTGGAACGCGGAGAGCGCGGGTTCAACCGGCGTGGCTTGCTCGAAGACCTCGCCGAGGTGCTGAGTTGCTCGGTGGCGGACCTGACCGGCCAGCCCTACCACCTCCTCGACCGGGACGCCCAGGAGACCTTCGCGACGGTGCCGGGAATTCAGCTCGTGCTGAACGACTATGGCCCCGACGACGTCCCCGACGTCAGTCCGCGACCGCTGGAGCAACTCGTGCTATTGGCAGACAACGCCAACGAGCACTGCACTCAAGCGCGCTATTCACTCGCCGGCAAGGATATCGGTACCTTGCTCACCGAATTACAGGTGCACGCTCTCACCACGCGCGGCGAGGAACGGGACCGGGCTGTCACCAGCGCGGTTGTTGCATGTTTTGTAGCTGGTGTGGTCGCAGGTAACGTGGCCAACGTCGACTTGTCGGCGGCCGCCGCCCAGCGGGGTTACGATGTGGCCCTCGGCTACGGCTCACCCGGTCTCGTCGGGTTCACCCGGTGGTACTGGTCCCTCACCTTGACACGACTGGCAGCGCGCCGACGTGCCACATCCGTTCTGACGACCGGCATCGACGAACTGACACCTGCTGTCCACCTCACCGGCCCGGACTCCCTGCCCGCCGAAATGGCCGGTCTCATGCACCTGGCCCGGGCGCATACAGCCGCGCGCGAAGGACGTGCCGATGATGCGCGCGCGGACCTTGCCGAGGCGGAGTATTTGGCTGTTCGCATCGGTGAGCACAATGGGATGCTGCAGCATTTCGGGCCGACCAATGTCGCGCTGTGGCGACTGGGTATTGGTATTGAGCTGTCCGATAGTGGCCGCGCGTACGAGGAAACGATGCGCGCCGAACTGGACTTATCCGCCCTCGGTTCAGCCGAGCGCGAGGCATCGCTGCGGCTGAATTTGGCTCGTGCCCTCGTCTATAGCCGAAAGGACCGGGACGCCGAGGCGATCCGGCACCTGGATGTCGCCGACCGACTGGCCCCGCAACGCATCCGGATGGACCCGATGGCCCGGGAGCTGGTGCTCACCCTGGTCCGGCGGGCACCACGGCGGGTGTGGGAGCTGGACAGCCTGCACCACCGGTTCGGTCTGGGCGAGGTCAACAACAAGTAGACACCCACAGTCGCTGATCCGCGATGCTCTGCGCTGTCGATCACTGGTCGCCCCACGGCCGCTGGTCGGCCGCCTGCCCCGCCGTGCTGTGTGCTCACCCCGGCCACGCGGCGGGGCAGGCCTACCCAGACCGTCCACGACCCAGCAAGGGGACAGGCGACACGATGGAACCCACGATCATGCAGCGCGACAACGAGCGCCGCCGACTGACCGGGCCCGGTACCCGCACCGATGACGGCGAGCGGTGCACTGTCGTCGTCATTCACGAATGCAGCGGGGACTGGGCCTTCTTCCCCCACGGCGCGGCCCAGCTCGGCGTGCGGATCTCCGGCCCGGACGCGGCGACTGTCGCCCGCGAGATCCTGGGCGATGCCGAGGTTGATGAGTCCGGCAGTGAGACGCGGCTGACCAGCGCGGAGAAAAGAGCTTGCCCAGCTCCGCCGGGACAAGCGCCGGCTGGAGCTTGAGGTGGAGATCCTCAAGCGCGCGGCCGCGTATTTTGCCCGGGAGAACGTTCTCCCAAACTGATGTACCCGCTGGTCCGTGAGTGGGCCGACGACGACGTGGATGTCGCGGTGGCCTGCCAGATATGGGAGGTGTCCTGCTCTGGATCCTGGGGTGTTGCAGCGGCGAGGGTGAACCGTAGTTCGGTGTGCGGGAGCGGTGGCCGGTCATCCTCGCCGCGCAGCGAGGCGATCAGATCGTCATCGAGGACCACCTCGGCGCAGCCGTCCAGGGCGGACCGCTGGGCGAGCTCGGCGAGCAGAGCGTCACGGGCGGTGAATCCTGCCGAGTCACGTCGGGACGATCCCCGGTACCCGGCGGGGAACCCGAGCACGCGCAGGACGTCACGGAGCGGCACGGCCGCGCCCGGACCCCACCGTTCGATGAACGCGCGATGGTAGGCGGCCCAGCCGGGCAGGCGCGGCGCGACGGCGACGAGCGCGGACGCGGCCTCCTGCGCCTCACCGACCACCGCGGGGGGCAGCGTCACCGAGCAGTCGACCCTCATATCGACCGCGATTCTGTCGCCGGGGTCGGGGAGGTCGATGTGGCGGGCCAGGTGGGCGGCCGGGTCGGGCACGGTCATCGGCGGCCGGACCGCCGAGAGCAGCACCCCCGCGTTCACCAGCGCGCCCAGCAGCCGCTCAGCCGCCGCCGTCTCGGTTGCCTGTTCGTCGGCCACCTTCGCGGCCAGCTCCCGGAACGCGATCGGGGCACTGGCCGTCTCGACCGCCACCCGCACCGGGCCGGTTAGGTCGATCTCCACATCCCAGACCCGGTTGCCCTCGCCGCGGGCACAGGGCAGTACCCACACCCCGCCACGCCGATACCCCAGCACGTTCGTCACTACCGCTACCGTGCGCAGCGTCTCCAAGTCCCGCTCGGCCACGGCCGTGTACTCGGCGATGAAACGGTCGTCCGGCCGGGTCGCCTCGTGATGCCGCTCCCCCCAGCGGACCACCGCGCGGGGGCCGAACTCGACCGGCGCCACACCGGCTAACCTGCCGAAGGGGGTCGCCCGGGTCGTCCACCGCAGCAGATACCGGACCGTCGCCTCCACCACACGTCGTAGCCTGCGCATTGTCATCGGCTCTCGGGCGAGAGCGCGGGTGATCTGGGCGGTCAGGTGCGGCGCGGCCTGCCCGACGGCAGCCGCGAACTCCGGCAGCGCCCACACCTCCCGCAGCCACTTCAGCCACGCTTCGGGCCGGTCCACGGTCAGGTCGGGCCACGCGGGCAGCCGTAGATCTTGGGGGTAGGCGGCGGCTCTGATCAACGCCGCGTGCGCCGTGTGGAACATTTCTCGCTCCGCGTTCCGGGGGTTGGCGGAAAGGAGGGCGGGCCCGGCCCCTAGACGCCCGCCGGGCTCGTTGGGTGGGCGGGGTTCAGCGACCGCTGCCGCCCGAGCAGGCCTCCGAGTCCGTGTCGCCCGAGCCGCAGTTGTCGTCGGTGCTGGTGGCGTGACCGCTCGCGACGGAGCCGGCGTCGACCAGGCGGACATTCAGTTCGTACTCCTCGTGCTCTTCGTGCTCCATCAGGGGGTTCCTTTCTCAGTGGAAGTGAAGGCCAGGACGAGGCGGCTGTGCCGCTTGTCCAGGACCGCCCCGCCCGGCAGGTCGCCGTCGGGGGTGTGTGCGGGAAGCACGTGCAGCACCGGAGGCGGGTTGCCCGCGTCCACCCACGCGCGCATGTGCTCGACCATCCGCTCGGCCGCCGCGGCGGCCTCGGGCCCGTGGGCGTAGGCGCCGAGATCGAACCGCCGGTCGGTCCAGCGCAGAGCCGACCGGTAGGCGAACGTGCCCTCGTGGAGGATGGCCGGGGTGCCGAACTGCCAGGAGGGCGCGACGATGCCGGATTCGATGGCCGTCTCCTGCGCCGTCAGCACCACGAACTCCCCCGCCTCGCGGGTGAGGCGGGTCGCCAGCCACAGGTTCAGGTCGATCAGGGTGGTGCGGGGTGGCACGCTCACCCCGGCCCAGGCCTGTTCCCGGGGCTTACCGAGGAGGCCGGCGACAGCGGTAGGGTCGATCTGCTGGCCCTCATCCAGCCGCAGATGAACACCGTCGGCGATGTCGATATACCGCATCTCGTGGGCTCCGGCACCCTGCATGGAGACGAACCCGCACTGGCGGTGGCTCGCACTGACCAGACGGTCCGCTCGGCGGCGCAGCGCCCACGACTTGGTGATCCCGAACGTGCGCAGCGGCACGACGAGCACACCGTCGTCGGTCAGCTGCTCGCGCCA
The DNA here is from genome assembly GCA_035714625.1 of Pseudonocardiaceae bacterium. Lineage (GTDB taxonomy): Bacteria > Actinomycetota > Actinomycetes > Mycobacteriales > Pseudonocardiaceae. The sequence goes on along the minus strand of DASTLT010000166.1, from coordinate 6,458 downwards.
CGCGGGCGGCACATCCCACGCCCCGGCCGTGACGATGATCAGGTCGTAGCAACGGCCCGGCGCGATCGGGTGCTCGGCGTCCGCGCACATCACAGTCACGTCGTCATAGCCCGCCGCCGCCAGACAGGCGACCGCCCGGCTGGTCACCTCGAGGTCGATATCGACGGTCGTGACCGATCCCGACGGGCCGACGAGCTCCCGCAACAGCGACGCATTGTAGCCGCCACTGCCGATCTCCAGAGCGTCACGGCCCTCCAGGTCGCCGAGCGCGTCCGCTGCCTGACCGAGCATCTCCGCGATCAGGAAGGGCGCCGTCACCGAGCTGATGGCTTCCTCACCACGCCGCTTCTTGAGGACCGCTTCGTTCGCATACGCCTCCTCCAGCGCCAGGCCCGGCGTGTACAGCTCGCGGGGAACGGCCCGCATCGCCGCCTCCACCTCGGGCCGCAGGGTGAGGCCCTTCGCCGCATGATCGACGGCCAGCCGGTCGACCATCGCGTGACGGAGGCTCTCGCTGCTGCCTATGGTGCCGACGCTCATTCCGGTGTCCTCTCCCGATGTGTGCGGGCCGCCGCGGCTCGGGCGGTCCCGGGTATCCCCGCAGGCGACCCGGCGGCGGATCGAATCCCTCAGCTCCTCGCGCCGGGCGACGTGGTGGGCAGCGTCGTTATCGATGCGGCGTTGGTCGAGCGCTGCCACGCCGAGCCTCCCAGAGCTGTAAGCCGATTTCCGTGTCACACCACACTCGGGCACAGCGCTCCCTCGGCGGAAGAAAGTTGACAGAGATTGACACCGGCGAACCGGCTGCCGGTCTTGACTTCCGTCGGGTCAGGGGCAAAGGTCGATTTCGGCACTGTCAAACCTGGAGGGTGCGGCATGGCGCACAGCGACGACATCGACTTTGTCGGCGGCGACCCCGAGTCCGGCAAGACCGAATGTCCGGCCGTGTGGCGCGCCCCGGGCGGTGCTTACATCCGAGGCAAGACCGCGACCGACCCGGAGTTGACTGCCAGGTTCGGCGAGGACGTCGGCAAAGGCGAGGACGAGACGGACATCTGGGTACCCGACCGGCTGTTTCCGGCTCTGCGGGAAGCGATCGATGACCAGTACGAACAGGGACGCGTCGGGCCGGGGCAGCACGACTTCACGACGATCCTCGCGCACACTGAGTCGTCGCTGATCCGCTTCGAGATGCGCGACGGCTACGACGAGACCGAGCAGGGCTTCGCCGAGTGGCGAGCGACCGGGGACCTGTCGTCCTACGACTGGGAAGACCACCTGGACATGGTAAGGAAGTCGACGGCGCGCGGCGTCCGGTGGCGTCGCGTCCGGATCGTCTCCGAGCCGCTGAGCGAGTACATGCGATGGGAGCATGCCCTTACCGACGCCAATGTCGAGGCAGGTGAGGACATTCGCTGGCTGCCGCGGACACAGGCGGCGGACCTGCTGGTGCCCGGTGCGGACTGCTGGGTGTTCGACCATCGGATCATCCGGTGGAACTTCCAGCGCGGCGACGGCACCAACCCCCGCCACTATACGTTCTCCTCCGACCCGCGCGTCATCCGCGATATCATTGGCTCGTTCGAGCTCGCGTGGGAGCGAGCAATCCCGCACGCCGATTACAAGCCGCCGTTGTCCTGACCTTGCAGGGCCGCCGTGATAAGCGCGCGACACCTGTGACCGTGCACGGTCAGCGACATCAGATCCGCCCACACGTTGCGGTATACGGCCACTTCAGCGGGATGGGTGAGCGACAGGAACCCGCTGGCCAGCTCCACGGTGACCAGCTCATCATCGGTGATATCAAAGCTCTCACGTGGCCGGAATCCGCGCCGGTCCGCGGCCATGGGGATCACGCCGAACGACACGGTCGGCAACCGCATGACCTCCAGCAGATGGCGCAACTGCTCGCGCTGGACATCGGCGCCGAAGGGCCGCAGCCACAGCACGGTTTCTTCCACGATGAAGCTGAATCGGGCGCTGGCGCGGCGCAGGTTCCGCTGCCTGCTCAGCCGCTCCTGTACGGCCTCGGCGACGTCATCCACCTGCAGGCCGCGTTCACGGCGGACATCGGTGAGCACGCCGGTCATGTACGCCTCGGTCTGCAACAGGCCCGGGATGAGCTTCGTCTGATACACCTGCTCAAGGCGAAGCTGGTCGTAGATATCCCCGACAAGCATCCGCTGAGTCGGATTCAGCCCAACCTGATGCTGGGACTCCCTGAACGCGACCCACATCCGGGCGACGTTCGCCTGTTCGGCGAGCAGCTCAGCCTCGCGCCCGCGCGGTGCCGCACAGATCCGGCACCACAGCCGCACATGATCGTCAGTGACCGCCCGCCGCGCCTTCTCGATCATCGAGACCAAGGTGGCATCGCGCCACCCGGCACGCCGCGCGAACTCCCTGCCCGTCAGCCCGGAGGCGCGCCGCATCTCGCGGAGCTGATTCGCGAGACGCTGACGAGCAGCCTGAGCAGAAGACGACGGTGAGGATGGCATCACCGCACATCAAAGCCCACGCCCGACTGTCGCCGTCCTGAAGTTGACAAGGATTGACTTCGCCGCCATCCGAAATCGGAGCCTGTCAAAGCTGGGGCGTATGCCGCGGCCATCGACGACCGCTACGGCGGCGGTCATGCCCGCACCGCCGTCGCTGCCTACCTCGTCAACGACGGGGTGCCCCTGCTACGTGGCACCACCGGCCGAGCTCGCCCGGATCTGTTCCGGGCCGCCTGCCAGCTTGCCTACCTGGCCGGGTGGATGGCAGTAGACGGCGGATCCGATGAACTCGGGCAGAAGTACTACATCCAGGCCGTGCGCCTGGCAGACGAGGCAGAGGACCCGCTCATGCGCGCCGCCGTCCTCCGCTCGCTGACTGTTCAGGCCATCGAACTCGGCCACCCCACCGCCGCCCTCGACCTGGCCGAATCCGCCATCGCCAGCCTCCGGACCGGCTGCCCGGGCCGTACCCGCGCCTGGATCACCGGGGTTCACGCCGAGGCCCTGGCCGCCACACACGACCGGTGGCTGGCCCGCCGGACGCTGTGTCGTGCTGAACGGGACCTCGGCGATGTCGACGTAGCGCATCTCGTGGGCGCCGGCACCCTGCATGGAGACGAACCCGCACAGGCGGCGGCTCTGGCTGACTAGCCGGTCCCCGCGGCGGCGCAGCGCCCACGACCGGGTCATCCCGAATGTGCGCAACGGGACGACGAGCACACCGTCGTCAGTGAGCTGATCACGCCACGCGGGCGCCACGTCCCATGCCCCAGCCGTGACGATGATCAGGTCGTGGCGGCGGCCCGGCTCGATCGGATGCTCGGCGTCCGCGCACACCACGGTGACGCCGTGGTAACCCGCCGCCAGGCAGGCGGCCGCCCGATCGGTCACCTTAGGGTCGATGTCGACGGTCGTGACCGATCCCGACAGGCCGACGAGCTCGGCCAGCAGGGACGCGTTGTAGCCGCCACTGCCAATCTCCAGAACGTCGCAGCCTTCCAGGCTGCCCAACGCGTCCGCGCCCTGACCGAGCATCTCCGCGATCAGGTACGGCGTCGACACCGAGCTGATGGCCTGCTCACCGCGCCGGATCGTGATGACCGCAGTGTCCTCACCGTTCGAGGGGTGAGACGTTACCCAACTTGGTAATACAAATCAACTTGGAACTACAAGTAGAGGTCAGGGGTAGGGCGAGTCCGGTGCCGCCAACCTCAGCCCGCCTGCCGTCCAGCGCAGCAACGCGGTCTGGTGGTTGAGTTGTGCTCCGCTGGTGGGATCGATTCCGAACGCACCGTAGAACGTGGTCGTCCGTAACCCGGTCGCGACGCTCCACAGGTCTTCACGGGACAGGCTGCCGATGGCCCTGGCGCAATGCGTGGCGAGCACGGCTGCGGCGGCGGCCTGGACAGCGGGATAGTCCGGCAGCGTTGCGGTCAGTTCGGAGTAGGCCAGCAGCAAGTCCCTCTCCGCTGGGCCCAACTCGACCTTCGTGCCTTGTCCCGGGAACCATTGCGCGATGCCGTAGATGCCCTCAGGGCTGGTCACCGCCTGGCTGAACTCGCGCACACCTGCCGCGACGGCTCCGATCACGCGCGGGGGCGTGGCGAGGGTGCGGGCAGCTATGACACGGGAAACGTCCTCCTCGAACGAGCCAGCACAGAACAGATCCCATCCCGATGGACCAGGGTCTCGGGGCATGTTGTCGGCCGCACCGAGGCGCACCGTGCGCAGACCGAGTTCCTCGGCCATGACCGCGGCACCCGCCACTACCTGTCGACCGAAGCTCCCGCGACCTTCCGCGAGCCATAGCGGTGCCGTCGTTGTTCGTCGCGCCAGGTGTCGCAGGAACGGCTCGGCATACCGGCTCGTTGGCGTCAAGACCGACACGACGTGTCCGGGAGCCGCCGCTTCCACGTCGTCACCGGAACCACCGTGATTCCACACCACCCGGTTCAGGTCCACCGCGACCCGCGACGCCACGCGCATAAGCTGTGTCGAATACGGCCCCAGCAACAGATCACACCGGCCCGCCACCGAGCGCAGGCAGGACTCCACCTGTACCGGATCACTGCCGTCGTCCTCCACCACGACCTCGACGCCCCCGTCCAACCCGCGCCATACCTCCAACCCGCGAGCCGCTTGAACCCCGAACCGCGCGAAACGGCCGGTGAGCGACAGGCATGCCCCCAATCGCAACACCGGGCGCCCGCCACCTGCGGTCACCTCATGTCCACTTCGTACCGGAACTCATGACGATCGGCAGCCACGACCGAATCCTGCACCTCCAGCGGCGTGTTCTCGGTGTCGTAGATCGTTCGGAGCACCCGCACGACCGGCACTCCCGATGAGAGCTGTAACCTCTCACTCTCTCGGCGCGTCGGCATCCGGCTGGTCAACTCATCCACCGACCGCGCCACCGATCTCCGAATCGGCCCGGCCGGATCTTCAATCACCGCATGAGCGCCACCACGGATTTTCCTCGGCTCGGCGATCGCAGTCCCGGCCGCCAGGTCAGCCGGGTAGTAGCTGTCGCACAACGCCACCGGCTGATCCTCCGCCAGGAACAACCGACGTCGGACGATCACCGGCGAGTTCTCCGCAAGCTCCAGGCGCACCGCCACCTCGACCGGAGCGTCAACCTGCCCTACCTCCAGCAGGCGCTGCTCCGGTCGCTGCCCCTGCTCAGCCACCTGAGCATTGAAACCGGCCAACCCCGCACTGCGATGCCGACGATAGTTCGCGCCGGTGACCAGCAGCCGCACATGCGGCTTCGGGCGGACGAAAGCACCCCGACCCTGCTCGGTGATCACCAGACCCTCAGCCTTGAGCACGGCCACCGCGCGACGCACCGTCGGCCGACTCGTCTGGTACTGCTGCGCCAGTTCCCACTCCGAACTCAGTCGCTCACCCGGCGCCAGGTCACCGGCCAGGATCGCGGAGCGAAGATCGTCAACGATGCGGTGGTGGGGGAAGGCCGCACCCCGTGGCTCGGGCATTGGTCGAACAATACTAAGACGGTGGTTACCGCCTCGTCAGTCGCGTATCAAGAGTGGGACGCGACCCTCCTCTCGTTCAGCACCCGGTTGTCGGTCACGTCCGGCGGCAACGACCGGCCCGGCAGCGGGTGCGGCGGGTGGTGCGGCGACGGCAGGAAGATCGGACAGTACGCCGCGAACACGGACCGGATGCCCAGTTTCTCGGCCACCGACCGGGCGCTGGCCGCGACCGGGAACAGGCCGGTCGCCACCAGGGCATCGCAGCCCTCGGCCGCCGCGGGGAGCTTGTCTAACTGTTCGGCGATCAACTCGGCCGCGAGCCGGGACACGTCCGCCACCGACGGCGACGTCACCCCGTGCATCAACTGGCGCACCGGCGGGCCGACCGGCACCAGCGGCACGCCGACCTCGGCCAGCCGCTGCGCGCAGTCCGGCAGTGCGCACACCCGCACCTGCGCGCCCAGTGCCCGCAACCGCACCGCGAGTGCCACCAGCGGTTCGACGTCCCCGCGCCCCCCATACGTCGACAACAACACACGCATTTCGCGACTCCCATTTCCGCGGTTCTGGCCTCGGCCGGTGATTCTGCGGCACGACCCCGGTCTTGCCGCAAGCCCCCCAGTGCGCTATATGTTGAGAGTGACAGGGAGTGGGTACTCTCCTTTCGGCGTCCCGGGCGACCACGACCAGGCTTTCTGCCATAGTGAGGAAATCCAGTCGCGAGGCCGCCGCAAGCACGTCGGAGGCACCGGCGAGTAACACGGCGCGTACCGTCGTCGCAGCCATCCTGAGATCTGCTGTGGCCACCACCGCCGTTCCAGCTTCTCCGCCACCATCGCGGCATCAACCTCTGCCATGACCCCGTCCGGTGCACGGCGTCGTGGTTCTTCGAATACGCGTCGGCCGTCCAACAGACGGTGCTGCTGTTAGTCTTCTCTGGATGGGCTGGGGTCGGGCACGGTAC
>DASTLT010000165.1:0-1815 GCA_035714625.1 Pseudonocardiaceae bacterium | reverse complement strand
CGGAACAGTGCGTAGGTCAGGATGAGCGCCGCGGACGTGCTGTTCAGCGGGGCGCCGTGCGACCCGGTGAGGATTCTGACGATGTCGACGATCGTCAACGTGCCGAAGGAGACCGCAACCGCGACGAGCGGGTGCGTGCGTCGCCACAGCAGGGGGCCCAGGACCGCGAGCACATAGAGCAGCAGCAGCGGGCGCGGCGCCAGGTCCCGGCGAAACACCAGTTCCACCACAGACCAGCCGACCATTACTGCGACCAAGGCCCAGTCCCGCGGCCCCCGGTCCGGGGCATTCGTGGGTCGAGGTTCGGCCCACAGCGAGCGGAGTGCGTCGGTGGCCATCTGATCAGCCTAGGCAGCCCGCGTGCTCGGCGTATGCGCCGAAAGTACAAGAGCTCGGCTGTGCCGACGGCCAGGTCGAATCAGGCTCCGGGGCTAATGTGCCCGCCGCCGGCCTCCGTGAAGGTGGAAGCACCCAGCCAATCAAGCCAAGGAGCATTGCGATGAGAACGCCTCAATCCCACACCGCGCTAGAGAATCCGCCGTCCCAGAGCACGCTGGAAGATCTGCGCATGCCCGTGCGGGCCAAACTCGCAGCAGCATGGACCAGCTTCATGTTCCTCTACATCTACGTCGACTACTTCCACCTCCACAAGCCCGGCGTCATCGACAACCTCCGCGCCGGCGTCGTCTTTGAGTACGACATCAGCCCGACGTTGTTGACCATCATGCTCGCGTCCGTGGCGATCCCGGCCCTGATGGTGATGCTCTCCATTACGCTGCCCGCCCGGGTGAACCGCGCCACGAACCTCGTCTTTGCATTGCTCTACATCCCCTACTCGGTGGTCAACGCGGTTGGGGAGTCCTGGGACTGGGCCTTCTTCTACGGCCTCTCCATCGGACTCGAGGTGCTGCTCCTGGCCTTCATCCTGCGCTCCGCCTGGACCTGGCCCCGCCGCACCGCACCACCGGCGACCCTGGCAGCCAGCCTCGACAGCGAGCCACTCCGCACGCCGCAGCAGGCGTGACTGCCCGCCCCGCGCCCGACCATCCTTCGCTCGCCCCACCCGCGGGCACGGTCACCTGCCTCAGCGTTCGCTGCTGAGCACTCCGTCCCACCCCATCCCCCAGAACGGTCCCGGTCATGATCGAGGCACACGAGCTCACCAAGCGCTACGGCGACACCACCGCCGTGCACTCCCTCAGCTTCACGATCGCGCCCGGCACCGTCACCGGGTTCCTCGGCCCGAACGGCGCCGGCAAGTCCACGACCATGCGCATGATCATGGGACTGGACCGGCCGACGTCGGGCACCGTCACCGTCAACGGCAAGCCCTACCAGCAGCACCGTGCCCCGCTACGCGAGGTCGGCGCCCTGCTGGAGGCAAGCGCCGTGCACCCCAGCCGCAGCGCCCGCTCACACCTGCGCTCCATGGCCGCCACCCACAACATCAAGGCCTCCCGGGTCAGCGAGGTCAGTGCACGCCCAGACCTGCCGCCACTCCGGCGGACGGACCGCTCCTCTCGAAAAAACAACCGATGACCATCCCAACGAAAACCCCGAACCTGCTCGACAACCCGCCGGTCATCCGACCGCAACGAAGGAGTAAGAGATGAAATCACAGCGGAAAACCGCCACCACGCTGGAATCCCGGCACGTGCCCGTGAGCGCGGCAGCGGCAACGACGAGTCCCACCCCACCCCGAGCGCTCCGAGAGCGGGTCCTGGGCGCGACGGCGATCGCGTCGGCAGCGGCGGTCTTGATCGACAACGTGGTGGTGGCCTGGGTCAACTCGCCCACCTACGCAGCCCCGATGAA
>DASTLT010000164.1:0-16411 GCA_035714625.1 Pseudonocardiaceae bacterium | reverse complement strand
GCCCTGCGCGCGCAGCACCCCGGACGTGGTGGGGGCGAGGTGGTCGGCGCGCCGTTGCGCCCACTCCTGCCGCGCCGGACCGGTGAGCAGCGCCAGCAGCTTGTCGTAACCGGCCTCGGCACTGCGCTGGTCCAGCGAGGTCAGTACGACGGCGGCCTGTTCGGCGGCCCGCACCGCGCCGTCGCGCAGCTCGGCCGTTGCGGTACCGGGCGGCGGAGCTGGCGAACCGTCGGTCGCGGTCGAACAGCTCGCCAGGCAGCAGAGCAGGGCAGCGAGTGCGATGGCCCGCCCGGCGCGGGGCCCGACTCCCCAACAGCTCAGCACGGAGCAGGTCATAGCACCGCCATCCCGTCGAGCTTCCAGTTCGGCCCGACCCGCGCCGCCGTGATGAGCACGCTGGAGTTCACTTCCTGCGCCGGGCCGCCGGCCTGGGTGATGCGCCGATCGACGAACAGCAGCAACTCGGCCCGCCCCGGTTCCAGCACGTGCAGCGAGGTGGCGACGACCTTCGCGGTGCCCACCACCTGCTTGCGCGCCACCACCTCCCGGACCACCCCCAGCGACGGCTCCTGCTCCGACCAGAACCGGGCGGTGCTGTCCGATCTGAGCTGCGAAAAATGCGCGTCGAGCCAGCGGTAGTCATAGCTGAAGAACCGGGCGACGGCCGGGGTGATCTGGTCCGACACCGCGCGGCTGGCCTCGATGTCGACGAAGGCGAGGTTGGCTGGGCGGGCCGGCGCAGGCACCTCGGCACTGCGCTGGTGCGCGCATCCGGCCAGCAGCGCGGCGAGCAGGGCAACCAGCGCGACAACCCTGGTCCGCGGGCCACCAGTACCCATCCGACCTCCCGAGCCGAAGATCGGCGATCCTACCCTCCCCGGCCGGCGACCCGGCGCACCACTTAGCGCAATTCCAGGTGAGCGCGCCGGAAGGCGTCCAGCACTGGGGGGCTGAAGAGCACGAAGCGGGCCTCGCGCACCGCGGTCTGCGCCGTGGCCACCGTGCCGAGCGCGATGCGGGCCGCGGCGTCCAGCGGCCACCCGTAGATTCCCGCGGACACCGCCGGGAAGGCGACGGTCCGGGCGCCGAGCTCGTCGGCGACCCGCAGCGACTCCCGATAGCAGGAGGCCAGCAGCTCGGAGCGGTCTTCGGCGGCGGCGTACACCGGCCCGACGGTGTGGATCACCCACCGGGCGGGGAGCTCGCCAGCGGTGGTGGCCACCGCCTGCCCGGTGGGCAGGCCCTGCCGGTAGCGCCCGGCCCGCAACGCCCGGCACTCGGCGAGGATCGCCGGCCCGCCCCGGCGGTGGATGGCGCCGTCGACGCCGCCCCCGCCCAGCAACGAGCTGTTGGCCGCGTTCACCACCGCGTCCACCTGCTGCTCGGTGATGTCACCCGGCACCAGGATGATCTCCACCGGCATCGTGACCTCCTCCCAACGGCCTGCTGCGACAGTAGACTCGCTGGGCAGCGTCATCGCGGTGGGTCACGAGGAGCACGATGAGCGAGGTCCGGACGGGCGGCCTGCTGAGCTGCCTGCTCGTGACCGGCCTGGTGGCGGCCGGGCTCGCGCTGACTGGTTGCGGCGCCGAGGGGGGCGGGAAGCAGCCGGTCCAGAGCGCGATCCCGCGGGTGCCGAACCCGAAGGACGTCACCGCGGTGGCGGACCGGCCCTGTGCCCTGCTGCCCCCGCCGCAGGCCGCCGGATTCGGCCTGGACCGTCCGCCACGGCAGATATCGGGCCGGCTCGGCACGGCGGACTGCGAATGGCGGAGCAGCCGGATGGACGTCTGGGTATACCTCTCCCTCGCCACCGACCGGCTGACCCTGGAAGAAGTCTCCACCCGGCGGGAAAGCCTGCCGTATTTCGAGTTGACCGAGATCGGCGGGCATCCGGCGATCGCGTCGAGAACGGACGCCAAGCTGCCGGCCTGCGACATCGACATCAAGACCGCCGAGCGGCAGAGCGTGACGGTGAGCTATGACTCCACCGCGTTCAACAACGACCTGGCGCAGGGTTGCGTGGTGGCCAGGCAGGTGGCTGCGGCGGTGCTGCGGAACCTGCCGCCGCGGACCTGAGCGCAGCGTGTCGCCGGGATTGCCCACTCGGTATGCTCACCGCGTGACATGCCCGAAATGCCATGGTTCGCTGCGCACCGTCAGCAAGCAGGGAGTGCACCTGGAGCAGTGCGAGAGCTGCCGGGGAATCTTCCTCGACCACGGTGAGCTGGAGCAGCTCCTGCAGGCCGAGCAGCGGTACTACGACGCCGGGTACCTCCCCGGTGGCGGGCACCGGGGCCATCCGGACTCACCGCAGCCGTACCGGCGCCATCCCGACTCCCCGCGCCCCTACGGCCACTACCCCGACTCGCCGCGCTCGCACCGCGGGCATCACCCTGACTCGCCCCGTCCCTACCGGCACCGCGGTCGCGGCAGCTTTCTCGGGGACCTGTTCGGCTAGGTCACCGGTCCGGGATGAACCCGCTGATCTGCGCTCAGTGCAGAGCGCTGGTGACCCTGCCGCCGGACTGCGCGCAGCCGCTGCGCTGCGGGGGGTGTGGCCACCGGCAGGCCTTCATCCGCCAGCCGCTGTTCTGCCTCACCGGCCCCGGTGCCGCCGGCAAGTCCACCCTGGCCCGCGCGCTGCTGCCGCACCTGTCCGACCGGTTCGTGGTCCTGGAGCAGGACGTGCTGTGGATTCCCGAGCTCAGCGACCCCACCGCCGAGCACCGGGTGTTCCGCTCCAGTTGGCTGCGGCTGGCCGCCATGATCGGGCAGGGTGGGCGCCCGGTGCTGCTGTGCGGCACCGTGGTGCCCCCTGAGCTGGAACCCCTGCCCGAACGTGCGCTGTTCAGCGCCGTGCACTACCTGGCCCTGACCTGCCGGCCCGACGTGCTGGCGCAGCGGCTGCGCGCCCGCCCGCCCTGGCGGCAATGGGACGAGGCCCGGATCGCCGAGATGCTCGACTACGCCCAGTGGCTGGCCGCGAACGCCGCGACCCTGCGCCCCCCGGTCACGCTGCTGGACACCACCGGCAGCACGGTCGAGGCCACCGCAGCGCAGGTCTGCCGCTGGCTGGCCCAGCTCACCGGCTAGGGGCTGCTGCGGCTGGGTACGCCGAACGGGGTAGCGTCGAGCCGATCAATTCCTTGGGGAGTCGGGGCCATCTCTGCGTGAGGAGAAGCGGTCGATGGCGGTGGTCAGTTACACCCTCGACGACGAGACGGTCGTCCGGTTCGAGATCGAGCCGGGCGCCGGGTTCCGGGCGGCGGGTCCGGACGAGATCGCCGGCCGGATCCGGGAGGCGGTGGCCCCGGCGGTGGCGGGTGCGCGGGCGGTGCTGGAGCAGGTGCGACAGGCCGCGCCCCGGCAGATCGAGGTCAAGTTCGGGATCAAGGTCAGCGGGACGGCGAACTGGTGGGTCGCCAGGGCCGCCACCGAGGGCAACTTCGAGGTCACGCTGACGTGGGCGCCTGACCCCGCGGCCGGGACCTGAGCGCTGGGTTGACGCATGGCCATCCCGGCGCCACTGAACCCGACCTGGGTCGCCGCCATCCACACCACCGCGGAGGACTTCACACCGCTGGGGACCGCGGTCGTCATCGATGACCGGCGGGTGCTGACCTCCGCCCACCTGGTCACGGTCGAAAACCGGGTGCGCGACGAGCTGTGGGTCGCCTTCCCGAGGGCCGATGACTTCTCCGACTGCCGGGCTCGTGTGCTGACGGTGCGGCTGGCCAGGCACCCGATGGCGGATCTGGCCGTGCTGGAGCTGGCGGACCCGGTGCCGGACGGGGTGGCGGCGGCGCGGTTGCGGTGCCCGAAACCGGCCGATGTGGTCGGCCGGGCCTGGTGGGCCTTCGGATTTCCCGGCCAGGACCCCAAGGGCAACGACGCGGCCGGAACGGTGGGTGCCTCGCTCGGCTACGGCTGGGTGCGGCTGGACACTACTACCTCGCCCAACGTCGTCGGACCTGGCTTCAGCGGGGGTGGACTGTGGTGCCCCGATTACGGCGCGGTGGTCGGTGTCGTCGGTACGTTCAGCGGCCACGGGAATGGCCAGGCGATCACCCTGCACCAGGCGGATGGCTACCTGCCCGCGGAGAAGATCCGGGTGCTGACCCAGTGGACGGTGGCGGCGGCCGATGAGGTGGCCCAGGCCGCCTGGGGCTGGACCCTGGCGGCGGACCAGGAAGCCGACCGGCACTGGCGGCCCCGGGCCCGTGGGGTGTCGGTGGCCGCCGAGCGGGGTCACCGCTTCCGCGGCCGGCGCATCGCGCTGACCGAGATCGTCACCTGGCTGGACCGCCCGGTCCCAGACCGCAAGGTGCTGGTGCTCACCGGCTCCCCCGGGGTGGGCAAGTCCGCGGTCCTGGGGCGCATCGTCACCACGGCGGATGCCGAGATGCGGGCCGCGCTCCCGCCGGACGACGACGCGGTCCGGGCCAGGGTCGGGTTGGTGGCCTGTGCGGTGCACGCCAAGGGCAAAACCGCCCTGGACGTCGCGATGGAGATCGCCCGCGCCGCGTCCGCGCCGCTGCCGGACCGGGTGGACGATCTCCCGGCCGGCCTGCGGGAGGCACTGACCGAGCGGGACGGGCGGCGGTTCAATCTCGTCATCGACGCCCTCGACGAGGCCAGCGACCCCACCCAGGCTAGAGCGATCATCACCGGGATCGTGCTGCCAATCGCGGCGACCTGCGCTGAGGTGGGCGCGCAGGTGGTGGTAGGGACCCGGCGCAGCGACGAGGGCGGGGACCTGCTGCGGGTCTTCGGCCCGGCCCGGACCACCATCGACCTCGACGAGGCCCGCTACTTCGCCCTGGCGGATCTGGCTGCCTACGCCCAGGCCACCCTGCAGTTGCGCGGGGACGAGCGCCCCGCCAACCCCTACCAGCCCGACGAGTTGGCCGCGCCGGTCGCCACCCGGATCGCGGAACTGGCCGAGCAGAACTTTCTGATCGCCGGGCTGGTCGCCCGCACCCACGGCCTCTATGACGACACGCCGATCAGCCCGGCGGCGGTGGCGTTCACCCCCAGCGTCGAGTCGACCCTGGCCACCTTCCTGGACCGGCTGGCCCCCGTCGGCACCGTCCCGGCCCGGGACCTGCTGACCGCTCTGGCCTTCGCCGAAGCCCCCGGCCTGCCCCTCGAGCTCTGGCAGCTCGCCGTGCCGGCATTGACCGGCGCCCAGGTCAGCACCGAGCAACTGACCCGCTTCGCCCGGGGGTCGGCGGCGAACTTCCTCGTGGAGTCCACCGGCGAGGCGGCCACCGCCACGTTCCGGCTCTTCCACCAGGCCCTTAACGACGCCCTGTCCACAGACCGGGCCAGGGCGGTGCCCCCGGCGGCCGACGAGGCTGCGCTCACCCGGGCCTTCACCGGACACGGTACCCGGATCGGGTGGAACCGCGCGCCCGGCTACCTGTTCCGCTCCCTACCCGCGCACGCCCTGCGCGCCGGGATGATCGACGAGCTACTCGCCGACACCGACTACGTGCTGCACGCCGACCTCCGCCGGCTGATCCCCGCTGCCGCTGCCGCCGCCACGCCGGCGGGAGTGCAGCGGGCTCAACTGCTGCGCCTGACCCCGCGGGCCATCCCCGCCGACCCTCCCGGGCGACTCGCGCTGCTCAGCGTCACCGAGACCCTTGACGACCTTGGCGCGGAGTTCCGGCACCGACGCGCAGACGCTCCCTACCGGGGCCTGTGGGGCAACGCGCCACGCCGGCGGGAGCGAGCGGTTCTGGAGGGCCACACCGGCTGGGTGAATGGGGTGTGTGCGGTGCGGGTCGGGGATCGGGAGCTGCTGGCCTCGGTCGGCGCCGATGCCACGGTGCGGCTGTGGGATCCGGCCAGCGGGGCCGCCGAGCCCCCCCTGGAGGGCCACACCGGCTGGGTGAATGGGGTGTGTGCGGTGCGGGTCGGGGATCGGGAGCTGCTGGCCTCGGCCAGCGCCGATCGCACGGTGCGGCTGTGGGACCCGGCCACCGGTCGGGCACTCCGTGTGATCCCAGTCCACTACGAGGCGCTCGGACTCGCGAGCTTCGATGACGGCTGCCTGGTCGTCGGGCTTTCCGCGGGGCTGCTCGCCTTGCGCGTCACCTGACGTGGACGGCGACAAGCTCAGGCTAGCACCCCTGCGCGCCATTCGGTCGCGAGCTGGGGCACGTCAGGTCATGTCGGTGAGTGCGGTGGAGAGGCGGTGGCGCAGGTCGCGGGCGTCCTCGTCAGCGCGGTCCCCCGGAGGGAGCACCTGCAGGAGGACTCGGAGATCGTCCGCCAGCCGTGCGGAACGGACCTGACCAGCCAGGGTGATCACCTCCTCGGCCCGCTGGTGGGCGGCCTGCTGCTCACCCTCCAGGCAGAGCAGGGTGGCCAGCCGGGTCGCGGCGATGGCCTTGCTGCGGGCCCGGTCGGGCGGGTACTGGTGACACGCGGTGGCGAGGTCGTCGATCAGGGCGAGGCGCGCAGCGGACCGGTCGCCGGTCTCGGCGTCGGTGAGGAGCAGGTCGTAGCGCGCGTTGGCGAGGTCTCCCTCGAGCTTGGCCGGGGTGAAATAGCGCAGCCAGGGCGGACCCGTGCCCACCGAGTCGGGCCGGTAGGTCTCGGCGGCCAGGCCGAGGTGGCGCAGGCACTGCGGGGTGTCCGGTTGGCGGGCGTAGGCCCGGGCCGTCACGATGTGCAGGTCCGCGAGGGCGTTGGCGGTCAGCGCGTCGCCCCCGGTGCGCGCGAGCTGGATGAGTTCCAGCCCGCCTGCCCAGTCACCGAGCTGGATTTCCTGACGAGCCAGCCCGGACGCGACCCAGGCTCGGATGCCGAGATCACCGGACTCGCGGGCGGCCCGCAGCCCGAGCAGGGAGAGCTGCCGCGCGGGCTCGTGATACCCGGCGTCGAACGTGGCCCAAGACGCGAGAGCCGCAAGGCACGCGGTTGTCGCGGCGAGTTCCTCGCGGACCTCGGGCGTGCAGGACGACTTCAGCATGGCCGTGGCCCACCGCAACGTCGCCAGCGCAAGGTGGCGCACCGCCGCGCCTCCGGCGCGGGAATCCCACGTGATCAAGGTTTCCACGGCGCCACTCAGATGCCGCACGTCTCCGGCCCGGACCCGGGTGGGGACCTGTGGCTCGTCGGCTGCGGCGAGAATTCTCGCCACCGGCTCATCAAGACTGTCCCCGAAGGCGACTGCGGCCGCTGCGGTGATCACGTTGCGGCGTTTCGCGTTCGTCACCTCCGCACGGTCGGGTGCCTGATCCGGCCCCCGTCCGGTGGCATCAGTGGCGGCGTTCCCTGCCATGGTGCTCGGCGGGGCGGCTGGTCGGCAAGCTTTGCGCGCGTCGTCGGCCTGTTCATGCAGGGCTACCAGCGCGCCGGCGGCGTCCAGGGCGTCGTCGATGGCCTGGATCAGCGCGGCGGAGGCTAGCCCGCGCTGGGGTCGTTCGGCCAGGGAGACGTACTGCTTTGGTGTAGCCGACGTGGGCGGCCAGCCGGGGCTGGCTCAGCCCGGCGGCCCGGCGGCGTTCTCTGATTTCCTCCGCGAGCTGCCGGGCCAGGTGCATCCATTCCGGCTCCGCGGTGGGCGGACCTGCTGCCACGACTCCTCCTCATTCCCGCACTGTGAGCCCTCGAGGGCAAACCCGGAACCGCCATGTGTTCCATCCCGGCTGACTCGTTTCGCAGACCCTACCGGATCTGATGTCATGGCGAGCAACAGTTCCCGGGTCTGCGTGGGGAGGGTGAGCGAAAGGGTCAGTCATCACGTGGATGGCACGCCACGGACGGCCCTGCCGGTACCGTTGACCGACTACCAGATGATCTCAACCATCCCTGTTTTCGCGATCGCTCGATCGGCCGTCACCAGAGGCAAACGAAGTTGTGCTGCAGTTGCCAAGATAAACCGATCGAACGGGTCCCGAAGGTCATTCAAAGGGATATCGTCGAAGAATATCATGGTGGCCGCAGAGATCGGATAGACCACAAAGTTCAATGACGGATCGAGCGCTGTGCCTCTCACATATTCAAAGATACCCGGAGCGACGGGCCTGGAGCTGGTCTTCTGGCTGGCGTACCACAGATCCCCCAAGGTGGCTACCGAAACGACCACGCCCTCGGAGTTCTCCGCTGCGAGGAGGGCGTCGACGGCGGGCTCGCTCAGGTGTTCTGCGTCGGCCAAGTAATGGACGAGAGCGTGTGAGTCGACAATGACCTTCATGCCCAACGTCGCTCGACAGCAGCGATGCGCTCGGCCTTCGATTCGGTAAGCGCGGTGGTGAATGTTTCGAGTGTCTCGGCGTCGATCACCCCGGCGAGAATGCCGCGTGCGCTGCGTCGGAACGCCCGTTCCTGCGGCTGGTAAACCAACCGCAGATGCGCACCGGGGCGCACTCCATGTCGAGCAAGCTCGTCAGCGGGCACGGTGAGGGCGCCATCAGCACCGACGACGACCTCAAAGCCCTCGAAGTCGTCCTCGCTCGGTGCGGTGGGTGTGCTCATCAGTCCTAGAGTAGCGCTCGCCACCTGGGGAGTTGCGCCGGGTGGGTGCGGGTGGGTGGCCGGAGCCGGATCACGGTTCCGAGTGGGCTGGAGCGCCATTCGGAGCCGAATTGCGATTTCGGGCATCACGCCGACCGCCAAGCGGAGGCCGGGCGACCGGCTACCAGCTCATGTGCCCACTGCTCCGCTACGACGCCGCCACCGTGCCGACCTGCACGCGCCCTGCCGGCAAGCCGGTGCGCCCTGGCGGCGGGCGGTAGGTGAGCTCGGGCGACTACGTGCTCCACCTGGTCCGCCGGTGGTGCGTTGACCAGGAGGAATCGGCTCGCGACGGCCCGATAACATGAGCGGACAACCGGTTTCCAGGAGAGCTTTGATGACCCGACTGAGCCAGTCCGTTGACCGCGCCACCGCCCTGCTGAAGGATGCGGACCTTGCGGCCGACGCCACCGTGCGCGAGCTGCTGACCGAGACCACGCAGCGCCGCAGCCTGGACCTGTCGGATCTGCCCCCGGCCGAGCAGGCCGCCCTGATCGCCGCCCGCTCGCAGGAGCTTCAGCCCTCCGCCGACGCGCTGGCCGAGCGGGTCATCGCCGCTGGCCGGAAGGGCCGCCGGTTCATCGCCAAGTTCGGCATCGACCCGACCGGGGCCCAGGTGCACCTGGGACACACGGTGCCCATGCTCATCCTCAGCCGCTTCCAGCGCATGGGTCACCAGGTCGTGTTCATCGTCGGGGACATGACCGCCAAGATCGGCGACCCCTCCGGCCGCTCCGACGAGCGCCCCGCCCTGACCGACGAGGACATCGCCCGCAACCTCGCCACCTACCGCCAGCAGGTCACCCCGTTCTTCGACTTCAACCGCGCCCAGTTCCGCCACAACGGCGACTGGCTACGGCAGATCACGCTACCGAAGCTCATCGAGATCACCGCGAAGATCCCGGTAGCCATGCCCCTGCAACGCGAGGACTTCCGCCAGCGCCTCGACGCCGGGAAGGGCCTGTCGCTGGCCGAGCTGCTGTACTCGGTCGTGATGGCGCTGGACTCCGTGGAGACCAACTGCGACCTGGAGGTCGGTGGAATCGACCAGTTCCTCAACATGCAGATGTGCCGCAAGGTCATGGACATCTGCGGTCAAACCCCCGAGCTGGTGGTCGCCACCTCGCTGATCGAGGGTACGGACGGCACCGGGGCCAAGATGAGCAAGTCCAAGGGCAACTACGTGCCCCTGACCGCCCTGCCTGGCGAGATCTTCGGCAAGATCATGTCGGTGCCCGACCGGCTGGTGGAGCCCTACTTCCGCGCGCTGTCGGAGTGGCTGGACGCCGAACTCGCCGTCACCGGCGAGCGGGTGAAAGCCGGGTCGCTGCACCCGATGGACCTGAAGAAGATCCTGGCCGGGGAGGTCACCGCCGCCATCCACGGCGTGGACGCGGCCATGAAGGCCCGCGAGGAGTTCGTGGCTCGTTTCTCCAAGCGCACCTTCGGCGAGGTCGAAGACCTGCCCACGATCGTGGACCTGAGCCAACCGGTCACCGAGGTGGTCAAAACCCTGGGCTTCGCCAGGAGCAACGGCGATGTCCGCCGCGTCGCCCAGCAGAACGGCCTGCGGCTGGTGGTCGAGTCCGAGGGCAGCCAAGAACAGGTGACGCTGAGCGTCGACGAAGCTCGCGAACCGCTGGCCGCCCTGGTCAAGGACAAGCTCGACGGCCAGACCGGTGACTTCTACCTCAAGGTCGGGCGCAAGCTCGCCCGCATCACCGTCACCGCCTGATCCGGACGGTGCAGGCTCGCGGCGGGCATGGCCGGGGCTCCGGTTCCGGCAGGGCGTGCGGCACTCAGCCAGGGCTGGCATGGCAGATCTGCCATGCTCTAGCTGTGCTGGAGCTAGGTCCCGAGTCCTCGATCACACCCCGCCGCGCTCTTTGACGAGATACGTGCGGCGCTGGCTGACACGAGGGTCGTGACCATCAACGGTGCGCGCCAGGTCGGCAAGAGCACACTGGCCGGTCTGGTCGTTGGATCGCAGCCGGGTGCCATGCTGCGGACGCTCGACGACCGCTCGAGCTTGCGGCCGCACAGGCCGACCCCGTCGCATTCGTCCGGCACGACGGACTGTTATGCATCGACGAGGTCCAGCGGGCACCCGAGTTGTTTCTGGCGATCAAGGCGTCGGTCGATCGCGATACCCGGCCCGGGCGTTTCCTGCTCACCGGCTCGGCTCGGGTGCTCGCCCTCGCAGCGTTGCCGGACACGCTGGTGGGACGGATGCAAGCGGTGGAACTCTGGCCGCTCTCCCAGGGCGAGATGGACGGCACGGGGGAGGCCGCCACGCCCAAATTGTTGATGACCGACAGTAGCCTCTGCGCGTACCTGCTCGGGATGCCTGCGCAGCGGCGCAGCAGCGACTTCCGTGGCCTCGCGCACCTGCGCGATCGGCTCGGAGCGCGGTTCGTGGCCGGCTTCGTGCTCTATCTGGGGGCCGCGTCCCGAGCGTTCGGCGACCGGCTCCGTGCCTTGCCGACAGCTTCCCTGTAACCGCATCTCCCTGAGGAGCCAGCAACGCACTCCCGAGCCCAGGAGGTGCCGGTACCGCTCGTGGAAGTCGCGGACGCCGGGCAGTGTCGGATAGCGCGTGGTGAGGGCGGCGTCAGGTCCAGGCCCGGAGCAGCAGCTCGTGGGCCTGCTCGGGGTTCAGCCGCGGATCGCACAGCGTGGTGTAGTGCTGCGGGAGCATGTCCTCGCGCACCGAGCCCCCCACGCACTCGGTGACCTCGGTGACCGCCACCTCCAGGTGCAGCCCAGCGGGGTGCTCGCCGAGGCGGGTCAGGATGGACCGGAACGCCTGCACCTCGGCGATCATGTCGGTGAGGTGGCGGGTCTTGCGACCCGTCCCGCTGCGCACCGTGTTGCCGTGCATCGGGTCACTCACCCACACCACCGGGTGGCTACCCCGGCGCACCGCCGCGACGACCGGCGGCAGGGCCTCGGCGATGCGGCTGGCGCCCATCCGCACGATGAGCACCAGCCGCCCCGGCCGGCGGTCCGGGTCGAGGAGCTCACCCAGGTGGGCGACCTCGGCCGGGCCGGCGCTCGGCCCGAGCTTGCACCCGACCGGGTTGGCCACCGCGGCCAGCAGCCGGACGTGCGCCGACTGCGGTTGCCGGGTCCGTTCCCCCACCCACGGCAGGTGCGTCGAGCCCAGGAAGCCGCACCCGGTGGCCGGGTCGGTGCGGATCGCGCTGGCCTCGTAGTCGATCACCAGG
This sequence comes from Pseudonocardiaceae bacterium, assembly GCA_035714625.1. Taxonomy (GTDB): domain Bacteria; phylum Actinomycetota; class Actinomycetes; order Mycobacteriales; family Pseudonocardiaceae. The sequence goes on along the minus strand of DASTLT010000164.1, from coordinate 4,652 downwards.
GCTTCGTGGCTGGACCAGGCGCCGCTGCCGGTCGGGGCCAGCCCGGCGGCCGCGCGCCGGCCGCGGTCCGCGGCCAGCGCGCGGTGCACCTGTGCGCTGGCCCGGTAGGCGCACAGCATCCGTTCCGGGTCGTGCTCCCGGGCGGTCAGGGTGGGCAGCTCCGAGTTCACCATGTGGCCGCGGAAGGCGGGCAGTTCCCGATCGTGGTGCCACTCCACGAGCTGGGACCGCGGCTTGGCGAACTGGCCGCCTATCCGCCCGATCCGCAGGCACCGCTGCTCCGGTGCCGGCCGCCAGCGCGTCGGCAAGCTGGTGCAGCACGGTGAGCTTGGCCGCGACGGCCGTCGGGGTGCACTCGGCGAGGCTCTCCGCGCAGTCACCGGCCTGCAGCAGGAACCCGCCTCCGGCGGCCACGCCGGCCAGCTCCTGCTGCAGGGTCTCCAGCTCCGGCAGGCTCACCAGGGCCGGGGCCAGCGCCAGTTGCGCCCGGGTGCGCAGGTAGGCAGGGTGGCCGCGCCAGCGGGGCTGCTGCTGGGCCGGTAGGGCCTCCCAGGTGGCCGGTCTCATCCGGAACGCTGCAGCGCACCCGGCGCGCGGCTGGTCAGCGCCGAGCCGCAGAGCTCGGCCAGGATGTGAATGCCGTTCTCGGTGAGCAGGGACTCCGGGTGGAACTGGGTGGAGGCGAAACCGGGACCGCGTAGCGCGTGCACCTCCCCAGTCTGCGGGTCGCGGCTCACCTGCACCGGGCCGGCCAGCCCCACCCGGTGCAGCCGGTCCTGCTCGGCGTGCGCGGCGAAGGTGTGGTAGCAGCCCACCCGCTCGCGACGGCCGAACAGGTCGATCTCCACCTGGGTCCCCTGGGCCGGGGCGGGTTTGCGGACCAGCTCCAGGCCCAGCGCCGCGGCCAGCACCTGGTGCGACAGGCACACGCACAGCAGCGGGATCGCCTCCCGCAGCGAGCGGCGCACCAGGTGCCAGAGTGCGGCGATCCGCGGGTCCCGCCGATCCCGCGGATCACCCGGCCCCGGCCCCGCGACCACCAGGTCGAACTGCTCGAGCCCGGTGGTTGCGGTGCACGGCCGGATTGTCACCTCCAGTTGCAGCGAGCGCAGTTGCACCGCCAGCATCGCGGTGAAGCTGTCCTCCGCATCGAGTACCAGGGCCCGCTTGCCGGCCAGGCCGGGACACACCTGGCGCCGGTTGTCCTCGGCGTCGAACCAGTAGCGCGCCAGCGTCCGGTTGCGCCGTTGCAGCGCCGCGCGCACCCGCTGATCGCCGGCCAGACCCCACCCGCCGGCTCCGCCCCACCCGGCCCGGAGCGCAGCGGGGGCCCGGTACCGGCACCGGCGGCGGCGAGCAGCCCAGCCGCCTTCGCCCTGGTCTCGGCCGCCTCGGCGGCCGGGTCGGAGTCCCGGACCAGGGTGGCGCCCACCCCGATCTCGAGGGCGCCGGCAGCGTCGATGTCCGCGGTCCGGATCAGGATTGCCGAGTCGAGCTCGCGACGGCCCGCGCTGTCCCGGCCGAGCACCGCGAGCACCCCGCTGTAGTAGCCCCGCCCGGCCGGCTCGTGCCTGGCCAGCACCCGGCAGGCGTCTCCACCGGGCTGCCGGTCACCGTCGGGGCCACCAGGGTGCGCCGCAGCACCTCCCGCACGTCCAGCGAGCTGTGCCCGTGCAGCAGGTACTCGGTGTGCGCCAGCCGGGCCATCTCCTTCAGCCTCGGCCCGGACACCCGGGCGCCGCCGGCACAGACGCCGGCCATCATCTTCAGCTCCTCGTCCACCACCATGCACAGCTCGCCGGCTTCCTTGCGGTCGGACAGGAAGGCCAGCGTGCCGGGCAGGCTCGGGCCGGTGGACGGGTAGCGGTAGGTGCCGCTGATCGGGTTCATCACGACCTGCCCGGCCAGCGCGCTCACCTGCCGCTCCGGGGTGGCACCGACGAAGATGCGCTGCCCGGTGTGCACCAGGAACGTCCAGTAGGCGCCGAGCTCCCCGGCCAGCAGGCCGCGGAACAGCGCCAGCGCCCCGCGCAGCGGATCGCCCGGCAACTGGGCGCGCAGGCTTCGTTTGATCACGAAGTTGGACCCGGCGCCGGTGCCGCCGCCATCTTCGTGGTCACCCCTGGCGCGGACGACGACGAGACCGGTCCTGACCTGGCGGCCGCCCTCTCGGCGTACTTCCTGACCGTCGCTTCCGGGGAGGGCATGGTCTACACGTGTGCGGAGTACGAGCAGTGGTTCTGCGAGGCCGGCTTCGAGCCGACGGGGCGCCGGTACGTGGGCGGTCTCGGCGACGTCGTGATCTCGGGGGTGCGGCGGTAGGGCAGCCGCGGCCCGGCACTGAGATGGCGACATCGGGGGGTGTCGACATCGGGCGCGGCAAGGCGCACGATCTAGGCATGGTGAATGCCGTCGAGCACTTCACCAGGTTGCTGGCCGGTCGAGGTCCCGGACCGGACCTGGACGTGGCCGCGCTGGCGATTGCCGCCGGTGCCGATCCGGACCTCGACGCCGGCCGCTGGCTGCGCGAGCTGGACCGGTTGGCCGAGGGGGTCAACTCGCTCGAGACACTCGTCCACAAGCTGTTCGTCGACGCGAGGTTCGCCGGGAACACCGCCCACTACTATGACCCGCGCAACTCGCTGCTCGACCAGGTGCTGGAGCGCCGGCTGGGTATCCCGATCACGCTGTCGGTGGTGTGCCTGGAGGTGGGCCGCCGGGCGGGGGTGGCGCTGGAAGGCGTCGGGATGCCGGGCCACTTCCTGGTCCGGCCGCTGACCTCCGACCGCTACCTGGACGCCTTCGATGGCGGCAAGCTGCTCGACCTCGCCGGCTGCGAGGCGTTGTTCCGGGCTGCCACCCAGGCGGGCCCCCAGGTCCCGTTCGGGCGGCACCTGCTGACGACCACGCCCAGACGGACGATCCTCGCCCGGATCCTGCAGAACCTGCGGCTGGCCTACCGCCGGCTCGGCCGCCCCGCCGACCTGGAATGGGTGCTGCGGATGCGCCTGGCGCTGCCCGGAGTGGGGGCGGAGGAACTGGTCGAGCTGGGCCGGGCGCTCGCGCAGCAAGGGCGGTTCCTCGACGGCGCCCGGTTCCTCGAGGCGCAGGTGGTGCACTGGCCGCAGCACGAGGAACTGCTCAGCAACGTCGCCCGCAGCCTGCGGGCGCAGCTCAACTGAGCCGGCCCGGGGGGTGCGCGATGGACATGGAAGTCACCGCGTGGGTCCAGCTTTACCACGCGATGAACGCCGAGCAGGACCGGCGGCCGTTCTCCTGGGCCACGGTGCGGCGGATCGGAAGATTCGCCCAGCCGCACCGGGCGAAGCTGGTGCGGTTCCTGCTGCTCAGCGTGGTCACCGCGGTGCTGGCGGTGGCCACCCCGGTGCTCGCGGGCCGGGTGGTCGACGCGATCGTGCGGGGCGCGCAGCCCGGTGTCGTCGTCGGGCTGGCGGCGCTGATCGCCGGCATCGCGGTGGCCGAGGCCGGGCTGGGCCTCGTGACCCGGTGGCTGTCGGCCCGCATCGGTGAGGGCCTGATCCTCGACCTGCGCACCGCGGTGTTCGACCACGTGCAGCGGATGCCGATCGCGTTCTTCACCCGCACCCGCACCGGGGCGCTGGTCAGCCGGCTGAACAACGACGTCATCGGGGCGCAGCGGGCATTCAGCGACACGCTGTCCGGGGTGGTCAGCAACCTGGTCATGCTGGCGCTGACGCTGGCCGTGATGCTCAGCCTGTCCTGGCGGATCACCCTGCTGGCGCTGCTGCTGCTGCCGGTGTTCGTGCTGCCCGCGCGGCGGATCGGCAACCGGCTGGCCCAGATGGAACGCGAGGCCGCCAACCACAACGCCGCGATGAGCACCCAGATGACCGAGCGCTTCTCCGCCCCGGGCGCCACCCTGGTCAAGCTGTTCGGCCGCCCGGCCGACGAGTCCGCCGAGTTCGCGGTCCGGGCCAGGCGGGTGCGCGACATCGGGGTGCGCACCGCGATGGTGCAGTGGGTGTTCATCACCGCGTTGACGCTGGTCTCGGCGCTGGCCCTGGCCCTGGTCTACGGCCTGGGCGGGTACTACGCGCTGCGCGGGCGGCTGGAGCCGGGGGACGTGGTGGCGCTGGCCCTGCTGCTCACCCGGCTCTACTCCCCGCTGACCGCGCTGGCCAGCGCCCGGGTGGAGGTGATGAGCGCACTGGTCAGCTTCGAGCGGGTGTTCGAGGTGCTCGACCTGCGCCCGCTGATCCGGGAGATCCCGCAGCCCAGGCGGGTCCCCCCGGGGCCGGTCAGCGTGGAGCTGGACGACGTGCGCTTCGCTTACCCGTCCGCGGACAAGGTGTCGCTGGCGTCCCTGGAAGAGGTCGCCAAGCTGGACCAGCGGGGTGGGGTGGAGATCCTGCACGGGGTGTCGTTCCGCGCCGAGCCCGGCCAGGTGGTGGCCCTGGTCGGCTCGTCCGGGGCTGGGAAGTCCACCATCGCCTCCCTGCTGGCCCGGCTCTACGACGCGGACTCCGGCACGGTGTCGATCGGCGGCGTCGACGTGCGCGACCTGTCGTTCGCTGCGCTGCGCGGCGCGGTCGGGGTCGTGACCCAGGACGGGCACCTATTCCACGACACCATCCGGGCGAACCTGCGCTACGCCGCCCCGGACGCGACCG
>DASTLT010000163.1:0-13074 GCA_035714625.1 Pseudonocardiaceae bacterium | reverse complement strand
GACGAAGCCGAAGCGCGGCGCCGTCAGATCGTCGAGACGCTGACCGACGCCTTCGCCTCGCTGATGGCGGCCGCTCCCGGGGCGTTTCGCACCAAGTTCCGCAAGATGGCCGCCGACCCCTTCGCCTTCTACCGCGGCAGCGCCTGCCTGTTCTACGCCGACGTGGCCGCACTGGACGACCCGTGGGCCGATGAGCGGACCAGCAGGGTCTGGATCCAAGGTGACCTGCATGCGGAGAACTTCGGCACCTACATGGACGGCAGCGGGGTGCTGATCTTCGACGTGAACGACTTCGACGAGGCCTACCTCGGGCACTTCACCTGGGATCTGCAGCGGCTGACGGCGAGCGTCGCGCTGCTCGGTTGGCGCAAGGCGCTGTCCGATCCCGACATCGACGCCCTGGTCACCACGTATGTCCGGGCCTACGTGGAGCAGGTGCGCGCCTTCGTCGACGAGACCAACGACGAGGCGTACTCGCTGCGGCTGAGCACCACCGACGGGCCGATCCACCAGGTGCTGCAGTCGGCCCGGTTGCGCACCCGGGTCGGGCTGCTCGACAAGATCACCGAGACCGAGGGATTCGACCGCCGGTTCCGGGACGGGCCGGGGGTACGGCGACTGGCCGCCGCCGAGCGCGGCGCCGTGTGTGCGGCATTCGAGCGCTACCTGGGCACCATCCCGGAGAGCAAGAAGTTCCGTGGCATCGCCTACGCGGTCAAGGATGTCGTCGGCCGTAGCGGTTTCGGCATCGGCAGCGCCGGCTTGCCTGCCTATAACGTGCTGATCGAGGGCTTCAATCAGGCGCTGGACAACGACGTGGTGCTGTCGATGAAACAGGGCAACGTGGCGGCACCGTCCCGGGTGGTCACCGACGAGCGGATCGCACGCTATTTCCAGCACCACGGTCACCGCACCGCGGTCTCCCAACGGGCGTTGCAGGCGCATGCCGACCCGCTGCTCGGCTACACCGAGCTGGATGGGGTGGGATACGTGGTCTCCGAGCTGTCCCCGTACGTGACCGACCTGGACTGGTCGGAGCTGACCGAGCCGGACGAGATCGCGCCGGTGCTGGACTACCTCGGCCGGGCCACCGCGAAGGTGCACTGCGTCTCCGACGCCGACTCCGATCACACCCTGGTGCCATTCCAGACCGAGGATGCGATCGCCGCGATGATCGGTGATCGGGAGACGGAGTTCGTTGCCTGGCTGACCGCGTTTGCCCGGGAGTACGCGGCCGGGGTACGCGACGACCACCGGTTGTTCGTCGACGCGTTTCGCAACAACGAAATCCCCGGCGTGCAGTCCACCGCCACCCCCAGCCCCGGCCGATGAGCGCAGGTCGGCAGGCAGCACGGAAGTGCGGATCTTGTTGTGGACAGGATCGCTGCGCTGGCGCTCCATGGGCGGACGTGTCGTGACGTCTTGGAATCCTGCTCAAACTGACGGTTCTCGGATTCGCTCTGGAGGCACTGAAGCCATCGTCGCCCTCGGCGACCATATTAGGACGTGCGATTACCAACCCGATGCTCGGGAGAACGCGAACCGGCACGACCGAGCCCAACGCCGCCGCGGCGACCTGGAGCACGCGCGTCATCCGCTCCCGAACCTGCTGTCCAGCAGGACTCGGTCCTGGGCGAAGTGCTCCCGCTGGCCAGTTCCGCTTCTCCCCGCGCAGCCCCTCGCTGGTCGCGGAACGACAAGACGTTCGCGACCCCGAAGCTGAGCAACCTGCGCACCTCGTCCGGCCGGAGGGACGCTGCGGCCTTGACCTCGATCGCGAACGGCTCGATCAGAGCAAGTGATCTTTAAGCCGTGGTACTCCTGCCTGGACCTGCGGCCACCGCCGGTTGCGGCGAATACGCTGGTGGTGGTCCAGACATGAGTCGAGAGGAGCGCCCGGCCGGTGGGCAAGATCAAGGTAGTGGGGACCGTCGTCGAGCTCGACGGTGACGAGATGACCCGGATCATCTGGCACTTCATCAAGGAGAAACTGATCCATCCGTACCTCGACATCACCCTCGCGTACTACGACCTCGGCATCGAGCACCGGGACGCCACCGACGACCAGGTGACCATCGACGCGGCGCACGCTATAGCCTGGCACGGCGTGGGGGTGAAGTGCGCCACCATCACCCCGGACGAGGCGCGGGTCGAGGAGTTCGGTCTGAAGAAGATGTGGCGCTCACCCAACGGCACGATCCGTAACATCCTCGGCGGCGTGGTGTTCCGCGAGCCGATCATCTGTTCGAATGTTCCCCGCCTCGTGCCCACCTGGACCAAACCGATCGTGATCGGCCGGCACGCGCACGGCGACCAGTACCGGGCCACCGACTTCAAGGTCCCCGGGCCGGGCACCGTGACGATCACCTACACCCCCGATGATGACGCAGCGCCGCTCGAGTTCGAGGTGGCCAGGTTCCCGGCGGGGGGTGGGGTCGCGCTGGGGATGTACAACTACCGCAAATCGATCGAGGACTTCGCGCGGGCTTCGCTGCGCTACGGGCTGGCCCGTGGCTACCCGGTGTACTTGTCGACCAAGAACACCATTCTCAAGGCATATGACGGCATGTTCAAGGACGTGTTCGCCGAGATCTACGAGTCCGAGTTCAAGGCCGACTTCGAGGAGCGCGGCATCACCTATGAGCACCGGCTGATCGACGACATGGTGGCGGCAGCACTGAAATGGGCCGGCGGCTACGTCTGGGCCTGCAAGAACTACGACGGCGACGTGCAGTCCGACACCATCGCCCAGGGGTTCGGTTCGCTCGGGCTGATGACCAGCGTGCTCATGACACCGGACGGCAGGACCGTCGAGGCGGAGGCCGCGCACGGCACCGTCACCCGGCATTTCCGGCAGCACCAGCAGGGCAGGCCGACCTCGACCAACCCGGTCGCGTCGATCTTCGCCTGGACCGGGGGGCTCAAGCACCGCGGCAAGCTGGACGCCTCCCCGGAGGTCATCCGCTTTGCGCAGACCCTCGAACAGGTCTGCGTCACGACCGTCGAGAGCGGCCGGATGACCAAGGATCTGGCGCTGCTCATCGGGCCGGACACTCCTTTCCTCACCACCGAGGAGTTCCTCGACGAGATCGACCAGGGGCTGCGTGCGGCCATGGCCGGCTAGCACCGCAGGCCGGCCGCGGGAAACCTGGCTACCGTGCTGGGTCATGTCGCAGACAGCGCCTCGCCCGCCGGGCGGCAGCCCGCCTGGCGGGCCGCCGCCGGGCAGGCTGGACCGGTACCGGCAGCGGTATCCCGGGCTGGACCACCTGGTGCGCGCCGGGCAGACCTACCTCCGCAACAACGGCGACCACTACGCGGCGGCGATCACCTTCTTCAGCGTGCTCTCGCTGGTACCGATGTTGATGATGGCGTTCGCCGCGGTGGGCTTCGTGCTGGCCGGCAACCAGAAACTGCTGACCGAGTTGCAGGAGCAGATCAGGGCGGCGGCGCCGCCGGGGCTTGACACGGTGCTCAACCAGGTGATCGAAGCGGCGATCGCGTCCCGGGGCAGCGTCGGGATCATTGGCCTGCTGGTTGCGCTGTACTCCGGGCTGAGTTGGATGAGCAATCTCCGGGAGGCCCTCACCGCCCAGTGGGAGCAGCGGCACAGCACGCAGGGCTTCCTGCGGATAAAGGTGGCCGACCTGCTGGCGCTGCTCGGGCTGGGGCTGGCCCTGGTGGTGTCCTTCGCGCTCACCGGGGTCGGTACCGCATTCACCGACATCCTGCTGGACCTGGCCGGCCTGCGCGAGCCGGGGTGGGCCCGGCTGGTGGTCGCCCTGCTCGCCCTGGTGCTTTCGCTGATCAGCATGGGGCTGGTGTTCCTCTGGGTGCTCACCCGGCTGCCCAGGGAGCCGGTCACGCTGCGCAGCGCGATGCGGGCCGCGGTGGCCGGGGCGCTCGGCTTCGAGCTGCTCAAGCAGGCGTTCGCGATCTACCTCGACACCGTGCTGCGCAGCCCCGCCGGACGACTGTTCGGCCCGCTGCTGGGCTTGATGGTGTTCGCCTACTTCGTGTCGCGGTTCTTGCTGTTCGTCACCGCCTGGGCGGCGACTGCGCAGGAGCAGCAGCGGCAGGTCCCAGTGGCTGCAGCGGCCCACGCCGAGGTGGGCGGAGAGCCACCGGCCACCCCGGGCCCGGATCACCGGCGGCGATCAGGGTCATCCCTGATGCGCGGTGGTCCCCCGATGGTGTGAACTGGCCTGGACGGCGGGGCTACCACACGAGGAGGAGACAGCCATGCAGACGGTGTTGAAAGTGCTCGGGATCATTATGTTGATCTGGATCGGGCTTATCGTGCTGGGCTGGGTGTTCAAGGCCTTGTTCTGGGTGCTGCTGATCGGTGCGGTGCTGTTCGTCGGGTCCGCCGCCTACGCCGCAGTGAAGAGCAAGGCGGACCGCAACGCCCTGCCCCGCTAGCGTCCGGCGCCGGTAACCGTCAGGCCAGGATGCGCCGGACGAGGTGCATCGCGAGAGTCACCGCCCGGTCGCGGATCTCGGTGCGGTCACCCAGCAGCACCGGGTCCCTGGCCAGCACGGCGCCGTCGCTGGTGGTGACGCAGGCGCAGACGTAGCCGACCGGCTTGCTCTCGGTGCCGCCGGTAGGTCCGGCCACTCCGGTGATCCCGCAGCCGATGTCGGCACCGCAGCGATCCCGCGCCCCGTCCGCCATGGCTCGGGCTACCTGGGGGGACACCGCACCGTGCTGCTTGATCAGCTCGGCGGGCACCCCGAGCAGTTGGGTCTTGACCGCGTTGGAATAGGCGACCACGCCGCCCACCACATAGTGCGATGCTCCGGGACGCTCGGTGAGCCGGGCGGCTAGCAGCCCGGCGGTACACGATTCGCCGAGCCCGATCCGCCGCCCCCGCAGCAGGGTGGCCACCTGGTCGTCCAGGGTGCTGCCGTCGGTGGAGAAGAGCTGCCGGGAATGTCGGGTGCGGATCTCATCGACCAGCGCCTCGCGGACCGCATGAGCGCCGGGCCGGTGCCGGATGTCGATCTCCAACTCGGCACGCCGCAGGCAGGTGGTGATCTCCAGCGGGGTCAGGTCCAGCGTCGCGCCCACCTCACGCAGGGTCGCCGCGATCTCTGACTCCGGCAGCCCGAACAGGCGGAGCTGCACGGACTCGTACGGCTGGGCGCGGGACAGGGTGGCCCGGGCGGCGGCCGTACCGAGGGCCCTCGGCCACATCGCCTGCAGTTCCTGGGGCGGGCCAGGGAGCACGATCACCGTCGGCCCACCCTGGATTACGACCACCAGCCCGGGGGCGGTGCCCACCGGGTCAAGGATCTCGGCGCCGCGGGGCACCATCGCCTGCTTGCGGTTCGCCGTCCGCAGGGAGTCCGGGCCGAACCGGGTGAGCTCGGGGAACCGCGCCAGAATGGCCGCGATGCGGGCTTCCAGCGCCCGGTCCAGATTCAGCTCGAGCCCGGCGAATGCGGCTACCACCTCGACGGTGAGGTCGTCGGCGGTCGGGCCGACGCCCCCGCTGGTGACGATCAGGTCGACACCCCGATCGGCCAGGAAACGCAAGGTGGCGCGCAGATCCTCAGGCCGGTCCCCGACGCTGAGCAGGTGGGCCACCTCGACGCCCAGCTCGCTCAGCCGCTGTGCCAGCCAGGGCCCGTTCCGGTCACTGATCTTGCCGCTGAGCATCTCGGTCCCGGTGACCACGATCCCGGCCCGGACCTCCGCGTCACCGCCACTCACGTCGGTCCACGCTAGTGGGGCCGGACGCGAGCCCGCCCCGGACCCCGTCCGGGAACCGCTACCGAGCGCCACTCGAAACGTTGACATGCCTCCCTAATTAGGTGAGGCTGGCCTGAAGTTCAGTCAGGCTGGCCTAGCGCGTCAGAGCAGGGCCCTCGGTGAGCTGACCAGCCACCCATGTGGGTGTCACACACGAGTTCGGAGAGGGAGAAGGCGATGAAAGCACCAGGTGGGCGCGGCCGGATCGCGCTGCTCGCCGTGCTCGCCGTGCTGGTGGCCACGCCGATCGTGGTGAGTGCCGCCTGCAGCAGCGCCGGGGGTGCGACCGGCTACGCGCCGCGTACCCGCACTTACTACCTCGCCGCCGACGAGGTGCGGTGGAACTACTACCCGGTTCCCGCTAACTCGGCTGACCGCAACGCGCTCACCGGAAAACCGTTGGGGGATACCGAGAACACCTTCCTGCTCCGCGGACCGGATCGGATCGGATCGACGTACCTCAAGTCGCTGTACCGGGAGTACACCGACGCGACCTTCACGAAACTCAGTCCCCGGCCCCCCCAGTGGGAGCACCTCGGCATGCTCGGCCCCGCGCTGCACGCCGTGGTCGGAGACCGGGTCGACATCGTCTTCAAGAACAATCTCGACCACCCGGCCAGCATCCACATGCACGGGCTGGAATACGACAAGAAGGACGAGGGTGCGCCGTACGTCGATGGTGCCGGTGGGGAGAGCCGGCTGGACGGGCAGGTGCCGCCCGGCGGCACGCACACTTATCACTACATGGTCCCAGAGCGCTCCGGCCCGGGTCCGATGGATCCCAGCTCGATCATGTGGATGTACCACTCGCACACCGAGGAGGTGACCGACGACTATGCCGGGCTGACCGGCGCGGTGCTGGTCACCCGGGCTGATGCCGCCCGCGCCGACGGCACACCCAGCGATGTGGACCGGGAGATCGTCCTGCAGTTTCAGGTGCAGGACGAGAACCAAAGCTCTTACCTGGACCGCAACATCACCACCTTCGCGGGGCGCCCGGATAGCGTGCAGAAAGACGACGAAGGGTTCGTCGAGTCGAACCTGATGCATTCAATCAACGGCTATCTGTACGGCAGCCAGCCGCTGGAGTCGCTGGCCTTCCGGCGCGGTGAGCATATCCGCTGGTATCTGATGGGTATGGGCACCGAGGTCGATCTGCACACACCGCATTGGCACGGTAACACCGTCACCTTCATGGGAATGCGCACTGATGTGGTCTCCTTGCTGCCGGCCACCATGGTGGTCGCCGACATGACCCCGGATGCTCCCGGAAGCTGGCTGCTGCACTGCCACGTCAACGACCACATCACCGCCGGGATGAGCACTCGCTACCAGGTCAAGTGACCGGCTCCGGCTCGACTCGGCGACGGTGGTGGTGCTCCCAGATATCGCGGCTGATGACCTGCAGAATGCCTGCGGCGGGAATGGCCAGCAGCGCCCCCAGAATACCGGCGAGCTCGGCCGCGATGAGGATCGCGACGAGCACGGCCAGGGGATTGAGCCGCACCGTCCGAGACAGGATCACTGGTTGCAGGAGGTGGTTCTCGAGCTGTTGGTAGACGACGAAGAAAATAATCACCACAATACCTGCCTGCACCGAGTGGACGAACCCGGCGACGGCCGCGACCAGCGCGCCAAGCGTGGCACCGATCAGCGGGATGAGGTCTGCGATCGCCACGAAAAGTGCGATGAGACCGGCGAACGGCACTCCGACAATCGCCAGTACCGCATAGGTGAGCAACCCGCAGATGAGACTGATGAGCAGATTTCCGGACAGGTAACCGGTGATCGTTTTGGTGCATTCCCGCCCGACCTGGCGGATACGCCTGGCGTACTGCGGGCTGAGCAGCGCAAGCGTGCCGCCGACGATCAGCGGACCCTGCAGCACGATGAGGTAAGCCAGGATGAACACCGTGACGGTGGCGACGATCCCGTTCACGATACCGCTGGCGAAGGACAGTGCTGAAGTGCCCAGGTTCGCGGCGAACCCGCCGATGCGGTCCTGGTGCTGCTCCACGAACTGCAGCGCGTGCACCCGGACAAGCAGCTCCCCGATCGGTCCCCGCCCGGCCCGCGCGTCGGCCACCAGCGCTGGTAGTTGGCTGGCGAAAGCCGTGCCTTCCTGCGCGAGCGGCACGGCGAAGACCGCACCGAGGCCACCCAGCACGAGCACCACGACCAGGAACACCAGCAGGGTGGCGAGCCACCGGTGACGCGCCACCCGCTGTTGCACCCAGTTCACCACCGGGTAGAGCGCAACCGCGAAGAACACCGCGATGACGATCCACACCAGCACCCGCCGCACCTCATAGATGAGCAGCAGGACAAGTGCCGTGGCGAGGACCAAGCCGATGGTGGTGAGGATAGTACGGACCGGCACCCGTTCCTGGGCCTGCTCAGGCATGGCCACAAACTACCTGCTCGCCACCGCTCACGGTTACGCCGTCACAGCTCGTCTGGGCTCGGCGCCCGCGCCGTGGTCCAGCAGGTGACCGAGGCGCAAGCCAGCGACCACCGCGTCGGCGGGCGCCGAGTGGATGGCCAGCACCCGGCTCAGGCCGGTGATGGCGAGCGGGCGGGCCACCACGCTGTCTTTCGCTCCCGCCCAGTGCAGTTGCGTGCCGCGCTCGGCAGCCTGTTTGTGCAGCCACACCATCTCGCTCAGGCAACTGGACCCCAGATAATTGACTCCGTCCATGTCCACCACCACCTGCGGTGAGCGCCGTATCTGCTCGCTGATGCGTTCGCCCATCCGCGGTGCAGTCAGCAGGTCCACCTCACCGGTGAGACGGACCAGTGTCATGCCCGGGAAAGGCGCATATATCCGAATCTCGAGAAACTCGTCGAGATTTACCTGGGAAGATTGGCGGCTTTCGTCGATCAACTGATGATCAGACATCTTTCCTCTGCCTTCCACCCTAAATTCAACAGGTGCCGGTACAGCGGAGCGCTACGGTTACCTCATCGCGATCCTGGGGAACTCCTCCGACCGGCTAACTCAGGGCGGTTGGCTGGCTGCTCAACCCATACCGCACTGCAGATAATCCTCGCGTCGCGGGCGGACCGCAACCGCAGGGCGCCGGCTCAGCGGTGCCGTGAACGGTCCGGCATGCCGTCCAGACCTCCCGAGTAGGTGAAGAAGGAGATCTTGCCGTCCGCTTCCAGGACGGCCAGCTCGATATCGGTGAATTGCTGCACGCCGTTCTCCCGGGCGGCTGCCATCAGATCGGGCAGCGAGAGCCGCTCACGATGCATGACATCCAGCAAGGGGTCTCCGTTTCGGACGACGACCACCGGCACCCCGTGGGTGACCGGCGCCGCGCCGCGCCATCGGGTGTTGATCCAGGACAGGGCGATCGTCAGCAGGGCGAACACGCTGATCGCCAGCACCCCTCCGGTCAGCGAGAAGTCCTGCTGGGTGATGGCTTGCTGGACCAGATCTCCCATCGTCACGTACAGGAGCAACTGGAAAGTACTCAGCTCGCCGAGCGTGACCCGCCCGACCACCCGAGTAATCATCCACAGGAAGGCGAACATCACGACGGCGCGGGCCACGATTTCCATCAGGGAACCAACCAGGTGGAGAAAGCCGCTGTCACCACCGGGGAGCCGGCGACCAGTACCGATACCACACCGGAGGAACCCACCTGGCTCGACGGCTGGATGTAGGCGTCGAAATCGACCGCGAACTCGTCACCGCCCGGAGGCGGGTCGAAGGTCCAGTAGAGCAATTCGCCGTCACTGCTCTCGGTGGCCGGTTGCGGGTCCAGCCCCTGGCTCTCGTAAATGTCGAAGTAATCGGCCGTCACGGCCAGCGTGATCGGTCCGGGCCACCCGCCGGGGTGGCGTACGACTACTTTCCAGGGCACATCATGGCCGGCCCGGGCGATCGTGGCGTGAGTTACCCACAGGGTGTATCCCCCACCCGAGGCGGACACCGTGGCACTGCGCACCCCGAGCAGGCCGCCCGCACCGAGCGCCACGATGCCCACCAGCACTGCCACCAGCAGTCGGTGCCACCAGAGTGGGCGGGGCCCCCACCCAGCGGGCCGCACATCGGCCAGCGTGGATGAGCGGGCGGAATCTCTGCTTGTTCCGGTATCCGTCAGGGTGGCAGGGTGCGGCGCCGCGGGTGCTGGGCAGCCCGCGGAGCCGGGTGGACGGGTGGTGCTCAGCGACCGCGCCCGGAGAGGGCGTCGCGGAGCCGGTCGACCAGCCCCACCCCGGGGGCCAGCACGCCGAGCAGGGCACCCTCGGAGGGCGCGGAGGGATGCGGCCGGGTGGGTGCGACCTTCTCGGTACGCTCGACCTTCTGTCCCAGTTCCTGCAACTGCTCCGCCGTGCAGGCGGCACGCAGCTTGGGGAACAGGTTGTTCTCCTCCTCCTGCACGTGGTGCCGCACCTCGCCGATCAGCTCGTGCACCGTCGGCCAGAAGTCGGCGTCCTCAGCCGTGAGCGACTCCAGCCGCTTCATCGTCTGCTCGGCCTCCTCGTGCTCGGCAAGCTCGTGATCAGCGATCTCGTCGCCCCCCGGCACGTACTCCCGGGTGGCCGGGTAGAGGTGGACCTCCTCGGCCACGGAGTGCTGGACCAACAGGATCACTACCTGTTCGGTGAGGCGCTTGGCCTCCTCTCCGCTGGCCCCGTCCATGTTCTCCAACTGGAGGAACATCGCGTCCACCTCGCGGTGCTGGTCGGTCAGAATCGTGATCAAGTCGGTTTGCGTGGTGGGTGTGCTCATGGGCCTCAGATACCCGGGGCCGGCCGAGCGGAAACCTTGCGGTCGGCTGTGCTGCCCTTCGTCCGGACTGCCACCCCGGGGCCGTGACGCAGCGTGCCCGTGCTGGTTCGGTTGGCTGGGAACCGGCAGGATAACGCCATGGCTCCACAGCTCTGGCGGTGTATTCGCCATACCCAGCTAGCAACGAGGTGAGTTGGTGTCCAGCGAGCAAGAATCGGTCCAGGACCAGGAAACGGAACAAGCGGAATCCACCCTGGGACCGTTGGCCCAGCAGTTCGTGACGCTGGCCCGGTCACTGCTGCAAACCGGCACCGTCGCCGCCGTGATGCAGCGGATTGTGCACGCCGCCCGCGACGTCGTGCCCGGTGCCGAGCTGGTCAGTGTGACCCTGTGGCTCCCGGATGGCAGCTTCGCCACCCCGGTGGGCACCGACCCGCTCGCGGTACAGTTGGATGGCTTGCAGTACCGCCATAAAGAGGGACCCTGCGTCGACGCTACCCGCATCGACGGGCCGGGGATCGCCGTGAGCGAGGATCTCGGCGCGGGCCGGGAATGGCCGCGTTTCGGGCCCGCTGCCGCAGCGCTCGGCGTCGGCGCGGTGCTGGCCACCGCCCTGCTACCGGGTGACGACTCACCCCGGCTGGGCGCGTTGAACATCTACTCGCACCAGCCACACGGGCTGGATCAGATCGACCGCGACATCGCGCTGCTGCTTGCTGCGCATGCCTCCATCGCCCTGGCCGCCACCCAGGCGATCACCGCGGCCGGACTGGAGACAGCCCAGCTCCGCGAGGCGCTGCAGAACCGCGACGTGATCGGCCAAGCCAAGGGGATCCTCATGCAGCGGCGCGGGATCAGCGCCACCGAGGCATTCGAGGTCCTGCGCCGCAGCTCCCAAGAACTCAACATCAAGCTCGCCGAACTGGCCCGCACCCTGTCCACCCGGCATACCGAGTTGTAGCGGGCGACCATGAAATTCAGGGGGGTCGCGGGTGGTGGCCCGCGCGCAGCGGGCGAACCGGGGCTGATCGGGGTCGATGACATCAAGACCCCCTCCTGGGCCAAGGTGGACGAGACGATCCTCGGCGCGGGGATGGGCCGGATGCTGCGGGCCGCCCCGACCCGCGATGAGCCTGCTGGTGCGCCTGGCCTGGCAGACCTCGCTGCGGCTGACCGTGCTGGCCGCCGGGGTCGAACTGGTCTCCGGCTGCGTCACCGCATTCGGGCTGCTGGCCACCGCGAACGTGTTCCACCAACTGCTGGAGCAGGGCCCGACCCCGCAACGGGTGGTGGCGGCGTTGCCCGCGCTGGCCTTGGTGACCGCCTCGTTCGCGGCCCGCGGGCTGCTGGACGCTGCGGCGGGGGCGGTGCTCGCGGTGCTGGCCCCTGGTGGAGCTACGCGCCCAGGACGAGCCGCTGCCCGGCTCGCGGGTAGCGACCGGTGGCTGGCCGAGTGCGGATTGTCGCTGTGCAGGAAAGCCAGACACACCGGGCAGGAAAGCCCGACCCACTGGGGGGTTAAGGGGTGGGGCGGCGGTGTTGGAGCACGACCAGGGTGATCAGTGCGGCCAGTACGAGCGCGGCCAGCCCGAGCCACAGCCATCCCGGGACGGGTAGGTCGGGGCCAGGGGATCCGGACTGCGTTGCGGCGTCGGCACCGTCACCGCCCCGTGGTGTCACCGCGGGGGTGGTGGGTGTCTCCGGTGGTCCGGCCACCAACTGCCCGACCGGGCGGCCCTGGGGCAGCGCGAACCCGTAGTCCAGGAGCCGGGCCGCCTGCTCCCACATCGGCACCGGATGCTGCTCGCCGCGCATCAGGACCACGATCAGCGGGCGGCCCTCCCGCACCGCGGCACCGACGTAGGTGTGCCGGGCGTCGTCGGTGAACCCGGTCTTGCCGCCCAGCGCACCGGGATAGTGCATCAGTAGCTTGTTGTCGTTGCTGACCACGAACCCCGGCCGGCCGCCGAAGCCGGGGAAGTCCACCTGCGGGGTGCGCACCAGCCCGGCCAGCAGTGGGTTACCGAGCACGTGACCGAACACCAGCGCCAGGTCGTAGGCCGAGGTGCTCATTCCCGGACCGTCCAGGCCGGACGGGGTGGCGGCGTGGGTGTCCAGCGCGCCCAACTGGGCGGCCAACTGGTTCATCTGCTCGACGGTGGCCGGCACCCCACCCAGTTGGCCGGCCAGGGCATGGGCCGCATCATTGCCGGAGACCAGCAGCAGCCCGGTGAGCAACTGCCGGACGGTGTAGTGACCGCCAGGGCCAATGCCCACCCGGCTGCCTTCCTGGTCGGCGTCGGCCTGGGTGGCCACCACCACCCGGTCGGGGGGCAGCCGGTTGGCGACCAGCAGCGCGGTCAACAACTTGATCGTCGACGCGGGGCGGTGCCGGGCGTGCGGGTCCTTGGCAGCCAGCACCTCGCCGGTCTCGGCGTCGGCCAGCAGCCAGGACGTCGCGGTGATCCCTGCCGGAAGGATCGGTGCACCGTTCGGCAGGATCACCCCGCACTCGCTCATCCGCGGCCCGCCTGCCGGGCGATCAGGCACCGGCGCCGGGACCGCCGGCGGCATGCCC
>DASTLT010000162.1:0-1608 GCA_035714625.1 Pseudonocardiaceae bacterium | reverse complement strand
GTGACTCTCGACGTCGAGGCGAGCCGGTATCCGTTTGTGGAGATCACCCAAACGCTTCAGCGGGTTGGGGGAGAGCTGCGCTTCGTACCGCCGAAGACGCGGACATCCCGCCGCACCATCCCACTGCCAGCCGTCTGTGTGGCGGCGCTGCGCCATCACGCCGAGCGTCAAGCCGAGCAGCGCGCCGAGCTGGGACGGGACTGGAAGGATCACGGCCTCGTCTTCGCCAGTCAGGTCGGCACTCCCATGGAGCCCGACAACCTGCGTCGTAGCTGGGAGCGGATCAAGGCTCGGGCCGGTGTGCAGCTCCGCTTCCATGATCTTCGGCATACGTGCGTCACCCTGCTTCTGGAGCTTGGCGTGCCGCCGCACATCGTCCGCGAGATCGCGGGTCACGCCGCGCTGGACGTCACCATGACGATCTACGCGCACACGTCCTTGGAGGAAAAGCACCGAGCGCTGACCAGGCTGGATGAGCGCATCTGCCAGGAGGCGTTGTCGTCAGACTGACGTCACGCTACAGACGAAACGGACAACTAATGACCGTGCCATGGTCACATGAAGCAAACGCTGACCGGCGTTTCCGCTGGTCAGCGCTGCTGTAAGCCCGGCGAGAGGCTTGGTGGCCCGGGGCGGGGTCGAACCGCCGACCTTCCGAGTTTCAGTCGGACGCTCGTACCAACTGAGCTACCTGGCCGTGACCGATTCCGGCGGTCCTGACGGGACTTGAACCCGCGACCTCCGCCTTGACAGGGCGGCGAGCACTCCAACTGCTCCACAGGACCTTGCTGTCGTGCCGTGTTGCGTGCCCCCAACGGGATTCGAACCCGTGCTACCGCCTTGAAAGGGCGGCGTCCTGGGCCACTAGACGATGAGGGCAACCCCGCCATCATTGCACACGGACAACTCCGGCGGCGTGGCGCCTCAACGTGCCCCGTTTGAGGCTTGGAAAGCATACGTGATGGCCGAGCCGGCGACCAAACCGGCCCACGCTAACCGGCTGCCGGCGCGTCGGCGGCCGCGGCGGACACGATCCGGACGGCCTCCGTCAGGCTGGTCAGTTGCGGTACCCCGGGGGGCAGATCCCGCTGCGCCCACCCCGGCCCGGCGGCCGCCACCAGCAGCGGCGGATGGGGCCCGGCCACCAGGCGGCGCACTTGCTCGGGGTCGGCGGTCCGCGCCGTCGACGACCACACCACCACCGCGGCCGGCCCGGTGCGTGCCATGGCGTCGCCAAGCGCCTGCGGCGGCACCCGAGCGCCGAGCAGCCGGCACGGCACGCCGATCTCGGCCAGCGCGGCGGCCAGCGCCTCCAGCGGCAGCGTGTGCTGCTCCTCGTCCGCGGCGGCCAGCAGCACACGCGGAATCTGGTCGCTCGGCGGTCGCGGCACCGCGGCGAGCGCTTCGGTGACCGACCGTGAGATCAGGTGCTCGACCTCGACGAAACGCCGCGTGGACTCGTACCGCTCACCGATGCCGATCAGCACCGGGAGGATCACCTGGTCCCAGGCCTCGACCACGCCCAAGTCGGACAGCGTCATCTCGAGGATGTCGCGCTGCGCCGGTGCGTCCATGCGCATCGCGGCGCGGGCAAGGCCGCGGGCGGCC
>DASTLT010000161.1:0-6158 GCA_035714625.1 Pseudonocardiaceae bacterium | reverse complement strand
GCGGGGGGGGGGCTGGGAGCGGGGGTGGTCACGAAGCCTCACCGACGGGGGACGGGGCGCCGAGCCGGTCCAGCGCCTCCTGGTGCTCGAACGGGTCTTTGCCCTTGTAGCGCGCCAGCACCGAGCGCAGGTCACCCTGCTGCCGGATCTGCCCGTGGTCCAGCCAGATCGCGGACGAGCACAACTCGACGAGGAACTCGTCGGAGTGCGAGGCGAAGACCAGGATCCCGGACCGCTCGACCAGCGCGGTGAGCCGGTCCCGGGCTTTCTCCAGGAACGCCGCGTCCACCGCGCCGATGCCCTCGTCAAGCAGCAGGATCTCGGGGTCGATGCTGGTCACCACCCCCAGGGCGAGCCGGACCCGCATGCCGGTCGAGTAGGTGCGCAGCGGCATCGACAGGTAGTCACCGAGCTCGGTGAACTCGGCGATCTCGTCGGTGCGGGCCTCCATCTGCTTGCGGGTCATGCCCAGGAACAGCCCGCGGATGATGATGTTCTCGTAGCCGGTGATCTCTGGATCCATGCCGACGCCGAGGTCGAAGACCGGGGCCACCTTCCCCACGATCCGCGCGCTGCCCCGGGTGGGCTCGTAAATCCCGGACAGCAGCCGCAGCAGGGTGGACTTGCCCGCCCCGTTGTGCCCGACCAGCCCCACCCGGTCGCCGTGGCGCAGCGCCAAGGTGATGTCGCGCAGCGCCTCGATGATCGGCACGCCGGTGTCGATCCCGATCCGGCCGCCGGCCCGGCCCATGGTGCCCAGCAGGGCCTTCTTCAACGACCTGGTCTTGGCGTCGAAGATCGGGAAGTCGACGCAGGCGCCGCGGATGTCGATGGAGACCATTGTGCTGATCACACCCAGTATGAGACTCGAGCGCGGTAGTTGCGCAGTACCAGCAAGGCTGCCGCCCACCCCAGCACAGTGATCGTCAGGCACACCACCCAGTGCCGGAGCTCGAAAGACTCCCCGATCATCGGGCGCCGCAGGATCTCTACATAATGCAGGAACGGGTTGAGCTCGGCGAGCCGGGCCCGTTCGGCGATCGTGCCACCCTGGTCCCTGAGCTGCTCGTAGTCCCACACGATAGGGGTCATGAAGAACATCAGCGTGACCACGCTGCTGGTCACCGGGGGGATGTCCCGGTACCTCGTCGCGATGACGCCGACCAGGATCGCCACCCAGGTCCCGTTGAGCACGATCACGCCCAGCGCGGGGATCGCGGTGAGGCTGCTCCAGCCCAGCGGTCGGCGGAAGATCAGGATCAGCGCGATCCAGACCAGCGCGTTATGCCCGAAGAACAGCAGTTGCCGCCACACCAGGCGGAAGATGTGCACGCTCAGCGGCGCGGGCAGGTGCTTGATCAATCCCTCATTGCGGATGAAGACCTCGGCGCCTTCGTTGATGCAACTGGCGATGAACTGCCAGATGATCAGCCCGACCGCCAGGTAGGGCAGGAAGAACTCGAGGGGCTGGCCGAATAACGCGGCGTACAGGATGCCCATGCCGACCGCCTGGACGGCCAGGCTGATGGTGATCCACAGCGGCCCGATCACCGAGCGGCGGTAGCCCTGCTTGATGTCCTGCCAGCCCAGATGCCCCCACAACGCACGCTGCCGCCACCCCGCCGCCAGGTCGCCGAACGCCCGGGCCCAGCTCCGCGCCGCCGGGGCCTGGGCGAGCTGCGGTGAGGTTGCCGTGTCCTGCACGATCCGCGAGGGTACCCGGCTGCGCTGCACGCCTCCGGGCTGCGCACCCCTAGCTCCGCCGTCCTACCGCCACCGGGGGCCGGGAAAGCTGGTCGCCGTCCCGGCCCTCGGTGCGGTCTCGGTGGTGCGGCCCGCCCGGCGGTGCCGGTTCGGAGCGGTCTGGGCGGGCACTGAGCCCGGCGGTACTGGCGCGGTCCCGCGCCGGACGGCGAGCGCGGCGGCGGCGAGCAGCGCGACACCGACCGCGAGCCCTGCGCGGGGGGTGCTCCACTGCGCCAGGGCACCGGCCAGCGCGGCGCCCACCGCCGGGCCGACCCCGTGCCAGAGCAGCTTGGCGGCGGGCCGGGCCGGCTGCCCCAACGCGTCCATCGCCGCCTTGGCGACCACCGTGTACACCGCCCCCCACAGCAGGCCGGCCAGCACCGCCGGAAGCCAGTGCGTGCAGAGCAGCACCCCGAGCCCCCCCGCCAGCGAGCAGCTCATACCGGTGCGGGCCAGTCGGACCGGTCCGAGCTGGCGGGTCAGCGCCGGGGATGCCGCGCACCCGGCCAGCGCGCCCAGACCCCAGCAGCTCACCAGCAACGCCAACCGGGCGTCACCGGAGGGCGGCACGCCGAGTTGCTGGTCGATCCAGGGCAGCAGCACCGCCAGGTAGCCGGCCCCGGCCGCGGCATGCAGCGTGCCCGCGAGCGCCAGCGTGCCGGACGGCGGGGTGGCCCGCAGGAACCGCAACCCGGCCCGCACCCGCCGGCGTGCGACGACCGGTGCGCCGGATGCAGCCGCCGCAGGCCGGGTGGAGCGGCTGTGCATCGCCGCGCGCACCAGCAGCGCGGAGGCCAGGAAGCTCACCGCGTCCAGGGTGAGCAGCGGCGCAGGTGCCACGATCGCGACCGCCAGCCCGGCCAGTGGCGGCACCATGAGCTCAACCAACCCGGTCGCGGCGCGCAGCGCCGCGCTGCCCGCGGCAGTTGACCCCATCCCGACCAGCGCGGGTAAGGCAACCGCCTGCGCGGCTTGCCGCAGCAGGAACACCGCCTGCATGGCGCTGGCCACCCCCAGCACCTGCCACGGCGACATGCTGCCGTGCCACCAGGCCAGCGGGATGCTGCTCAACAGCGCCGCACCGGCCAGATCGGCGGCGCACAGCAGCACCCCGTACCGGCACCGGGCGGCGATCCCCGCGGCCACCGGGCCGAGCAGCAGATGCGGTAACGCCTCCGCGACGACCACCGCCGCGGTCCACGCCGGGGATCCGGTGAGCCGGTACACCAGCACCGGCAGCACCACGGCCGTGATCAGCGTCCCGGCCGTCGAGACCACCCGAGCCGCCCGGAATCGACGGAACCCGGGATCAGCCCGCAACGACCCCGACGGCAGCGTCACGACGACCAGCCTCTCAGGCGCGGGTCGCGACCCGAGACCGGTGATGTCTCGAATTCGTCACAGAGCAGCGCCCAGCGGTCACTTTCCGTCACACCGCTCGTCTGCCTGGCGCCCGCCCTGAGACTTACAGGTACTGGCCGGTACCCCGGCCCCCGGCCTCGGGTGACTGCATTCCCGGAGTCATCCCGGGCGGTATCGTGCCGGCCGGCAGGCCGCGTCGCATCTGCTCGAGTTGGGCCCGGGCCGCCATCTGCTGGGCGAACAACGCGGTCTGGATACCGTGGAACAAGCCCTCCAGCCAGCCGACCAATTGGGCGTGCGCGATGCGCAGCTCGGCGTCACTGGGGATGGAGTCCTCGCTGAAAGGCAACGACAACCGCTCCAGTTCGGCGTGCAACTCGGGGGCCAGGCCCTGCTCCAGCTCACGGATCGAGGACTGGTGGATCTCGCGCAGCCGGTTTCGGCTGGCGTCGTCCAGCGGCGCCGCGCGCACCTCCTCCAACAACTGCTTGATCATGCTGCCGATCCGCATCACCTTGGCCGGCTCCTCGACCATCTCGGTGACCTCCGAGCCGCCCTGCTCGTCGGAGTCGGCACCCCCCGCCGGCACCGGGACGGCGGACACCGGCCTGCCGTCCGGGCCAATCACGACGACCTGCTGCTCACCCGATTCGCTCATGACTCCCATCCTGCGCCTGCAGCTCGGTGCCGAGGACTCGCCTCCGGCTCCCTACCGACGACTCGCCCTGCGGCTCGTGGTGCCGAGGCCTCGCCTGCGGCTCGTAGTGCCGAGGACGCGCCGCCAGCCCCGCTGCCGATCCCTCGAACTCCCGTCGTACGGTATCCGCCTATGGCGTTCGACGTCGCTCGGGTCCGGGGCCTGTTTCCCGCACTTGGCGATGGCTGGGTGCATCTGGACGGCGCCCTGGGCATGCAGGTTCCCGAACAGGTCGCGATGGCGGTGGCCACCGCACTGCGGGCGCCGGTCTCGGCGCCTGGTGGTGTCTTCCCCTCGTCGCAGCGCGGGATGGCGATCGTGGACGCTGCCCGGCGCTGTGTCGCCGACCTGGTCGGGGTCGATCCCGCCGGGGTGGTGCTCGGCCCGAGCATCGCGGTGCTGCTGGCGAAGCTGGCCGATGCGCTGGGTGCTGGCTGGCTCCTGGGCGACGAGATCGTGCTGTCCCGGTTGGACCACCAGGTCAACGTGGCGCCGTGGATGCGGGCCGCGCAGCGCTGCGGCGCCACGGTGCGCTGGGCCGAGGTGGACATCGAGACCTGCGAGCTGCCGTCATGGCAGTACGACGAGCTGGTGACCCGCCGCACCAAGCTGGTGGCGGTGACTGCGGCGTCCACCGCCGTCGGAACCCGCCCGGAGGTCACCAAGATCGCCGACCGGGCCCGCTCGGTGGGCGCGGTGGTGGTGGTCGACGCTTCCGGTGCGGCCCCGTTCATGCCGCTGGACGCCACCGCCCTGGGCGCCGATGTGCTGGCCGTCTCCGGCTTGGCCTGGGGCGGGCCGCCGGTGGCGGCGCTGGCCTTCCGCGACCCGCGGATGCTCGAGCGGCTGCCGTCCTGCTCGCTGGATCCGGACGCCCGCGGGCCGGAGCGGCTCGAGCTGGGGCCGCATCCGCACGCCATGCTGGCCGGGCTGGTCGCCTCGGTGGACTACCTGGCGGAGCTGGACGACACCGCGGTCGGACCCCGCCGGGAGCGGCTGCTCACCTCACTGGGGTCGGTCAAGGCCTACCAGGCGGGTCTGCTGGCGCACCTGACCGGGGAGCTGCGCGCGCTGCGGCACGTCACGGTGATCGGCGACGCGATGCGCCGGGTGCCGGTCATGGCCTTCACCGTGGCCGGCCGCAAGTGCTGGGATGTGGTGGAGGCGCTCGCCGAGTCCGGGGTGTGCGCCTTCGCCGATGCCGGGCACCACGACGTGTTCGCCACCCTCGGCGTCGGCGAGGTAGGTGGCGTCATCCAGGTCGGCCTGGCCCACTACACCACCGTCGCGGAACTCAACACCCTGGTCCACGCCACCGCCCGCCTCCGCTAACCCCGCGTGTCGGGCTCTCCTGCCCGGTGAGGCCAGGCGTCACGGCAGGCTGATCCACTGCCGGTGGGGGCCGAGGGCCCACCGCCAGTCCTCAATGCCGGGCCGGCCGTGCTGCACCCACCACCGGTACGCGCTGACCGCCTCGTCCCACAGCCGCCGCGGCCCCACTTGGCGGGCCAGGTAGCGGTCGGTGCGGGGAGTGGTCGGCGCGACACTGGCCCAGGACCCGGTCAAGGGGTCGAGCAGCCACGCCACCCCATGACCGCGCTCACTGGTGCGCTTTTCCAGGTCATAGCGACACGAGGGGACGGAGACCGCGATCGCCCACCGCGGCTCCTCATACAGCAGCGCCGCGAACGGATCCACGTCGGTGCACGCTGGCTCGGCGTCCGGGTCGTCCCACCGCAGCCGATCCCGGGTGGCGGCCGGGGTGCGCTGGGTGCGCAACTCCATGAATCCGACCCGCATCTGCACGGCCCGCCCGTGGGCAACGCCACCGCAACCGACGGCGAAGCGGACCAGGGGACCCGAGGCCAGCTCGGCGCGCACCGGCACCACGATGACCCCACCCGGGCGGGTCTGGAGGACCCAGGGGTAGGGCACCCGGCCGATCTGCACGGCTGCGGTGGCGATCACCCGGTCCACTGGCCCGGCCGCGGGGAGCGGGAGCGTGCCGTCGCCGCAGTGCACCGTCACCCGGTCCTGGTATCCAGCGGCGGCCAGGTTGCGGCGGGCCACTGCGGCCAGCTCGGGGTCGACCTCGATAGTCCACACCTGCCCACCGGGGCCGACGAGCTCGGCCAGCAGCGCGGCGTTGTACCCGGTGCCGGTGCCGATTTCCAGGACCCGCTGCCCCGGCTGGACGTCGAGGGCCGCCAGCATGCCCGTCACCACCGAGGGCTGCGAGGCCGAGCACGACGGCCGCAACCCGATCTCAGGCCAGGTGGTGGCACCGTCGTCGAACTGGGTCACGACCGGGTGATCAGAGCCGTACACGGCACTCATCCACCGCTGCGGCTCG
>DASTLT010000160.1:0-6837 GCA_035714625.1 Pseudonocardiaceae bacterium | reverse complement strand
TGGGGAATTGAGAACAAAAGCCATCATGTCCGCGACACTACCTGGCGCGAGGATGCACACCAGGCATATATCGGAAGCGGTCCACAGGTCATGGCCACACTGAGAAATATAGCCACCGGACTCCTCCGGGTGAACGGTTTCGACCTGATTAAGGAAACCACCGAATGGATATGTCGGGACCGGATCCGGGTCCTGCCACTTCTGGTCACCTAAAGTAATGTACAGCTACAAGCTGTGAACATGCCTTTGCCCTGCCACCACTACACCGATCGATCGCCCGACGCGGCCGCGCCGTCGCAGTCAATCTACTGGCCGTGACTCAGCGCCCGACCCAGGACGCGATGGGCAATACCGCCGTTCGCTCCCAGATGGACATCCGAATCTGTCTGCGGGTCCGGGAACGCCGGGATGTCGACCTGATTCTGGGTCAGGGAGCGTTCTCGGCAGGCTGGCACGCCCACACCCTCACCCAGCCCGGAGCATTCCTAATTTCCGCACCCGAACACACCACACCGCACCGGGCGCGGGCCTACCTGATCACCGACCAGCACATCACCCGACACACCACCACCGGCAGCGGACGGACACCACCAGGGCCATCAGAACGCCCTCAGACCGCCGAACCCGCCACGGCCGATGTCGAACACCCGGCGAGCCCGGAAACGGCGCTGTGGGCCGCGTTACGCCGCGCTGGACCACACGGGGTGTCGGTGACCGACCTGCGCGCGCAGACCGGGATGAGCCGACCCACTCTCTACCGGCATCTGCGCGCGCACGCCCAAGCCGGGCGGGTGGTGCAGACCACGCGCGGCTACTGGCGCGCAGTCACCCCGCAGCACACCCCGCCCAGCCGACCCCCCAGCGGCCCCACTCGCCACCGTCGTCGCCACGGCACACCCGACGCCCACCCGGCCGTGACGGTACGTAACCGTAAGTGGCGGTCGGGACCGTCTCGCCCTACGCGCGCGCCTGCGCGCGTAGGACCACCCACCCGCCGTGAGACGAGACAACGAGACAACCACGCAGAGTCACCGCGACGGGGGCGGAGGATTCGGGTGCGGGGGGCACCGCGCCGAGACCTTGATCTGCACCTGGTCGCTCGGGCACTGCTGATGATCAGTGAGGACCTGACCCAAGAACAGCAGGGACCGGGCGAGTCTGCCCGTGCGGCCAACCCCCGCGCAGGACCGGAGTAAGACCCCTGCACGCGACAGCGACTACCACGCCTGTCCCATGTTCGGGACAGACGTGGTAGTGTCACGGAACGGAAGGGAGGCTGGTGGTGTGGACAGTCCATCGTCGCACCGGATGACACTCGGCGAATACCTGGAACAGGCACGCGCTGAGGCAGGCTTGAGTATTCGGCAGCTCGAATCGGCCACCGGGATACCGCGCACCACGATCACGCATCTGCTCAAGGATCGTATCGAGCGTCCCGATCCGGCGAATCTGGTTCGGCTGGCGCAGGCACTGGAGCGGAATCCTGCCGATCTGTTTGTGCTGGGCGGGGTCCGACTGCCGCAGGGACAGCCCAGCCTGGAAACCGTACTTCGCGCCGAGTATGGCCTCCCTGATGACGGGATCGCTGAAGTCATGCAGCACGTCGAGGTGATCGTCGCCAAATACCGGGGGCACCGCCAGGACCCCGACGAGACACGACAGGAGGGCACCGATGGCTAAACGACCACCGCGTGTTGTCGGTCGCGACAGCATCCGCTATCTGCGGGTCTCGTCCAAAGGACAGGTCGACACCGACTACAACCCCGAAGGAATCTCGCTGCCCGCCTAGCGCGAAGCCGTCATGCAGCGAGAGAAAGAACTCGGCACCCGCCACGTTGAAGAGTTCGTCGAACCGGGCCGCAGCGGTAAGACCATCGACCAGCGTCCCGAGTTCCAAAAAATGATCGCTTACCTGAAGGCGAACCCCAACGTAGGTTACGTGATCGTCTACGCGCTCTCTCGGTTCGCGCGCAACCGGATCGACGATGCCATCATGATGGCAACCTTCGAACAACTCGGCGTCAAGCTACTCAGCGCGACCGAGCGCAACATCGATGACACCCCCGCTGGGCGCATGATGCACGGCATGCTGGCCGTGATCAATGAATACCAGGTGACACAAAGCGGCGAAGACATCAAGAGTCTTATTGGAAACTCTGGCTACCACGCCCCTGACCTGCGGTGATGCTGGCAGCGGCCCGAGTTTCCAATAAGACTCCAAGTACAAGATGGGCCAGAAAGCCAAAAGCGGCGGCACCATCACACGCGCCAAGCTCGGCTACAAAAACGTCCGGATCACGCACGAAGGGCGAGAAATCCGCACCGTCGAGATCGACCCCGAATACGCCGCGTGGGTCACGATGGCGTTCGAACTCTACGCCACCGGAGAATACAGTTTCCACGATTTGCGCGACGCCCTCACCGACGCTGGGCTCCGGATGCCCGCCACCCGCCGATACGGCCGGCGCCCCATCTCTATCCACAAGATCGG
Source organism: Pseudonocardiaceae bacterium (assembly GCA_035714625.1). GTDB lineage: Bacteria > Actinomycetota > Actinomycetes > Mycobacteriales > Pseudonocardiaceae. Next base: position 4,346 of record DASTLT010000160.1, on the reverse strand, counting down.
GGCCATGCTCCGGGACCGCTACTATCTCGGCTACGTCGAATACGACGGCATCGAATACCCCCGGCCGACACCAGCCACTCGTCGCCCCCGAACTCTTCGGCCGAGTACAGCGCATCCTCTACGCCGAACGCGGCGCCGGAACGCGTCAACGCCACCACGAGCACTATCTCAAAGGAACCGTCTGGTGCGACCGCTGCAAACGTCGGCTCATTCTGCGGCCCAGCACCAGCAAAACCGGACGCCAATACTTCTACTACATCTGCCGGGGCCTCCAAGATCACACCTGTGACCTGCCCTCCCTACCGGTCTGGAAAGTCGAAAAAGCCGTCGAGGCACACTACGCCCAGGTGCACATCAACCCAGCCGACCGGGCAACGATAAAACGGCTGACAACCGAAGCTGCCCACGACAGCAAAGAAACCACCGCCCAAATCCGCAAAAAACTCGCCAAGCACCTCAAAGAACTCGACGCACAAGAAGACCGCTACCTCGACCTCATCGGTGATCCCGACTGGCACCAGCAAAAGATCAAAGCACGAATCCGCCACATCCGTGAAGAACAATCCCGCGTCCAGCAACAACTCGACGGCACCGCAAACGAATTGAACACCGGACGGCAACTACTCTTGGTCGCACTCGACCTACTCAACCAGCCCCAGAAGCTCTACCAAGTCGCGACCGACCGAACCCGCAAAGTGCTCAACCAAGCACTGTTCACCCGGCTGTACCTCGATGACGACGGCGACCGTCCCTACGTGGCGATAGACGAGCTTACCGAACCGTTCACCACGATCCTGCACGCCACACGCGACACAACCCCCACCGTCACCACGCAGCCCATCCCACAACCCCGCAGCAAGGCACCTGCCCAGCAGGACGGTGCAGACGCCAACCTGGCGAACCTGCTCCGCACCGCCCTGAAGGGTCAGAGTGCGAGTAAGGCCACGATGGTGGAGCTGAGGGGAATCGAACCCCTGACCTTCTCGATGCGAACGAGACGCGCTACCAACTGCGCTACAGCCCCGCGGTGCGCTCCGAGCTTAGCAGCCGGGCTGCGGCTACTCGCCGGCCGCTCGCCGGTAGCGTGGCTGGAAGCTCGGGTCCAGCTCGTCGAACATGGGGTCCTCGTCGTCGAGGTCGAGCGCGACTGCGGTCGGGTGGGCTCGCGAAGGTGGGGCGACCGGCGGCACCGGCGGCTCACCCACCGGCAGCTCCTCGTCCAGCAACCCCTCATCCCACGGCTGCTCGTACCGCAGATCCAAACCAGGCTGCTCATGGCGCCGCGGGTCGTACTGCGGCCGCCGGTGCGGCGGGTGGCGCGGCTCCCCCAGGTCATCAGCGAGGGGCATGGACCTGGCTCGGGAACCGGCCATCCGCGCGGCCCGTCGACGCCGTACTTCCTCCTCGATCCGGACCTGGCGGCGCAGGTAGCCAAGGTAGCCGACCAGTGCGCCGTCCAGCGCGGCGTGCATCCACCAGAACACGCTGGATGCGACCAGGCCGAGCAGCAGGGTGGCGACCGTCCCGAGCAGCAGTCCGAGTACCACCCGCTGCCGGAACAGGTACCGCTCCCGGGCCGCCAGCGCGGCGGCCTCCGGGTCGTAGCCCCCGCGGCCTGGCCGGTACTGCCGCTCGTCCGGGGAGCACTCGGACTCGGCGATCCGTTCGCCCATCATGGGCACCTCCTGGTCGTGCTCGAACGCTGCACGATAAGCGTCCTGCCGGTGCAGTACCCGGGAAGCCAGCACGGACTCCGTGGTCCGGACCACCTCCTGGCGCCGCTTCGCGATCATCGGGACGAGGACGACGAGCCATGCCGCCGCCAGCGCCGCGAAGATCAGCGAGCTGGGCACGCCGCGCCTCCCGGTCAGTTGTCACAAGCTGTCGCCACTACCGGGCGTCACGGTAGCCACAACAGCCCCAGCAGCCGCGCAGGCGCGCCGGGGCTGAGTGCGTACACCAGACGCCGAAACGCCGTACCTGAGAGCCCGACACGCCGTATAGGGGAGCCCGACATGCCGGGGAGGGGGTTAGCGGGCGCGGCCTTCGCTGATCAGCCGGGTCACCAGGCCGGGGCCGGTTTCCTCACTGGTTACCGCGAGCAATCGGTGGTCCCGCCAGACGCCGTCGACCTGCAGGTAGCGCACCAGCAGTCCCTCGTCACGGAACCCGAGCTTGGCCAGCACCCGCAGGCTGGCCGCGTTCTCCGGGCGCACGGTGGCCTCGATCCGGTGCAGCCCGACCGAGCCGAAAGCGTGGTCCACCGCCAGCGCCACCGCCCCGGTGGCCACGCCGTATCCGGCCACCGTGGAGTCGACCCAGTACCCGACCCAGGCCGACTGCAACGCGCCGCGCACCATGTTGCCCACGGTGAGCTGCCCCGCGAGCCGCCCGTCCAGCACGATCACGAAGGGCAGCGCCAGCCCGCGCCGGGCGATCGCCCGCAGCCCGGCACACTGCGCTGGCCAGGCCAGCGGGGTGTGCCGCTCCGCCCAGGTACCGGTCGCCTCGGGTTCCCAGTCCCGCAGGTACGCCTCGTCCCGCAGCCGCAGCCGGCTCCACGCCGAGGCGTCCCGGAGCCGGACCGGGCGCAGTGCAACCTGCCCCGCCGGGACCCACAACGGCCCCAGCCGGGCCGGCCAGCCAGGATGGCGCCCCTCCGGGCCGGACCAGAGCACGGCGACTCAGCCCCGTTGGGCGAGGAAACTCACCGCAACCTCCTCGCCGACCGGCACCTCGGTGGCCGCGTCGTCGACGATGATCAGGCAGTTGGCCTCGGCCAGCGAGGCCAGCAGGTGGGCCCCGGAGGTGCCGAGGGGCTGCACCAGGTACTCGCCCGTCTCGGGGTCGCGCAGCAACTGGCCGCGCAGGAAGCTGCGGCGCCCCGCGGGGGACGTCACCGGGGACAGCAACCGGGCGATGACGGTGCGCCGGTGGGGGTTGCGCTTGCCCAGCGCGAGCCGGATCAGCGGCCGCACCAGCACCTCGAACACCACCAGCGCGCTGATCGGGTTGCCTGGCAGCAGGAAGGTCGGCACCGAGTCCGGGCCGAGTCGCCCAAAGCCCTGCACCGACCCGGGGTGCATGGCCACCCGGCTGAGGTCCAGTTCGCCAAGGTCGGCCAACGCGGCCAGCACGTCGTCTCCGATCGCCCCGCCCGCGGCGCCGGTCAGCACCACGATCTCGGAGAGCAGCAGCCGGCTCTCCACCACCTCGCGGAGCCGGCCGGGGTCGCTGGGCACGATCCCGACCCGGTGCACGTCGGCACCCGCGTCACGGCCCGCTGCGGCCAGCGCGTAGGAGTTGACGTCGTAGACCTGCCCGGTGCCCGGGATGCGGTCGACGTCCACCAGCTCTTCGCCGACCGCCAGCACTGACAGTCGGGGCCGCGGATGCACCCGCACCCTGGCCCGCCCCACCGAGGCGAGCAGCCCCACCTGCGCCGGCCCGATCACCGCGCCTGCGCGCACCGCGAGGTCGCCGTTCTGCACGTCCTCCCCGGCACGACGGACGAATGCCTTGGACGGCACCGCGCGGGCCACGGTGACCAGCGCGCCGCGCTGCGCCCCGTTCTCGGTGTGCTCCAGCGGGACCACCGCGTCGGCCAGCGTGGGCAACGCCGACCCGGTGGCCACCCGTACCGCCTGGCCGGGCTGCAGCCGCAGCGGCTGCAGCGACCCCGCGACGATCTCCCCGACCACCGGCAGGGTGACCGGGACCTGCTTGACGTCCACGCTGCGCACCGCGTACCCGTCGATTGCCGCCTGGTCGAAACCGGGCAGCGAGCGCAGGGCGACCACGTCCTCGGCGCAGAGCATCCCCAACGCCTCGGAGATCGCAACCCGCACCGGTGCCGGACGTACCGCGGCCTCCAGCACCCGCCCGAGCTGTTCGTCCAGCGACCTCACGCGGTCTCCTGCTCCAGCCTGCCCTGCAACCATGTCCGCAGACCGGGGCCAATATCGGCATCGGCGAGCGCGAAGTCCACTGCGGCACGCAGGAACCCCGCCGGATTACCGAGGTCGTGTCGCTCGCCGCGGTGCACCACAACGTGCACCGGATGGCCGTCGTCGATGAGCGCCGCCACGGCGTCGGTGAGCTGCAACTCGCTACCCGCGCCGGGAGTGATCTGGTGCAACGCCGCGAAGACCGCCCGGTCCAGCAGATAGCGGCCGGCCGCGGCTAACGTGGACGGCGCCGTGTCCGGCAGCGGTTTCTCCACCATCCCGCGGACCCGTTTGATGTCCGGATCGTCGGTGTCGTCCACCGCGAACACCCCATAGGCGCAGATCTGCTCGCGCGGGATGTCGAAGGCGCACAGCACGCTGCCCCCGTGACGTTCCCGG
>DASTLT010000159.1:0-15629 GCA_035714625.1 Pseudonocardiaceae bacterium | reverse complement strand
CGGGTGCCATGCCTGCGCGGTGGCGCGCGAGGACGTCGAGCGGATCTGCGCCGAGCTGGGCGTGCGGTGGCGTACCAGCGACGTGGACGGCGACCCTGAGCTGCGCGCCGAGTACGGCGACCGGGTCCCGGTGATCCTGATTGACGGGTGCGAGCACGGCTACTGGAAGGTGGAGGAGCAGCGGCTGCGGGCCGCGCTCGCGCGGTGAGCGCTGGGTCACGATCGGGTCACCCGGCGAACCGTCTGTAGCCGGGGTGTCGAAGGATGAGGCATGAGCTCGCGCACCGGACCGTCCCGCCTTTCCCTGCCCACGGCCGCGCTGATCGGCCTGCTGTCGGTCGCCGTGGCGGTGGGGGTGGGTCATCTGGTGGCCGGCGTGGTGTCGCCGACCGCGTCGCCGCTGCTCGCGGTGGGCGACAGCGCGATCGACCTCACCCCGGCCTGGCTCAAGGGCTTCGCTATCCGCACCTTCGGCAGCAACGACAAGCTTGTCCTGCTGATCGGCATGGGGGTGGTGGTCGGCCTGTTCGGGGTGCTCGCCGGGCTGCTGTCGCGGCGCTCCAGCCTGCCTGGAGTGGCTCTGCTCGCCGGGCTCGGTGTGCTGGGCGGGATCGCGGTGCAGTCCCGTCCGACGGCCGGCGGGCTCGCCGTGCTCGTCCCGCTGGTCGCCCTGCTCGCCGGGATCGGGGTGTTCCTCGCCCTGCACCGTCTCGGTGTGGCCGCTCCGGAACCGGTCGCTGACCCCGGTTCCCCGGGGATGTCCCGCCGCAGGCTGTTCGCCGGGTCGGCTGGGGTCGCGGTGGGGGCTGGCCTGGCTGCGGTCGGGGGGCAGGTGCTGAGCGCGCGCGGCGGCGTCGAGGAGTCCCGGCGGGCGCTCGGGCGGATCGTGCCCGACGTCCCGGCACCACCGATCCCGCCGGGGGCCGACTTCGTGGCGGATGGCTCACCGAGCTTCATCACCCCGAACCGGGACTTCTACCGGGTGGATGTCAACCTCACCCTGCCGAAGCTGCGCGCGCAGGACTGGCGGTTGCGGATCCACGGGATGGTGGACCGGGAGCTCAGTCTGGACTGGGCGGAGCTGACCGCGCGCCGGTTGATCGAGCGCACCGTGACGCTGACCTGCGTGTCCAACGAGATCGGCGGGCCTTACATCTCCACCGCCAACTTTACCGGGGTGCTGCTGGCCGACCTGCTGGCCGAGGCGGGCCCCGCGCCGGGGGCCGATCAGGTGCTCACCACCAGCGTGGACGGGTGGACCTGCGGTACCCCCACCGAGACCGTCCTCGAACCGGGCCGCGAGGCCATGCTGGTGATCGGGATGAACGGCGAGCCGCTGCCGATCGAGCACGGCTTCCCGGTCCGGATGCTGGTACCTGGGCTTTACGGGTTCGTCTCCGCTACCAAGTGGCTTGTCGACCTGGAGCTCACCACGTTCGACGCGAAACAGGCGTACTGGCTGCAGCGCGACTGGGCGCAGCGGGCGCCGATCAAGACCATGTCCCGGATCGACCACCCCCGCTCGTTCGGGACCGTCGGCCCGGACAGCCCGATCACCGGCATCGCCTGGGCGCAGACCAGGGGCATCGAGCAGGTCGAGGTGCGGTTCGACCGTGGTGCCTGGCAGCCGGCGGAACTGGCCACTGAGGTCAACCTGGACACCTGGCGGATGTGGCGGCTGCGGCCAGGACGGCTGGCGCCGGGGCTGCACGTCGCCGAGGTCCGGGCCACCGACAAGACCGGGTACACCCAGACCGCGGACCGCGAGCCACCGATCCCGGACGGTGCCACCGGCTGGCACTCGGTCCGCTTCACAGTCCGATGAGGACTAAGTCTATTGAGGAGGATACAGTCGCACTGATCTGGGCGAATGTATCCGTTTCGTGACCCGCTGGGGTGAACCGGCGGCGCTCGGCAGCCGAACTAAGGAAGGTAATGCCCGGACCGTCCGGGTAGTCCCGCGATGAGGAGTTGAGGTCCAAGTGAGGAAGATCCAGCGACTGGCCGCGGTCGGTGCCATGGCGGCACTGACCATTGCGCTCGGTGCGTGCAGCAGCTCGGCGGAACCGGCCGCCGCGCCCACCTCCGCGCCGATCAGCGAGCCTGGCCCGCCGAGCTCGGAGTCCACCACAGCGGCCACCAAGGGCGTGACCACCATCTCGGACATCACCGGCCCGGCCTGCAGCCAGGTCCCGACCGCGGGTGAGGGCTCGGCCCAGGGCATGGTCGACGACCCGGTGGCCACCGCCGCGAGCAACAACCCGCTGCTGTCCACCCTGGTCGCCGCAGTCAAGGCGGCGAATCTGGTGGACACCCTGAACGGCGGCGAGGCGTGGACCGTGTTCGCTCCGGTGAACTCGGCGTTCGAGGCGCTGCCCCCGGGCACCGTCACGAAGCTCACCACCGCCCCCGATGTGGCGCAGCCCAGCAGCCAACTGTCCATGATCCTGACCACCCACGTGGTGGGGACCCGTTATGACGCCGCGGGTCTGCGCGAAGCGGGCACGGTGACCAGCGTGCAGGGCTCCGAGCTGACCATCGGCGGCACCGCGCCCGGCGCGCTGACCGTCTCCTCCGGCGGGGTGACCGCCAACGTGGTCTGCGCCAACGTGCCCACCGCGAACGCCACCGTGTTCCTGATCGACAAGGTGCTGCAGCCGGCGTCCTGACCGGCATCTCGGCACCCTCACGAGGGGCGGTCCCACCCGGGACCGCCCCTCGTCACGCGGGGCGCCGGGCGTGACTTTGTTCGTGCGTTCACAAGCGGCTACCGTGGGAGTGCGCCGCCGGACGCTGGCAGGCAGTCGGCACCGAACCCCGAGCCCCCGGCCCGAGCAAGGCAGCCCCAGACCCACGGCGCGGCCGACGGTGCTCGTGAGAGATCCGAGAGGAATCGCGACGGTGCAGCAGCACGGACGGTACGGCAGGGACGCTGCCCGACCGGTCGGAGCAGACCTTCCCGCCCAGCATGCCGCGCCGCCGGACCCGCCACCTGCCGGGCCGGCGCCGCGGCCACCCGCAGCGCACCTGGATACCGTCCCCCCCGTCCGGCCCCGCGACCGGGCCTTGCCCGAGCGGCCCCGCGCCCGGGCCGTGCCCGAGGCGGCGGTCGCCCGGCTGGCCCTCTACCTGCAGGTGCTCACCTCGCTGCACGAGCGGGGGGTGACCACCATCTCCAGCGAGGAACTCGCCCGGGTGGCTGGGGTGAACTCGGCGAAGCTGCGCAAGGACCTGTCATACGTGGGCTCCTACGGCGTCCGGGGGGTCGGGTACGACACGGCGCGCCTGGTCGAACACCTGGAGAAGCTGCTCGGGCTGACCCGCCACCACTGCGTCGCGGTGGTCGGCATCGGCAACCTCGGCCACGCACTGGCCAACTACCCAGGCTTTCCCAGCCGGGGCTTCCCGGTCGCCGCGCTGTTCGACATCGACGAGGACCTGATCGGCATCTCAGTCGGCGGGCTTTCGGTCCATCACATCCACGCCATTCCCAGTGTGTGTGCCCAGCGGGGGGTGACCATCGGAGTGGTCTGCACCCCGGCCGCGGCCGCGCAGACCGTGTGCGACCTGCTGGTGGCCGGTGGGGTCCGGTGCATTCTCAATTTCGCCCCGGTGGTGCTGCAGGTGCCCGATGATGTCGTCGTGCGCAAGGTAGATCTCGCGGTGGAGATGCAGATCCTGTCGTTCCACGAGGCCCGTCGCCGCGGTGCCGACGAGGTTCTCACCGTGGCCGAGCTCTCCGCTGAGTCAGTGGTAGAACCAGTGGTAGGACCGATCGAGGGGATCGCGGTGATCAGGTGAGCCTGCTCGTCGTCGGCATGTCCCACCGGACCGCTCCGGTCGCGGTGCTGGAGCGCATCGCGGTGCCCTTCGCCGAGACCGACAAGATCCTCGGCGAGCTGCTCGAGCACGAGCACCTCGCCGAGGCGCTGGTGCTGTCCACCTGCAACCGGGTGGAGATCTACACGGTCGTGCAGACCTTCCACGGCGGGCTGGACGGCATCACCGCGGTACTGGCCCGCCAGTCCGGGATGGCGCTGGACGAGCTGTCCGCCCACCTCTACGTGCACTACGCCGCCGCGGGGGTCGAGCACCTGTTCTCGGTGGCCTGCGGGTTGGACTCGATGGTGGTCGGCGAGCCGCAGATCCTCGGCCAGTTGCGGACCTCATACGCGGCTGCCGAGCAGGCCGGCACCCTCGGTGCCACCTTGCACGAGCTGGCCCAGCAGGCGCTGCGGGTCGGCAAGCGGGTACATGCCGAGACCGGAATCGCCACCGAGGGCGCCTCGGTGGTCGCCGAGGCGCTGGCCGATGCCGCCGCGGTGCTGGCCGGCGGCCGCGGGCCGGGGCTGGCCGGGCGCCGGGCGCTGGTGGTGGGCACCGGGTCGATGGGCGCCCTGGTGGCGGCCAAGCTGCGCCGGGCCGGGGTGGCCGAGATCGTGCTGGCCAACCGCAGCCCTGCCGGCGCGCAGAAGCTGGCCGCGCTGTGCGCGGCCGAGGGCACCCCCGCCCGGCCGATCGCGCTGGACCGCCTGCCCACCGCGCTGGCCACCGCGGACCTGGTGGTCTGCTGCACCGGAGCGGTCGACCCGGTGCTCGACGCCACCCAGGTGGCCACCGCCCGCCAGCACAGCACAGCCCCGCTGGTGGTGTGCGACCTGGCGCTGCCCCGCGACGTCGAGGCCGGCATCGGCGAGCTGCCCGGCGTCACCCTGATCGACCTCACCACGCTGGCTCGGCGGCTGGAATGCGGCACCAGGTCCAGCGCCGTCGACCGCGCCGCGCGGATCGTCAGCGAGGAGGTGCGCAGCTATCTGGTGGCCCAGCGCAGCGCCGAGGTCACCCCGACAGTGACCGCGCTGCGCAGGCGGGCCGCCGAGGTGGTGCACGCGGAGCTGCTGCGGCTGGACGGCCGGCTACCCGGGCTCGCCCCGCAGGTGCGCGACGAACTGGCCCGCACCGTGCAGCGGGTGGTCGACAAGCTGCTGCACGCCCCCACCGTCCGGGTCAAGCAGCTCGCCGAGACCGGCAGCGGCCAGGCCTACGCCGACGCCCTACGGGAGCTGTTCGCGCTGGACCCGCAGGCTCCCGCCACGGTTGCCGGGATCACTCCACGTCGGGGTGGGGGGGACCGATGACACCGGTGTTGCGGCTGGGCACCCGGGGCAGCGCGCTGGCCCTGGCCCAGACCGAGTGGGTGGCGGCGCAGCTACGGGCCACCGGAGCGGTGGTGCGCATCGTGCCAGTCCGCACCGCCGGGGACGCCTCCGCGGCGCCGATCGCCGAGATCGGGGTCGGGGTGTTCGTCTCGGCCCTGCGCGAGGCGCTGGTGGCCGGGGAGATCGACGCCGCGGTGCATTCGTACAAGGACCTGCCGACCGCACCGGACCCCCGGCTGGTGCTGGCCGCGGTGCCGCAACGGGCGGATCCCCGCGACGCGCTGGTGGCTCGGGACGGGCTGATGCTGGGCGAGCTGCCCACCGGCTCGGTGCTCGGCACCGGGTCGCCGCGGCGTACCGCCCAGTTGCGGGCACTGGGGCTGGGCTTGGAGGTCAAGGCCATCCGGGGCAACGTCGACTCGCGGCTGCGCCGGGTCGCCGAGGGGGATCTTGATGGGGTGGTGGTCGCTGCGGCGGGGCTGGCCCGGCTGGGCCGGATCGGCGAGGCCACTGAGTTGCTCGACCCACTGCAGATGCTGCCGGCACCCGGGCAGGGCGCGTTGGCCTGCGAGTGCCGGGCCGCCGACCGGGACACCACGCAACTGCTGGGCGTCCTCGACGACGCGGGAGTACGTGCCGCGGTGACCGCTGAGCGGGCCTTGCTGGCCGCGTTGGAGGCCGGCTGCAGCGCCCCGGTCGGGGCGCTCGCCGATCTGGTCGAGGACCTGGATGACGAGGAACGGGTCGTGCGGCGGCTGTCCCTGCGGGGTGTCGCCGCGACCGCGGACGATGACATGATCAGGGCGTCCGCTATCGGGGAGTTGATCGATGCCGACAAGCTCGGCCGCCAGGTCGCGGCCGAGTTGCTGGACCTTGGGGCCGGCGCGTTGGGGGCAACACCCGGCGCGGCGCCGCCCGGGGGAGAAGCCCGACGCCGAAACGAGACGTAGATGAGCCGTGCCCGCAAGACCACGACCGGACGCATCGCCTTCGTGGGCGCCGGTCCCGGAGATCCCGGATTGCTGACCGTGCGCGCGCAGCAGTTGCTGACCTCTGCGGCGCTGCTGGTGACCGATCCGGATGTGCCCGCCGACGTGCTCGCGCTGGCCGCGGACGGCGCCGAGGTGCGCCCCGCAGTGGGCGAGCCCGGCGACGTCGCGAAGGATCTGGCCGCGGAGGCCAGAAACGGGCGCACGGTGGTGCGCCTGGTGTCCGGTGACCCGCTGACCGCCGACGCCGTGATGACCGAGGCGCTGGCGGTGGCCCGCACCTCGGTGCCGTTCGAGGTGGTTCCCGGGGTGCCGCTGAGCACCGCCGTGCCGGCTTACGCCGGGGTGCCGCTGGGCTCCGGGCACACCGAGGCCGACGTGCGCACCGGGGTGGACTGGTCGGCGCTGGCCGCCGCGGCGGGCCCGCTGGTGCTGCACGCCACCGCCTCGCACCTGGCCGAGGCGGCCTCGTCGCTGGTCGAGCACGGGCTGGCGGCGCAGACCCCGGTCGCGGTCACCGCCGGGGGCACCGAGCCCAGCCAGCGCACCGTGGACACCACGCTCGCCGCGCTCAGCTCCGACGCGGCCGAGCTCACCGGCCCGCTGGTGGTCACCGTCGGCTCGGTGGTCGGGCAGCGCGGCAAGCTGTCCTGGTGGGAGTCCCGGGCGCTGTACGGCTGGAAGGTGCTGGTGCCGCGGACCAAGGAGCAGGCGGGGGTGATGAGCGAGCGCCTCGGCATGCACGGCGCGGTGCCCGTCGAGGTCCCCACCATCTCGGTCGAGCCGCCCCGCTCGCCGGCGCAGATGGAGCGCGCGGTCAAGGGGCTGGTGGACGGGCGCTACCAGTGGGTGGTGTTCACCTCGACCAACGCGGTGCGCGCGGTCTGGGAGAAGTTCGTCGAGTTCGGCCTGGACGCCCGGGCGTTCTCCGGCGTCAAGATCGCCTGCGTGGGGGAGGCCACTGCGGCGAAGGTGCGCTCGATGGGCATCAACCCGGAGCTGGTGCCCTCCGGTGAGCAGTCCTCCGACGGGCTGCTCGCCGACTTCCCACCCTACGACGACATTCTCGACCCGGTGGACCGGGTGCTGCTGCCCCGGGCCGACATCGCCACCGAGACCCTCGCCGCGGGCTTACGGGAGCGCGGCTGGGAGATTGACGACGTGACCGCCTACCGCACCGTGCGGGCCGCCCCCCCGCCCGCCGAGACCCGCGAGATGATCAAGACGGGTGGGTTCGACGCGGTCTGCTTCACCTCCTCCTCCACGGTGCGCAACCTGGTCGGGATCGCCGGCAAGCCGCACGCCCGCACCATCGTCGCCTGCATCGGCCCGGCCACCGCCGAGACCGCGGTCGAGTTCGGCCTGCGGGTCGACGTGCAGCCCGAGGTGGCCCAAGTCGGCGCCCTGGTCGACGCGCTGGCCGAGCACGCCGCCCAGCTCCGCGCTGCAGGCGCGCTGCCCCCACCCCGCAAGGCCAAGGGGCGGCGCAGCCGCCCGTGAGCGCGTCACGCTCGGGAGCGCGTCACGCTCGTGAGTGGCATTCGGGCTTATAACACTGTTCCGCACTCACGAGGACCCGAGGTCCCGATGTACCCGACGAGCCGGCCGCGGCGGTTGCGGACCACCGCCGCGATGCGGCGGCTGGTGACCGAGACGACGGTGATGCCGCGCCAGCTCGTGTTGCCGGTGTTCGTCAAGGAGGGCGCCACCGAGCCGATCCCGATCCCTTCCATGCCCGGGGTCGTCCAGCACACCCGCGACTCGCTGCGCAAGGCCGCCGCCGAGGCGGTGGCGGCGGGCGTCGGGGGGATCATGCTGTTCGGGGTGCCCGCCGGTAAGGACGCCACCGGCTCCGGGGGCCTCGACCCCGAAGGCGTGCTCAACACGGCGCTGCGCGAGGTGCGCGCCGAGGTCGGCGACGACCTGGTGGTGATGGCCGACACCTGCCTGGACGAGTACACCGACCACGGCCACTGCGGCCTGCTCGACGCCGCCGGGCGGGTGGACAACGACGCCACCCTCGAGGCGTACGCCCGGATGGCGGTGACCCAGGTGCAGGCGGGCGCGCACCTGGTGGGACCCAGCGGCATGATGGACGGCCAGGTCGGTGCGATCCGGGCGGCACTGGATGCCGCCGGGCACCCCGACGCCGGCATCCTGGCCTACAGCGCCAAGTACGCCTCGGCGTTCTACGGCCCGTTCCGGGACGCGGTGGAGTCGCAGCTCACCGGGGACCGGCTGACCTACCAGCAGGATCCCGGCAACGTCCGGGAGGCGCTGCGGGAGACCACCCTCGACCTCGCCGAGGGCGCGGACGTCGTCCTGGTCAAGCCCGCGATGTCCTACCTGGACGTGCTGCGCGCGGTCGCCGAGATCTCCGACGTCCCGGTCGCCACCTATCAGGTCTCCGGCGAGTACTCGATGGTGGAGGCGGCGGTGGCCCGCGGCTGGCTGGACCGGCGGCGCACGGTGCTGGAAATGCTGACCTCGGCCCGCCGGGCCGGGGCGGACCTGGTGCTGACCTACTGGGCGGTGCCGGCCGCAGGCTGGTTGCACTGACTGCATCCTGCGCCGCTACGGTCGTGCCATGAGCACACCGCAGGATCCGTACGCCTCCCGTTCCGGCGACCTGCCGCTGGCCCCGAGCTCGCCGCCTGCGGGTTGGCCCGGCCCGGCCGGTGGTCCGCTGCCGCCGGCGCCGGTGACCCGGCCCGGTACCGTGGTCGCCGCCGTGGTGTGCTGGCTGCTGGCCGGCCTGATATTGATCTTCTCAGGTGCGGTGACGGTGGCCGCGGCCCGGACCCAGGAGGCCAAGAATGCCCTCGCGGACCTGTTTGCCAAATCTCAAGTGCAGATCAGCGAGGAGGCGATCGAGCAACTGCTGATCGGCACCGGTCTGGCCGCCGTCGCGGTGGGCCTGCTCACGATCGTCTTCGGGACGCTGCTGCTCGGTGGCGCGAACTGGGCGCGGATCACGGTGACCGTGCTCGGGGTGCTCGGGGTGCTGATCGTGCTGCTGCCCGCGCCGCTGGTGTTGCTGGCGCTCGTGCTGCAGTTCGTGCCGAGCAGCAACGCCTGGTTCCGCACCCGCTCCGCCCACCACCCAGCCTGAACCCAGGCACTTCTTGGCCGCTGCTACCCTTCTGCGCTAAGCGCCGCGCCAGACTTTCGAGTTCGCTAACTGGGAAACAAAAGATCTTCGGCGTCGAACTTGTCGCCAAGGATATTTTGGATCGCGCTGACTTGGCCGTAGATCATTGTGGTCGCCTGGGAGACCAAGGCGAATCCGGTTGCGGGGACATCTCACGACTCTGGGACTGCTCCACCGCGCGACTAAGCTGGCCGGATGCCGGCCCAAGGTTTCGGTTCGCCAGGCCCAATTGCGAGCGGACCTCTCGCATTGCTTCCTGGCGGGATACCAGCTTCCCGGTACGAGAGAAGTACGCTTCCGACAGCAGTGGCTACTCCGCCGAGCAGTACGTCAAGAGCAGCCCTGGTCTCCTCTGCCGAGCCTTTAGTAGTGCGGACGATGCCGAGCACGACTAGAAGCACGCCTGCGGGCGACGCGGAGTGCCTTGCCCGTGCTCCGCGCTGTCGGCACTGGTGGCATCGTAGGGACGTGAGTTCCTCATCCCTCCGCCTGGCCGGCCCCCGCCGCGTTGCGCTGGTCCTGGTAGAGGTGCTTGTCGCTGGCGCACTGGGCGGGCTGACCGGGTGGTGCTGGCGACGTAGCACGCTGGTAACCGTGCAGGACGGCGTCGACCTCACCCGCGTCGATGGGCGGTGGTGGCTGGCCGCCACCACCGCCGCCACCCTGGCCGGGCTGCTGCTCCTGGACGCGCTGCGGCGGCGGTGCTGGCCGTGGGACGGTGACGCTCGTGGGTGTGGTGCTCGTGGCGCAAGGGGCGGCTAAACGGGGCCGGGTGCTCCGGCACTGGCCTCAGCCACCTCGACCAGGGGCGCCCCGCAGGCGCACATGTAGGAGTCCCCGCCGGTGGGGCAGTGGCACTCCTCCTCGATGCGAACCCGGCAGTCACAGTCCGCATGCTCGCAGGTGAGCACGGTCCCCTTACGGTATTGCGGCATCTCGACCTCCCTGCCCGTCATATTCGTCAATCAGCATGCTACTCTGGGTCGGGGCGTCGTGCCGCCCCATCACAACAAGATCAGTTCGGTTGGGGGAGACTGGCGGGCGTGACGGTCACCGAGTCGGCCCGGTTGTTCAAGCGGGCCAGTGCCGTGATCCCCGGCGGGGTGAACTCCCCCGTGCGGGCTTTCCGCGCGGTCGGCGGCACGCCGCGGTTCATCACCCGCGCGGCGGGCGGCTATCTGTGGGATGTGGACGGGAACCGGTACGTGGACCTGGTCTCCTCCTGGGGGCCGATGATCCTCGGGCACGCGCACCCCGCGGTGCTGGACGCGGTGCGGGCCGCCGCGTCCGGTGGCCTGTCCTTCGGTGCGCCGACCATCGGGGAGGTCGAGCTGGCCGAGGAGATCGTGCGCCGGGTCCAGCCGGTCGAGCAGGTCCGCCTGGTCAACTCCGGCACCGAGGCGACGATGAGCGCGATCCGGCTGGCCCGCGGCGTCACTGGGCGCTCGGTGCTGGTCAAGTTCGCCGGGCACTATCACGGGCACGTCGATGCGCTGCTCGCCGCCGCCGGGTCCGGCGTCGCCACCTTCGGGCTGCCCACCAGCCCGGGAGTCACCGGAGCCCAGGCTTCCGACACGATCGTGCTGCCCTACAACGACCTCGACGCGGTGCATGCGGTGTTCGCCGAGCGGGGTGAGCAGATCGCCTGCCTGATCACCGAGGCGGCCGCGGGAAACATGGGCGCGGTGCCACCCGACCCCGGTTTCAACGCCGCGTTGCGCGAGGTGTGCCATGCGCACGGCGCGCTGCTGGTGCTCGACGAGGTGATGACCGGGTTCCGGGTCTCGGCTGCGGGCTGGTACGGGCTGGAGCAGGTGCCCGCCGACCTTTACACCTTCGGCAAGGTGATGTCCGGTGGGCTGCCCGCCGCCGCGTTCGGTGGCGCCGCGGAGCTGATGGCCCGGCTCGCCCCGGCCGGGCCGGTGTACCAGGCGGGCACGCTGTCCGGCAACCCGGTCGCGGTGGCTGCCGGCCTGGCCACCCTGCGGGCCGCCGACCGGGAGGTCTACGCCCGGCTGGACGTCGCCGCCACCCGGCTGGCCGGGCTGCTCGACGAGGCGCTGGACGCCGAGGGCGTCCCGCATGTGGTGCAGAACGCCGGCTCGCTGCTCAGCGTGTTCTTCACCGAGACCGGCCCGGTACGCGACTACGCGGCCGTGGCGGCCAGCCAGACCTGGCGGTTCCCGGCGTTCTTCCATGCCCTGCTCGAGCGCGGGGTCTACCCGCCGCCCAGTGCCTTCGAAGCCTGGTTCGTCTCCGCGGCCCTGGATGACGATGCCTTCGAGGTGATCGCCGCGGCGGCCGGACCGGCCGCCCGGGCAGCCGCCCAGGTCGCGGAGCCCGCGCCATGACCCGCACCGTCGTGCACCTGCTGCGGCACGGCGAGGTGCGCAATCCCGAAGGCATCCTCTACGGCCGGCTGCCCGGTTTCGGGCTCTCCGACCTCGGCGTCCGGCAGGCCGAGCTGGTCGCCGCGCATCTGGGCGACCGCGACGTGGTGCACGTCGTCACCTCGCCGTTGCTGCGGGCCCGGCAGACCGCCGAGCCGATCAGCGCCCAGCACGGCGTCGAGCTGTGCACCGACGAGGGGTTGATCGAGGCGGACAACGTGTTCGAGGGGGCCCGGGTGTCGGTCGGCGACGGGGTGCTGCGCCACCTGCGGTACTGGCCGCAGTTACGCAACCCGTTCCGGCCGTCCTGGGGGGAGCCCTACCAGAAGGTCGCGGCGCGCACGCTGGCCGCGGTGCACCGCGCCCGCGAGCAGGCGGTGGGCCACGAGGCGGTGTGCGTCTCCCACCAACTGCCGATCTGGACGGTGCGCCGGTACCTGGCCGGGCAACGGCTCTGGCACGACCCGCGGCGGCGGCAGTGCGCCCTGGCCTCGCTGACCAGCCTGGTGTTCACTGACGGGGAGCTGGTCGAGATGAGCTACACCGAGCCGGTCGGCCAGTCTGATCCGCGGGTGACCGGAGCATGAGCCGTCGTCGCCGGACTCCGGCTGGTACCTCGCCCCTGGGCCACGCGCTGCTGCTCCTGGCCGCGCTGCTGGTCGCGCTGGTGTCGGCCGGGTCGATGCTGGCCGGTTGCGCCACCGGCACCGACGCGGTGGCCCGCGGCGGCAGCTTCGAGTTCGTCACCCCAGGCGGCAAGACCGACATCTTCTACGACCCACCCGCCACCCGCGGCACGGTCGGCGAGCTGTCCGGCGACAGCCTCACCGAGCCCGGCAGGACAATCTCACTGGACGACTATCGGGGCCAGGTCGTGGTGCTCAACGTCTGGGGCTCCTGGTGCGGGCCGTGCCGGTCCGAGGCCGACGACCTGGTGCGGGTCGCCGACGCCACCGCCGCCCAGGGCGTGCAGTTCGTCGGGATCAACGTGCGAGACAGCCGCCAGGCCGGCGCCGACTTCGCCCGCGACTTCGGCCTGACCTACCCCTCGATCTACGACCCCCCCGCCCGCACCCTGTTCGCCCTGGGTGGCGCCCCACGCGCCGTCGTCCCCCTCACCATCGTCCTGGACCGCGAGCACCGGGTCGCCGCCGTCTTCCTCCGCCAACTCCTCGCCGCCGACCTCCTGCCAGTGGTACAGCGCATCGCCACCGACCCCCCCTGACCCCCGCGGGTCGGGCTTGCGGGTACGCCGTGTCGAGCTTGCGTGTACGCCAGCTTCGAGATCACCGAGGATGGCCTCTCGGGTGTGCTCCAGTGCGGCCTCACGGGTGTCACCGTACGTCGACAGATGACCGAGCGTTGGCACGGGGGTTTGGCACCAGCTCGACGAATCGGGGCAGGCGAGCCTGAGCGGGCTGTAGGGGCGCAGCAGCCCTGATGCCCGGAGGTTGGTAGTCGTTGAGAGCGCTGCAGCCCGGGGTTGGTGGTACTTGAAGAGCTACCCCGACCTACGCTGGCCGGGTGGGACTGACCGAGTTCGCTATCTCTGGGCCGCTGGTGCTGGCGGCGGGGGTGGCGGTGCTGGCCGGGGCGGTGAGCTTCGCCTCGCCGTGCGTGGTCCCGCTGGTGCCAGGATACCTGGCCTACCTTGCCGGGCTGGTCGGTGCCGACGCTGGGAGCGCACCGGACGGGGAGCGCACCAGGGGCCGCGCGCGGATGCTTGGCGCGGTGGGGCTGTTCGTACTCGGGTTCTCGGTGGTGTTCACCGCGGCCGTGGTGACCGCGTTGGGTGTCGCGGATCGACTGAGCCGCAACGAGCTGACCCTGCAGCGGGTCGGCGGGGTGGTCACGATAGCGATGGGGCTGGTGTTCGTCGGGCTGGTGCCGGCGTTGCAGCGCGACCTGCGCTTGCATCCCCGGGCCGGGCTGGGACCCCGGCATGTGCTCGGGGCCCCGCTGCTGGGCGCGGTGTTCGGGCTGGGCTGGACGCCCTGCCTCGGGCCCACGCTGGCCGGAGTGATCGCCTTGGCGGTGAGCACCCCGGGGGAGGGCCTGGGCCGCGGGGTGCTGCTGGTCGGTGCGTACTGCCTGGGCCTGGGGGGGCCGTTCGTGCTGGTCGCGCTCGGTGCCCGGCGTGCGGTGCGCGCGGTGGACTGGCTGCGCCGGCATCTCCGCGCAGTGCAGCTAAGCGGTGGGGCGATGCTGGTCGGGGTCGGATTATTGCTGGTCACGGGATTGTGGGCGGAGTTCGTCGCGGTGCTGCAAGGGCCGGTATCCGGCTTCGAGACACCGATCTGAAGGCACCGTTTCTGATGACGCGGTGGACGACGGGGCGGTGGACGACGGGGCGGTGGGCGACGGGGTGGCTGGGCAGGGCGCTGGCCGGGGCGCGCAACGCCTGGCGCGGGCTGACCAGCATGCGCACCGCGTTGGTGCTGCTGTTCCTGCTGGCCCTGGCCGCATTGCCGGGCGCGCTGCTGCCGCAGTACTCCCTGAACCCGGCCCGCGTCCGGATCTACCAGGCCCAGCACCCGACCCTGGCCCCGTTCCTGGACCGGCTGGGCTGCTTCGAGGTCTTCGCCAGCCCCTGGTTCGCCGCGATCTACCTGCTGCTGTTCACCTCGCTGGTGGGGTGCGTGCTGCCGCGCACCGTCGAGTACGCCCGGCAGTTGCGCCGGGCACCGGTGGCCACCCCGCGTAACCTGAGCCGGCTACCGCACCACGCCCGAGCCGAGTCCGCGGCCAGCCCGGAGGAGATCAGCACCCGAGCCCGGCGCAGGCTGCGGGGCTGGCGGGTCGCTGAGCGGGCCGAACCCGGCGGCGTTCGTACCCTGTCCGCGGAGCGGGGTTACCTGCGGGAGGCCGGCAACCTGGTGTTCCACCTGGCCCTGCTCGGGCTGCTGGTGTCGTTCGCGATCGGCAAGCTGGTCGGCTACGAGGGGCAGGTGATCGTGCTGGCCAACGGCTCGCAGTTCTGCAACTCCGGCCCGCTGGCCTACGACTCGTTCCGCCCCGGGCTGGCGGTGGACGGCACCGACCTCGACCCGTTCTGCGTGCGGGTCGACAGTTTCACCCCGACCTACCTGCGCACCGGTCAGCCGGAGCAGTTCCGGGCCGAGATCAGCTACCAGGACCGTGACGACCTCTTCAGCGACGATCGGGCGGCCGGCCCCTGGCGGCCCTACCACCTGCAGGTCAACGAGCCGCTGCGGGTGAGCAGCTCCCGGGTGTACCTGCTCGGGCACGGCTACGCGCCGCAGTTCACCGTCACCTTCCCGGACGGCCAGCGCCGCAGCGCGGTGGTGCAGTGGCGGCCGGTGGATGGGGCCACCCAGCTCGCCGAGGGCACCACCAAGTTCGACCCGCCCGGGGTCACCGACGACGCGCAGCGCCGCACCCGCCAGCTCGCGATCACCGGTTTGTTCGCCCCGACCGCCGTGTTCCAGGGTGCGCTGCTGACCTCAGGGTTCCCCGACCTGCTCGACCCGGCCGTGGCGATCGACGTGCTCAAAGGCGACCTGGGTAACAACTCCGGACGCGGCCAGTCGATCTTCTCGATCGACCAGTCCATGGTGGACTCCGGACGGCTCAGGCAGGTCGCCCGGCAGAACCTGCGCCCCGGCGAGCAACTCACCCTGCCCGACGGCACCGCGGTGCGCTTCGACGGGGTGACCCGGTTCGTCTCGTTGCAGATCTCCCACGATCCGACCCAGGGCTGGGTGCTGGGCTTCGCGGTGCTCGTGCTCGGCGGGCTCGGACTGTCACTGTCGGTGAAACGGCGCCGCTGCTGGGTGCGCGCCACTCCGGCCGGGGGCAACGGTACCGTGGTTGAGCTGGGTGGATTGGCCCGCACCGAGGCAGCCGGCTACGGCGAGGAGTTCGACCGGATCGCTGTTGACCTGCTGCCGCCAGGGGCGGCACGCCCACCGGTGCCCAC
>DASTLT010000158.1:0-3482 GCA_035714625.1 Pseudonocardiaceae bacterium | reverse complement strand
CTGGCATGGGCATGGGGCTGGTGGTGGTGCTGGTGGTGACCGGCCTGTTGACGCTGCCGCCGCTGCGAAACGCCCGTCGCGCAACCCTTCCGGCTGGCACGATGACAGGTGGTTCGCCGGATCCAGGCCAAGCATGACCCGACTAGCGGCGGGAGGATGAGCTATGGCTCCGCACGACCATTTCGCGGTCACGCTGGCCGAGGCGCAAGAGCCGCTCGTTCTTGCCATTGACGTCGGCTCGACGGCCACGCGCGGCTGCATCTATGACGCGACCGGCCGCCCCGTGGGCCGCCGAGCGAAGCTCGCGCACGCGTTCACCTCCGACGCCGATGGGACCTCGCAGATCGACTCCGACCAAGTGTGCGGCGAGGTCGAGGAGCTGCTCCACCGCCTCAGCGGCGCAGACCTTCGCAGCCCGGTCGCCGGGGTGGCGTTCGACACCTTTGCCTCCTCGCTCGTGGGCGTCGACGCGCACGGTGGTGCGCTGACCCCCTGCTACACGTACGCGGACAGTAGGTGCGCGGCCTACGTGAACCAGCTGCGCGAGCAGCTCGACGAGGCCGCCGTCCAGCAACGCACCGGGACGCGGCTGCACACGAGCTACCTGGCCCCGCGGCTGCTTTGGCTTCAGGAGACCCAGCCCGATGTGGTTCGGCGGGTGTCCCGGTGGTTGTCCCTCGGCGAGTTCGTCCAGCAGCGGCTGCTCGGCACCACGGTCGCTGGCACTCCGACCGCCTCGTGGACAGGACTGCTCGACCGGCATACGGGTCGGTGGGACAATCAACTGCTCGCGGCGTGCGGCGTCGGGGTGGACGAGTTCTCCTCGGTACAGGACCCGGGCATCCCGATCGAGGGTGTGGACGGTGCGCAGGTGGCGAGCAGGTGGCCTGCGCTGGCTGATGCCGCCTGGTTCCCAGTGGTCGCGGACGGCTTGTCGAGCAACCTGGGCACTGGCGCGGCCGACGCCTCGACGATCGCCGCCGCCGCCGCCACGAGCGGGGCCGTCCGCGTGCTGGTGCCCGGCATCCCCGAGCAGATCCCGTCCGGCTTGTGGTGCTATCGGATCGACGCCCGCCGCAGTCTGCTGGGCGGCGCGATCAACGACGTCGGCCGGCTCGTGGCGTGGTTGCGGGCGATCCTCCGCCTCCCAGACGACGAGGGTGCTCTCGATGCGGTCCTGGCTGCCGAGCCTGATCGCCATAGCCCTGCGGTCGTTCCCTTCCTCACGGGGGAGCGCAGCACCGGATGGGCTGCGAGCGCACGAGCCGTTATTGCCGACCTCTCGGGGGGCACAAGTCCGGAGGCGATCTTCCGGGGAGGCGCGGAGGGCATCGCGGTCAGCTACGCCCGGGTCGTCGAGGAGCTGACCAGCGTTGCGGGCCCGGCCACTCGGATCGTTGCTTCCGGGCGGATCACCCAGAGCCTACCGCATCTGTTGCAACTCGTTGCCGACGCGGTTGGTACGCCAGTGGAGCATGTGGCCCTGAAACGGGCGACCCTGCGCGGCACCGCGCTCCTCGCCCTGGAGACCCTGGCGCCGGACACCCGTCGTGCGGATTCCCCGATGGCGGGGACCTATCGGCCTCAACCAGGTCGGGCGGCGCACTATGCAGCAGCACGAGAACGCTTCGACTCCCTGTATGCCGTGTCCACGGTCAGCGCCCCGAGTCGCGATCCGGCATAGCAGCGCCGCACGATCCTAGCTTGTGGTTGGTGGGGCTTCTTCATCTCCGGACTGCGCGTGGCAGTGTGGGTGCCAGTTAATCGGTCACGTCATGCGACCTGCGCGTACTCGTATATCAGCCCGCCGAGTCGATCTTGCCGCAGGATCCTCCCAGCCGACGCCAGAACAACTGGTTTGTTGGGCTGGAAGTGTCGGCTCATGGTCCGACGACGACCCGAGGGGGGACTGACGACTTCACTTCCCCACGGAATATGTGTATTGCGCCCATGACCGCGAGCCGAGCGGCGGGCCTCCACCCGGTGTGGGGACAGGACGGCTACGGGTTCGCCGTGATCGTCGGTTGGGCCGCGACCGAGCGGGACGCCGTGACGTGGTCGATCGACCCGGGCGTGTGGGGGCGAGCATGAGCGCCTCGGGGTTCGAGCCGCGCGACGTCCTCATCGAGGCCGCGCTCGCCGAGGTGGACCTCCACCTCCCTCCGGAGCGGCGGATCGCCGGTCGAACGGACCTCGAAGCCCGGGAGCTTCGGCCGGGCACGTTCGCGTTCGCCACCGCCGGGAGCGTGTTCTACGTCGCCCAAGGGGCCACCTGGCAAGTTCGGACCCAGGACCGCGAACGGGCCGAGGTGATCGCCTACCGCGACGGCGTCCGGATCGGCCAGGAGGTCTTGCCCTCCAGAGCCGTTGCCCGCGGAGAGGTCCGCCGGAATGGAACTGACTCCTCCCGTGTGGTTTGAGGTGCGCCGGGGTAGATGTCCCAGAATGGGAGAGGAGGGAGGGACCGGATGAACTACCGGAGGATCGCGACCTTCACCGGGTGGTTGTGGATCATCACCTTCGTGACCTCGATCCCGGCGCGATTCTTCTTCTATGCTCCGGTGCTCGACAACGAAGGGAGCTACGTCACCGGCGTGGGGACCGATGCCCGGACGCTGATCGGGATCGGAGCCGTGCTGGAGCTGCTGCTCATCATCTCGAACGTCGGGACGGCGGTGGTGCCGTACTCGATCCACAAGCGCGTGCACGAAGCGGGCGCCGTCGCCTATGTGACGGCGCGGGTGGTGGAGTGCACCTTCATCGCCATCGGCATTGTCTGCATGCTCGCGGTCTCGGCCCTCCGCCAGGACGCGCCCCCTGGGATCGACGCTGCGGTCGGGCAGGGCATCTTCGCGATCTATGAGTGGACGTTCCGGATCGGGCCGGGGGTCTTCGCCGGCATCGGGAACGGCCTGATCCTGGGGTGGCTGATGTACCGCTCGGGCTTGGTGCCCCCTCGTTTTGCCTTGTTGGGGCTGGTCGGTGGGCCGCTGGTCAGCGGCGTGGGCGTGCTGGTCATCTTGGGCGTCGTTCCGGCCGAGGGCCCGCTCCAGGTGCTGGTGGCCCCGGAGTTCATTTGGGAGTTGGGGATCGGCATCTATCTCATCGTCAAGGGCTACAGGACTTCGTCTCCGGCCCTCGCCGGGACCCAGGAGCCGTCGATCGCCTAGCTCGACTGCGTAGTCGGCTCACCCTCGGCGTCGCCACGGTGATCCGACTACGCGTCGATGGTGCGGCCTGGATCTTGGGGGCTGGCCGGACCGGGATCGGCCCGGCGATCGGCTGGGGCTGATTGGGGCTGATCTACGCGCTCGGGTACGGCGCCAGCGCCTGGATCGTCGGCCGGCGGATCCTGCGCCAGCGTCCCAACACCAGCCACGACCGCTGACCTGTTGGTCGGGGTCAGGCCGTGACCAGGAACCCGATCCCGAGGGCCAGCAGCCACAGTGACCAGCCGCTGTCAGGCCTGGCAACGTCCAGGT